>JAQBQB010000006.1 GCA_028287235.1 Gemmatimonadota bacterium | reverse complement strand
GGCACCTACGGTCTCGGATATTCAGCGCGGTGCGCTTAACCTCCTCGACCGGATGATCGCCGTCGGCAAAAAGGACGCGGACGGTGCCACATGACCGCCTCAGTCCATCACGTCGCCGGCATCTCGTTCAGCGACGAACAGCTCGAGGATCGCCGGAAAACGTTGGGCGCCTCGGAAGTCCCCGCCGTCTTGGGCCTCGACCGCTACAAGAGCCCGCACGACATCTGGCTGTCAAAGCGTGGTCTCGTGCCGCCCTTCGCGGGCAACGAGCACACCGAGTGGGGGCTGCGTGTCGAGCCGGCGATTCGCCAGAAGGTTGCCGATACGCTCGGCGTCGAGATCGACATGCCGGGCTCGCTCGTCCATCCGATCGACTCGTGGATGTCGGCAACGCCCGACGGCCTGTTCATGCTCGACGGCGTCTCGCACGTCCTCGAAATCAAGAACAAGTCGGACCGGCAGTCCGTGCACTGGGGCGTCTCGGGAACCGACCAGGTGCCGACGGACATCAGCGCGCAGGTGTATTGGCAGTTGCTCGTGACGGGCCTGCGTGAAGCGAAGGTCGCGGTGTTGTTCGGGAAGAGTGATTTCCGGATGTACCACCTGTCGCTCGACATGGAAGTCGGCTCGGCCGTGCTCGATCAGTGCCGCGAATTTTGGACGCGGCACATCGTCGGAGGCGTCGAACCTGAGATCGGCGCCGGGCCGCAGACCGCCGAGTACCTCAAGGCGAAGTTCGCCACGCATGGCGACGTGCTGCGCGACGCCACGCGCGAGGAGGACAAGCTCATCTCAGAGCTGCGCAGCGTTCGAGAGGCCGTCAAGGTGCTCGAGGCGAATGAGGAAGTGCTCAAGCACCAACTCATGGCGGTGATCGGTTCGGACGCCGGCATCGTCGGCCGCTCCGGACGCGTGACGTGGAAGGCGCCCGATGGCGTGACCACGAAGTGGAAAGAGGTGGCCATGGCGCTCAACGCGCCGGCCGACCTGATCGCGAAGTATTCGACCCCGCAGGCGAGGAAGTTCTTGCCGACGTTCCCCAAGGAGTGATCGATGGGTACCTCCCTAGCAGTTGCCCCCGCACAAAAGACGCTGAAGGATCTTCTCACGAAGGCCACGCCATCGCTCCAAGCGGTGATGCCGCGGCACATCAACGCCGAGAAGCTCATCAAGATTGCGCTGCTCGCGACGTCGCGCACGCCGTTGCTCTTGGAGTGTACGCCGAGCTCCATCCTGCAGTCCGTGATGCAGGCAGCGCAGCTGGGCCTCGAAGTGAATTCGCCGCTCGGTAGCGCGTACCTTGTGCCGTTCAAGAACCGCGGGGTCTACGAGTGCCAGTTGATCCCGGGGTACCGCGGGCTCATCGACCTGGCGAGACGGAGCGGCGGCATCCTCTTGGTCGATGCGCGCGTCGTCTACGATTCCGACGTGTTCGCGGTCGAGCAGGGCACCGACCCGCGCATCGTGCACAGCCCAAGGCTGAGCGCCGACCGCGAGTACAAGAACATCATCGCGTTCTACGCGACGGCGTTGCTCCCGGGCAACGTGCGGCAGTTCGAAGTCATGTCGAAGGCCGAGGTAGACGCGATTCGCGCACGCAGCAAAGCGAGTGGCAGCGGACCGTGGGTGTCCGACTACGCCGAGATGGGCCGCAAGACGGTCGTGAAGCGCCTCGTCAAGTATCTGCCACTGTCGCCCGAGCTAGCCGCCGCCGTCGAATTGGACAATCGCGCCGAGACGGGCGAGGTGGGCGGCGTGTCGGACATTCTCGACACCGCGGAGACCGTCGAGGCCATCGTCGTGAGCGAAGCGAAGTCCGGCACGGGAACGAACGCACTCCGTGAGTCGCTCGCGAAGCATTTGAAAAACGGCTCGGACGATGGCCCAGCCGCACCCGCGCCGGACGCGGCGAACGACGCTGACACCCAGAGGTCGGGCAGCGTCTGCGAGGCTTGCGGCGGCAAGGACGGGAAGCACGAAACCGAGTGCCCGTACTACTGACCCGCGCCTGCCCCCGAACTGCACGCCACCACCACGACTGACAAGGAACGACCATGCACATCATCGGACTCGAAGCACAGAACGTGAAAAAACTCCGCGCGGTGACCATTGTCCCGACCGGGTCGGTTGTTCAGATCACGGGGCCGAACGGCTCGGGGAAGTCGAGCGTGCTCGACGCGCTCTTTTGGGCGCTCGCCGGCACAAAGCACGTGACGTCGAAGCCCGTGCGCAACGGGAAGCAGAGCGCCGTCATCAAGCTCAATCTCGGCGAGATCCGCGTCACGCGGAAATTCACCGCCGAAGGGAGCACCAGCGTCATCGTCGAGGCCCAGAGCGGCGCACGCTTCCCGTCGCCGCAGCGCTTGCTCGACGATCTCCTGGGCGAGCTCACCTTCGATCCGCTCGCGTTCTCACGCGCGAAGCCGAAGGACCAACTCGAGACGTTGCGCGGCGTCGTCAAGCTGGACGTGGACATCGACGCGCTCGACGGGTTGAACGCCCGCGATTTCGAGCTGCGCACCCAGTGGGGGCACCGCATCAAGTCCTTCCGCGAACGGGCGGAAACGGTGCGCGCCGGATTGGACGACTCTATCCCGGCGGAGTTGATCGACGTATCCGCGCTCCTCACGCAAATGCAGGACGCGGGGAAGCACAACGCCGATCTCGCGACGGAAAAGCTCGACCGCGTGCGGCGATCGACGGAGCGCGCCTCCGCCCTCGAAGTGGCGGCCAAGTGTCGCGAGGAGGCCGCGCGGCTCGTGGCCAAGGCGGAGAAGCTCGAGGGGACGGCCGCCGACATTCTCGAGCAGTTGACCAACGCGCCGGACCTCGGCGAGCCGATCGATGTGACTGCGCTTCGGCAGCAGATCGACGAGGCGACGAAGGAGAACGCGGTGCGTGAGTACCAGGCGCGCCAGCGGGCCGCGCTCGTCGATGCGGAGCGCGAGCTGGCTGACGCCGAGGAGAAGGTAGGCGCGTTGACGGCGGCGATGAATACGCGCAAGGCGCAGAAAGCGGACGCGATCGCCGCGGCGAACATGCCGGTCTCCGGACTGTCCTTCGGCGACGGGGAAGTGCTCTTCAACGGCGTGCCGTTCGAGCAGGCGTCGAGCGCAGAACAGATCAAGGTGTCGTGTGCGCTCGCGATGGCGGCGAACCCCAAGCTCAAGATCGTGCTCATTAAGGATGGCTCGCTGCTCGACGAGGCGAGCCTGCTCACCGTCGCGCAGATGGCCGAAGAGAAGGGCTACCAAGTCTGGATCGAGAAGGTGGCCACCGATGGCAAAGTGGGAGTGCTGCTCGAGGACGGTGGTGTGATCGCAGTCGACGGGGTGCCCGTGGAGCAGGCCGACGAAATCGAAGAGCCGGCAGGGGTCTGACCATGAGCGCGACCCAGCGGTTTCGGAAGATCAAGTTCGACGGCGACACGGTGGTGTTGACGTGGCCGACGTCGCACGGCGCCGACCATATCGAACACACGCTCACGTCACCCGGACGGCCGCGCGATGCCTTGCCGGGGTCGCTCGCGGCATTCGTGCCGACGGTCCTCTCGCTGTTGGAATTCGACGACGAGTATCGCAGCGGGCTGCGCGTGCGCGGCCTGTCGATCAAGGATGGGCGCGATGGCGACGGCCGCATGCTCGTGCTGACATGCGAGAAGAAGCTCGACGAGTCCGACGCGCCGCTGATCTTCAATACCCCGGTGATCAAAGAGGCCGACACCGGCACGATCGGGCGGTTGCTCGACCAGGCGGAGAAGGAAGCGACGGAGTTCCTTCGCGGCGAGCGGTTCGAGCTGTCGCTGCTCACCGAAGTCGAGATGGCCGAGCGCGAGCAGGCACAAGCGGGGATGGTGTTCGAGCTCTCGACGGGCGCGCCGATCACGAACGAGGTGCTCCGCGGGAGCATCAATGGCCTTGGGTTCTCGATCATGCGTGGCCAAATCAGCGCATGGACAAAGGAAGAGCGCGACAGCGTGATCGCGTGGATCGGGTCATGTGTCGCGGCGCAGTTTGGCGCCGCCGCGATTCCGGACGAGCCGACCGTCATCGCCGACCAGACAATATCGATCGACCGCCTGAACGAGCTGCTCGAGGCTGGACCGTTCGTGTTGCAGGGCTCGGACGACGGCTGGGAAGTGATGCACCGCGAAACGAAGGTCGTCGACATCACGCTCGCCGACAAGCAGGACGCCGAGTACTACGCCGGGAAGCTCAACCGCGTTTACGCGCAATCGTCCGACATCACGCTCGACGAAATCGAGACGTGGGCGCTCGCTGGGCCGTGGATGCCGCACGACGATGGCGACGGTCGCTTCTGGATCGCGAGCGGCACGGAGAGCGAGACGTGCGAGTCACGGGCGGAGGCGGCCGCGCGCGCGGCACGGTACAACCGCACGATTGGCGAGCGCGGGAAGGCGAGCGACGCGACGGACGATCTGTGGTCGGACTCCGCGCCACCGACGATCGACGACGATGCGGTGCAGGAGATTCAGGCCGCGAAGGAAGCAGGAGTGGAGGCCGAGGGCTGATGCTCGTGCCCTTCGATTGCCGCACGTGCGGCGAGCAGAACGAAGTGGAGATCAAGATGACATCGCACGGTTCGGCCGGCTCGTATGGCGACGTGCCGTGGCACTCGTACCCCGCTGAACCGGCGGAGTGGGAAGTCGCGAGCGGCGACATCGTATGTGAGTGCGGCGCGATTCATCCGCCCGACTGGTTCTACGAGAACGAAGCGTTCGACAAGGACGTGCAGCAGCGAGCAGTGGAGCAGCAAGCAGAGCGATACGAAGACGACTGAACGACTGATCGTGTCCGTCGGCCGGACGCGGCGCCGCATGCTCCTTCCAGTCCAGCGGCAGAGCGGCGGGCACGATCAGCAGGGCAGCACGGGCGGATAGCTCAACTGGATAGAGCACGCGGCTACGGACCGCGAGGTTGGGGGTTCGACTCCCTCTCCGCCCATTTCACCAACACCAGAGGATCGTATGTCGAACAAGACCGCCGCAACATCGACCGCCACGCGCACCACGACCGACGACCCGAACTATGCGCCGTTCCTGCGCGGCGTCGCCGATACGTTTGCCCTGCACGCCGAGAACGTCGGTGCGCTGTTCACCGTGGACACCGAGGGGCTGTGGGAGCTGTATCTCCAGTCGTTCCCCGAGGCTGAACGGCAGACGTACAACTGCTCCGCGTGCCGCCAGTTCGTCGAACGGTTCGGCGGGCTCGTGGTGATCCGCCACGACGGCGCTCGGTTCGCCGCCTGCTGGCATGCGGTCACAGCGCCGGACGCGCCTGAGACGTTCCGTCACGTCGCCGAGCGGCTGTATCTCGAAGTGTCGCGCCGTCCGGTCGTCGGCGTGTTCATCTCGAAGGAGCCCGTGCTCGGCACGCCCGCGACGGGACCGTGGACGCATCTGTCGGTGACGGTGCCGGACGCGCTTCTGCATCGGGACCGCCTGCGCACGCCGGGGCAAGTGGCCGCGGCGGTGCGCGAGAACGTCGCGACGGTCGAACGCGCGCTCGAAGAGTTTTCGGCCGACGCGCTTCGCGAAGCGCTGCGCATCCTCGAAGCTGACGCGCTCTCGCGCTCGGAGAAGTTCGTTGGTCCAGTGAAGTGGCTGCTCGATCTGCACACGGCGCGCGCCGAGGTCAAGGACGAGCGCCGTCGGTCGGCGATCCTGTGGCGGGCCGTCGCAACGTCGCCGGAAGGGTATTCGCATCCGCGGGCATCCGTCATCGGTCCGCTGCTCGAAGGGATCGCGGCGGGCAAGAGCTACGAGACGCTCCGAGCCGAGTTCGCGGCGATGCTACACCCGCTTCGGTACCAACGGCCCACGGCCGCGCCGTCCGCTGGCAACATCGCCGAAGCGGAGCGCATCGTCGCGCAGCTCGGGATTGCGCGATCGCTCGAGCGGCGGTTCGCGCGCCTCGACGAGTGCGAGACGCTGTGGAAGCCGACAGCGCCGCCGCCGCGCGCGCCGAATGCTGGTGGCGTCTTCGCACACCTCACGCCGAAGGACGTCGCGTCCGCGGTTGCTGGCCTTCATCTGCCCGCGCAGACGATGACCTGGGACAAGTTCTCTCGCGCAGTGTTGCCGACGGCTGAGGCAATCGCTCTCCTCGTGCCGAGCCCTGGCCCGTTCATCGCCCTCGTGACCGCGACCAACGCCGACGCGCCGCCGATCATCCGGTGGGACCGCGAGGACCGACGCAATCCGGTGACGTGGTATGTGTACCACCGCGGGTCGCCGGCCGGCCAGTGGGGAATTGAAGGCGGCAAGTGGCGTGCGGTGACGGGCGTGGTTCCGTTCCCGAATCTGTGGGGAGACCGGCCGGCGCCGCAGCACAGCGACGGCGTGGTGCTCGTGCTCGACGGAGCCGTGGACAGTCGCGATGCCGGGTGCGCGCTGTTCCCCGAGAACCTCCGCGACGACCTGCGCGCGATTCGCTCGACGGTCGAGGCGTTCTCAAACGCCGCCGTGATCTCTGGTCGCGAGCAGGCATCAGCGTGCGGCTACGACTTGCGCAAGGGGCAGGGCCGCATCGACGTCGCGCTCCGTGTCACGGTCGGCGGTCGCGCGACCGACTATCGCATCGATCGGTGGGACTGAGATGACCAAGCTCCGCATTTCCCCCGACCTCACGCTTCCGCTCGACGCCGTCACGCAAGCGATCGGCATCGTCGCGAAGCGGCGTGTCGGCAAGAGCTACACGGCGCGTCGGTTCGCCGAGCAGCTCTTGAAAGCTGGCCAGCAGGTCGTCATCGCGGATCCCAAGGGCGATTGGTGGGGCATCCGCTCTGCGGCCGACGGAAAGGGCCCCGGCTATCCGGTCGTCATTCTCGGCGGCGAACACGGCGACCTGCCGCTCGAAAAGGGCGCCGGGGAAATCGTCGCGAAGATGGTCGTGGAGGAGCGCGTGAGCGTGTTGCTCGACCTGTCGCAGCTTCGCAAGCGCGAGGTTGCGGTCTTCATGGCCGATTTCCTCGAGACGCTCTACCGCCTAAAAGCGAAGGAATCGCTACGCACGCCGCTGATGATGATCATCGACGAGGCCGACGCGATCGCCCCACAGAAGCCGCAAGATGGCGAGGAGCGCATGCTCGGCGCGGCGGAAGACATCGTCCGCCGCGGCGGTCAGCGCGGCATTGGCTGCATGATGATCACGCAGCGGACGGCTGTTCTCAACAAGAATGTCCTCACGCAATGCGAGATGCTCGTGGCCCTGCGCACGATCTCCCCGCAGGACTTAAAGGCGATGCAGGCGTGGATCGACGTGCATGGCTCGATCGAGGAGCGCGACACGCTCATGGCCTCGCTGCCCTCGCTCCCGCAGGGCGACGCGTGGTTCTGGTCGCCGGGCTGGCCGACGAGCGATGGGATTTTCAAGCGCGTGCACGTGTCAGCGATCGAGACGTTCGATTCTGGCGCCACCCCGAAGTCCGGCGAGCGTCGCGCGGAGCCCAAGACGGTCGCCGATGTTGATCTCGGTGCGCTGCAGCGGCAGATGGCGGCCACGATCGAGAAGGCGAAAGCGGACGACCCGAAGGAGTTGCGGAAGACGATCTCCGCGAAGGACAAGGAGATTTCGGATCTCAAAAAAGCGGCGTCTCGCCAGACCATAGCGACCGTTTCCGACGACGAGCGAACGGCGCTTCGGATCGAGGGAGCGCAACTCGCCTACGCGGACGTTCGCACGCGCCTCGGGCACATGGGATTGACCCTGAATCGGATTCGCGACGCCGGACAGAAGACGATCGAGTCGTGTGACGACGTGTCGGATGCCGTGAAATCGCTCGTCGACATGGCGACTGCCGCGCCGTCGGTCAGCGTAGTGCGCCGTCCTGTCGATCGCACGGTCCCGAGTCGCGTGCCACCTCGCGGACAGCCGATCCTTTCATCGCGCGAACCGACCGAGGGCGTGAGTCGTGGCGAGCAGAAGCTGCTTGATGCGGCCGCGAAACTTGCCTCGGTGAACATCGAGACGCCGACGCGGACGCAGGTGGCCGCCCTCGCCCCGATGTCACCGACGTCGAGCGCGACCGAGCGGTACTTCGCGACCCTGATCAAAGACAAAGGCTACTTCGAGATTCCGTCGCCGGGTTCGGTGCGCCTCACCGATGCCGGACGCGCGGCCGCGACGCTGGTGGAATCGCCGCCGACGCTCGCCGAGTACGTCAATGAATGGCGCCGACTGCTCGGCGAGGGGTCGGAGCGGAAGCTCTACGACGCCTACGTCGCCTGGCCGAAAGCGCCGGGCCCGATCACGCGCGCGGACTTGGCGGAGCAGGCGGACATCTCCGCGTCGTCCAGTGCGACCGAGCGCGGCTTCGCATGGTTGATCGGTCTCGAGCTCTTGGCAAAAGCAGGAACCGGCGTGGTGAAGGCCGGGCCGACCATGTTCCCCGAGGGGTTGGAGTAATGGCGCATAAACTCACGCTTGAACCATCCGACCACCCACCCGTCGAACAGCCACGCGGCCGCATGGTGGACGCGAAGGCGATCGTCGAACACTTCTACACCGTGGAGGAGAACGGTGTCACGAAGCGGCAGGTGAGCGCGCGGTGGGTGCGGGAGCACATGCCGTACAAGATGCCGATGTCCCACTCGCGCGTCTTCTGGTATCTGAACGACGTCGTCGAGATTCTCGCCGAGTCACGGCGTTTGAGAATTCCCATTAAAGAGGTGACGCTCCCGCACCTCGAGCGCGCCGGGTAAGCGCATGGTGTCATTCCCCCGCATTCGCCGCCGGCTGACCCGTCTCGGGCTGGGCCATGTCCAGCTCACGCCGGACGTGACGAACCAGCGCGACCACGACAAGTGCGTCGAGATCTTCGACCGGCTGGTCGAGGACAAACAACTCGACGTCATCGAGGCGCTGATTGCGGGGGACGTGTCGTGGGGCGAGCTGCTCTATGCCGAACGGCGACAGGAGCTCACCGGCACCAAAATCATGGCCAAGGTCAAGCTGGGCCGCCCGTTGTGGCCGACGACGGAGAAGGGCATTGAGGTACCCGGCGCGATCGCGGCCACGCTGCCGTTGATGGGGCGCTCGTCGGCGACGCGGAAGCGGTACACCGTCTCACTCGAGGCGCTTCGCCGGCAGACGATCGTGCCGTGGCCCGCCGCGCCGATGCGCGTGAGCCATCTCGAGGCGCTCGATTGGAATGCCCTCGCCGCGGGGTGGACGAAGAGTGAGGCCGACTGGAATCACGTCGTGCGCGCGGTGCGTGCGTTCCTCACGAAATACTTGGGCTCCGCGCGTCACGAATTCCGCGAGCGGCTCGGCAAGCTGACGCCGATGCTGCCCGAGGACGAGCGCGTGCCCGACATCTCGCCCGAGCTCTTCGCGCGGATCCGCGACCAATTGCCGCCGCACGCAAAGGCCATCGCGATGGGCCTGCTGCTCACTGGCATGCGCGACCGCACCGAGTTCTTTCGCGCGAGTGAGGCGGACCTCATGCCGGCGACATGCCAGGTGAAGATTCCGGGCCGGCACACGAAGACGAAGCGCGGACGCTACGCCGCGGTGGACGAGTCGATGTGGCCGTGGATCGTCGCGTCCATTCCGGCGCCGATCGGCTATCAACAGTTCCTCCGCCATTGGCACCGCGCGTGTGTCGCGGTCGGCGCGGGACACTACGCCCCGACGGGCGGCGTCAAGGTCGTGCGCATCAAGCTCCAGACGGGCCAGCGCTACGGCGGCGGCCAGCGGTACGCGGTGGGGAAAACGCCGCAGCTCACCGAGGTGCCGGCGGTGCGCTACACCGGGCTTCGGCCCCACGATCTTCGCCACGCGCTCGCGCAATGGACGCACGACGCCGGGCGGTCGTTGTCGCAAATCAAGGACGTGCTGGGCCATTCCAACATCGCGCAGTCCGAGCGGTACGCTCGGTCGGCCAATCGGCGAGCGGTCGCCGGCACGCAAGCCGAAATCATCAGCCAGCGGGTGGACAAATGAATGACTGTGTCAATGGCGTGTCAGACGGTGAAATCTCCGCCATCACCGAAAACGAGCTAACTCCTTCTGTGACAACAAATGACCCGGATGGGGGTCGAACCCATGACCTACGGATTAAAAGTCCGTTGCTCTACCAGCTGAGCTACCGAGTCGCACATCTCGTACGACACATAATGTAGCCAGCCGGACGCATCCTCACCACGTGCGTCCGGCGCCCCCATCGGCGCCGGACGCCGCGCAACACTGCTACCGCAACTGCACCGGCTGCGTGGCGCGAACGGTCATCGTCGACCCCGCGGGAATCACCGCCTCGGTGCTGCCCGTGCCGAGCGAGATCACCGAACCCGCGGCGGCACCGAGGAGTCCGCCTTCGAGGATCTTGGACAATTCCAACCCACCGACGATCGCGCCAAGGACCGCACCCGCGGCGGCGCCGGTTACCGCGCTGCGCGCCGTCGAGCTCGAGCTCGCGTTGGTCGACTGGTTCTGCACCACCACGTTCTCGACGCTTCCCGTGAACGGATAGCTGCGGCCGTTGACGTTCAGCTCATCAAAGGCCAGGCGAATGACTGACTGCTCTCCGGGAAGGTTCGCCGTATGAATACCGCTCACGTGTCCAGTGACCGTGGCGCCCGCGGGCACAGCGATCGATCCATCTTGGGCAATGACGGGATCGGTGACGGTGAGCGTAAAGCGGTCGCCGTCGTGGCTCATCGAGGTGCCGATCGATTGATTCAAGCGGGCCGTCATCGTCGTGCCCGCCGGCAGATACCGTGAGTTCGGCGGCGTCATCGGCGCGACGTCTCCGGCGGCCTGAACCTGCGTTCCCCGTGCGCACGCCGCGGCGAGCATTCCTGCGCTCATCGTCAGCATCAATCTGTATTTCACAAGAATCCTCCGGAAAAAAAGTCAGTGCCGAGGGACGCAAATCGTACGCCGACTCGTCTACCGATTTCAGCGATTACTCAACGTCAAGATTCGGCAACGCGGCGCTGAAAATCGTGCCATTGGCATACCCGCAGCACACGTCTTGCCGTTGACGCAATCTCATCGGTCCCGCTCGCCGGTCACATCAGATCGCGGTGCGGGCCGCACGAGGGAGGTGTCGCGATGCCCGAGCGCGAAACGATCAGACGAGCACGAAAGGACGCGCGCGAGGGTAAGGCGCCCTCGACGCAAGCAGGCGAATTCGTCCGCGAAGAGATCGAGCACGTTCGCGAGGGAAAACACGGCGCCAAGTCGGCGAAGCAGGCGATCGCCATCGGACTGTCCAAGGCGCGCCGCGCGGGGGTGAGACTTCCGCCGCCAAAGAAGGGAACTGCCTCCAAGCGAACGCGAAAGCAAGCAGCTCGCGATGAGGCAAAGGCGCGTGGCGGCGCAAAGAAAACACCGTCGCGGCGTCGGTCCACGGCCGTGAAGCGTGTGCTACAGCGTGAAGGACAGGCAGCGGCGTCGCCGCGCGCGCTCGCCAAGCAGGCGCGCTCGAGCGCGAAGCGCCGGACCGCGTCACAGCGCTCCGCCGCCGCCAAGAAAGCGGCGCGCACGCGCGCGCGCCGAACCCGCGCGCGGTGACGGTTCGCGCGGCGCAGCAGGTCGTCGACGATCTCTTCGGCTCGCCGCCGGATCGGCGGTTCGCCGTTCGCTACTGGGACGGAACCACGGAGCGTCCCGCTGGGCACGCGCCGTTCACGTTGGCCATTCGTCGTCCATCGGCGCTGCGGCGGATGTTGCTGCCCCCGTCTGAGCTCGCGATCGCCGAGGCGTACTTGTTGGGCGACGTCGACATCGAGGGTGATATCGAGGCGGCCGCGAGCCTCGGCGACGTCGCGGTCGGTCGGATCGGTTCGGCCGGCGGCGCGGCTCGGCTGCTCCGTCACGTGCTCGCGCTGCCGGCAGACGACGATGATGCGCCCGCGCCGAGCAGGATGCACGTCGCGCGCCGATTGCTCCGATTTGGCCGCAGACACTCGTCGCGACGCGATGCACAGGCTGTGCGCTTTCACTACGACGTCGGCAACGACTTCTACGCGCTCTGGCTCGACCGGCAGATGGTCTACTCGTGCGGCTACTTCGAGCAGGGCGACGAAACGCTCGACGAAGCGCAGGAGGCGAAGCTCGATTATGTCTGCCGCAAGTTGCGCCTCGGGGCAGGGGAGCACTTGCTGGACATCGGATGCGGTTGGGGCGCGCTCGTCATTCACGCGGCGCGACGGTACGGCGCGCGGGCAACGGGCATCACGCTCAGCGAGCAGCAGGCGGCGTACGCGCGTGCGCGAATCGAACGCGAAGGGCTCGCGGCGTGCGTCACGATCGAGGTGCGGGACTACCGCGAGCTCGAGGGCGACGGACGCTACGACAAGATCGCGAGCGTCGGCATGGTGGAGCATGTCGGGATCCAACGCCTGCCCGACTACTTCGCCGCGGCGTACCGCGCGCTCAAACCCGGGGGACTGTTTCTCAATCACGGTATCGTGAGCGTCGATCGCGGTCGCCAACGACCGCTGCTCGATCCACTCTGGCGGCGGCTGTGGAAGCGCGACCAGTTCATTCACCAATATGTCTTTCCCGACGGCGATCTCGTGCCGACGGCCGCGGTCCTCGAGAGCGCCGAGCGAGAGGGCTTCGAGGTGCGCGACGTGGAGAGCCTTCGCGAGCATTACGTCGCCACGCTGCGCAACTGGGTGCGGCGCTTGGAGCAACACGAGGACGAAGCGCGCGCAACGGTAGGCGACGTCGTGTACCGCGTCTGGCGGCTCTACATGTCGGCGTCCGCTCACGGTTTTCACATTGGACGTATCGGCGTCGTGCAATCGCTGCTGGCGAAACAGGACGCGGCGGGGCGAGTGCCGTTGCCGCCGAGCCGCGCGGATCTGTATGTGAGCTAGGAGCGGCGAGAGACGAGAACCAACAGCATTCTCGCCTCTCGCCGCTCATCTCTCCCCGCTGGTTACGACCCCATCTCCGTGAACACCGTTTGCATCGTACCTTGCGGTGTCACGACGATCGCCGAGATGTCCTCGGGCCCCGGGTTTGTGCCGAGCGTGTACATGTCGTGCGCGATGCCGTTCGCGTCGGTGGTCGTGGTCGCCGTCGCGAAGGTACCGCCCGCGTCGTCGCTCCACTGCACCGTCACGTTGGGCACCGGGTTACCGTATTTGTCGGTCACTTTCACCGCCAACGCGCTCGAGAGTGACGTGCCGACGGTTCCGCTCTGCTGATCGCCGGTGACCGCCGTGATCGCGGCTGGTGCGTCGGGCAGCGCGGTAACGGCCACGCTGAGCGCAGGCAGGCTCGCCGCGCTGATCGTGAGCGAATCGACGCCGGCAGCCGTGCCGAGCGTCCACGTCACCGAGGCTTGGCCGTTCGCGTCCGTCGTCGCTTGCGCGGCGGACAGGCTCCCGGCCGATGAGGGAACTGTGAACGACAGCGCGACGCCGCTCATCGGATTGCCGTTCTGATCGTTCACGACGACGACGATCGGCGCACCGAGCGCCGTGCCGACGGTTGCCGATTGCGGTGCGGGAGCGACGAGCACGACCGTCGAAGCGAGCGGCGCGGGGCCGGTGGAATTCTTGTCGTCACACGCGACGAGTGCGACAAGTGCGACGAGCGCACACGCCGCGAGCGCGCGGCGTCGATTTGTGCGAGCGAGAGAATAAACGTTTGAACGCGAAACTCCGAGCGACTGCGACATGAGACAGTTCCTCTACCAAGAATGACTGGCGCTGTTGGTGGACGAGACGCTCCGAACTGCGTGGTCGCGTGAGACAGCACCGTTGCATTCTGGCAGACGCCGTGTGATTTCGATCGTTTAGGGCGACGCGGGTGAAACGTGCGCTCTTAGTGGCCTCTTAATGTCCGCGCGGCGCGCCGAACCAAAGCGTGAACACGGCGCCGCCGGGTTTGCCGTCGGCAAACGTCACGTCGCCGCCGAGCAGCCGCGCAATGCGCCGGCTGATCGCGAGGCCGAGCCCGTTGCCGTTGGTCGCCGCGGCGGTGGTGCGCACGCGAAAGAATTCCTCGAACACCTTTCCGTGCAGCTCGGGCGGAATGCCGGGGCCCGTATCGCGCACTTCGACGCCGACTTGCTCGAGCGTGCGCGCCGAACCGTCGGCGCGCACGGTGCTCACGCGCACCTCACCGCCCGGCGGCGTGTACTTGATCGCATTCGATACGAGGTTCGCGAGGATCTGTCGCACGCGAATGGGATCGGTCACGATCGGTGTGGGTTGCAACGCGACGGCCATCGCGATGCCACGCTCGCGCGCCATGCCGCCATGATCGTCGACGATCTCCTTGGCGATCGTCGCGAGATCGGTCGACGCGTACTCGATGTGCAGCTCGCCGTCGGCCCGCGCGAGCTCGAGCAGGTCGGCCACCGTTTGCACGGCCGTCTGCACGAGCCGGTTGATGCGATGCACCATCTCGAGCTGCGGCGGCGCGAGCGGACCCACGACGCCCTCCGACAACAGTTGCGCGTAGCCCGCGGCGGCGCCTAGTGGATTCTTGACGTCGTGCGTGACGCCGCGCAGCAGGGCAGCCCGCGCTTCGCCGGCGCGAACGACCTGCAGTCGCTCCTCCTCGGCCAGCCGCGCAAAGCGAAGCACACGGCGGCCCGACCACATCACGATGAAAATCGCGATGAGCGCGACCGGCGCGAGAATGGCGGGCGTCACGATGTAGAATCGCTCGAGCCGCCGCACCTCTCGCCGTTGCGTGTCCGACAGCGCCGCGAGATAACTATCGAGCCGCTCGGCGGAGGCGAGTAGCTGGAGACCGTCCTGCGCCGATTGCGCGGCCCCTAAGTGTGTCGCAGCATCCCAGGCACCGAGCCGCGCGCTCAGATCGTTATAGAGCGCCACCGCGTCTGGGCTGGTCTCGCGAACGACCTTGTACAGGTCGGCCTGGTCAGCGTCGAGATGGCCTCGCGTTGCGAATGCAGGCGTTTCCTTCGATGCCAGCGCGCTGTTGCGCAGCAGAAGCTGACTGGCGAACGACGCCTCGAGGTCGTTGACCAACACGCGCGCGTGCTCGCTTCCCAAGGCGAGCTCGCCGCGCAGCTTGCCGATCCGCCGGTCGACGACCGCGGGAACGGCGAGCAGGAGCAGGAGCGCCAGAATGGCGAAGGCCGACGGAAGCCACCACCAATCGCCGAGCATCGGCCTCGCGTCGTGCGCCGGTGCCGTGTCGCTACCGCCTGCCTCACTCGCTGACTCGCGCAACTGGCTCACGGGATGGGGGATACAGTGGCTACGCTCGGCGGCGCGAACGTGTTGGGGCGACGGACACGAGTGCCGATGCTGCCGTTACTGGGACGTTGCTTGCCACACGGCGGCTCGACCGGCGAAATTTCGCTCTTCATTACTATTCATAACTAATGGAACGAACAGTGGGCGCGTCGGCGCGAATCCTCTCACTCGTCGGCGGTGCGGTGCTCGCGAGCACCATCGCCCTTCAGCTCGCCGGACAGGTTCCGGCACGGCGCGCCATCCTCGTCAGCTTCGACGGATTCAGCGAGCCGCCCATGCGGCAATTCTCCGACTCTGCCACGTCGCCGGCGCTCTGGTCGATGTTCAGTACCGGAGCGTGCGCCGAGGCGTCTCGTACGGCGTTCCCAAGCGTGACGCCCACCGGACATGCCTCGATCTTCACGGGCGCATACGCGAACGTCAACGGAATCGCCGCGCAGCAGAACGGCAAGCTGCCGTTGCCGCAGACGACCATTCTCGATTGGATCGACGGCTACAGCGCCGAGGCGCTGCGCGCCGAGCCGATCTGGATCGCCGCGGCGCGGCAAGGGCTGCGCGTGTTCAGCCACATGGCCACGCAGTCGCCGGGTACACCCGGATATCCCGACGTCGATGCTCCCACGGAGGCGATGGCGCGTGCGCGGGCCAGCGCAGCCGCGACGCTGCGACGGCCGGAGATTGGCGTGATCAACATCTACAATGAAAAGATTGCTGACGCCTCGGCATTCAGCGCGGACTCCAATCCTTCCCGAGTGGCGAGCGGATGGCACGGAATGCCGAGGCTCGGCCGAGGCACGCCGGCGCCGCGCGAGCTGTCGTGGGCGTTGGGCGCGGAAGGCGACTCGTTGCACGCGCTGTTTTATGTAGGTGGAAACGGTGCGGCTGCCGTCGTGGTGTCGTCGAGCCGCGACGCGAGGCGAGGCGTCGTCGCGCGGCTCGTACCGACGGATACGAGTGCCATTCGCGGACGCGCATTGGCCCGCTATTTCTCGGCGCCATTGCGCGTGGATCTCGCGCGCGGGCGGCGGACATTCGTCTTCTTCCGCCTGTTCGAGCTCGCGCCTGACCTGTCGCGCTACCTACTGTACGCGAGCGAGACGCGTGTGATCCACGCGAACCGTGCCGAAATCGCGGCGTCGTACGACTCGGCGGTTCACGGCACGCCGGGCAACGGATCTGATTTCCTGTTGCAGCGTGGCCGCCTTGGACCCATCGCGGCAAAGGGAGGCGACGGCGCCGCGGAATTTCGGTATCTCGAGACGTCAGAGCTGCTGACGCGGCAGTTCATGCTCGGCACCGAATGGGGATGGCGCACCTACAAGCCGCAGCTCGAGCTCGACTATCTCCCGCAGCCGGACGAGGCGCTGCACACCTGGTACGGCTACGCACATCCGTCGAGCCCCGGCGTGGGCTGGGACGCGCGCGCGAATGCCGCGGCAATGCTCGCGCGTACGTACGCGCTCGTCGATCTACGGCTCGCGCAGTACAAGCGGCTCGCGTCCGAAACGCCGGGAACGATGCTCTTCGTGACCGGCGAGCACGGAATGCGGCCGACGTGGGCGCGCTTCAAGCCGAACGTGGTGCTGCACGACGCGGGCTTGCTCGCGCTCGACGCGGCGGGGCAGATCGATCTCGCGCACACGCTCGCGGCGGCGACGGACGGAAAGTGGATCTCGGTCAACCGCGCCACACGAAAGAACGGAATTGTTCCGGAGGACTCGGTGTCCTCCGTGCTCGACCGCGTGGAGCGCGCGTTGCGCGCGGCGCGAGACAGCGCCGGACGGCCGATCGTGACGGCGACGTGGCGGGCTGGAACGCCGGCGGGGGATTCGCTTGGATTGGGACCACCGGCCGGCGGCGATCTGTATTATGGAATCGCGCCTGGTTTCTATCCCAGTGCGGCGACGCGCGCGCCGGCTGTGAGCCCGATGCCATTTCCGCAGGGCGAGCATGGCTTTCCGTCGGTCGATCGCGACATGCAGCCGGCATTCTGCGCGCTCGGCGGCGATGCCGTCGCGCATCGGTACGGCATGGTGCGCTCGATCGACATCGCGCCGACGGTGAGCGACTGGCTCGGGATCCAGCCGCCGGCCGACGCGCGCGGCCGCTCCGTGCTGCCGGAGATTCGGCGGCGCGCTCCGAGGTAATATATGTTCGATCCATGATTACTCGATTCGTCGCGGTCCTGGCTCTCGCCGCGTCGGCGGTCCTGCCTGCGGAAGCACAATCGCCAGCATCGTCCAAGGCGCCGCGCGGCACGCTCATGATCGTGGGCGGTGGACCGCAGTCGCCGGCACTCGTCCAACAATTCGTCGATCTCGCCGGCGGCAGCGGAAGAGCGCGCATCGTCGTCTTCGCCGAAGCGAGTGCCGACGGCGAGAAGAGCGGGGAAGAGAAAGCCGCGGATCTTCGCAAGCTCGGCGCCGAGGCGCGCAGCATCTGGATCACGCGCGAGCAAGCGAACACCGATTCGATCGCGCGGCTGCTCGACGGCGTGACGGGGGTGTGGTTCGGCGGCGGCGATCAGGTTCGCTTGAACCAGGTGCTTCGCGGAACGAAGACCGAGACGGCGATTCACGCGCGGTACGCCGCCGGTGCGGTGATCGGCGGTACGTCGGCGGGCGCCGCGGTGATGTCGGAGGTGATGCTCACCGGTGATGAACGTCACCCCGGCGGCGATCGCCGCGACACGACGGCGCAGTACATGACGATCGCGCGCGACAACATCGTGACGGATACGGGCTTTGCGTTCATTCGGAACGCGATCGTCGATCAGCACTTTCTGCGACGGAAGCGTCAAAATCGCTTGATGAGCCTCGTGATCGAGCGCGCGCCGCACCTGGGCGCCGGCATCGACGAATCGACCGCGCTGATCGTGCAGCCCAACGGAATGTGGAAGGTTGCTGGTGCGAGCGCGATTGTGATATATGACGCTCGGCAGAGCAAAACGACCGCGGCTGGCGCGCACGTTCTCGGTGCGTCGGGTCTTCGAGTGCATGTGCTTCCGGCGGGAAGCACGTTCAATCCGAGCACGGGAGTTGCCACACTTCCGTAGCCCGAACGTCGATCGAGGCTGGAGAAATGCCGCAAGCCACTACCGTAGGTCGTCTGCTCCACGAGCTTCACTCCGAATCGCCAGCTGTCCGCGATCTCGTGGTTCGCGCCGCTGGTCTCAGCGCGGAACGAGCCGACGGAGCGATGAGCGGGGACGTCAAGCTTTCCTTGTCCGAGCAGTTGCGGCTGTCGGAAGCCACGCTCTTGCTGGCGCCGGACTATGCACGGGACGCGTTGCGTCTTCGCGGACAGGCGTTGGCGGCGCGCAGCTACGAAAGCGGCGAGTTCGTCGAGAGCCATCGCGACGCGCCGATCGAGCGATGGGAGCGATCGGCGAATCTGCGGCGCTAGCCGGTTCCGGTCAGGATCGCGGCCGAATGGCCAGCGTGCAGCGCGATGTACAAACCGGCCGGCCGCTTTCGTCCACGATGCGAATGTCCCACACCTGCGTCGTGCGGCCGATGTGAATCGGCGTCGCGGTCGCCGTCACGACGCCCTCCGACTTCGCGCGCAGGTGGTTGGCGTTGATCTCGAGTCCCATCGCGACGAATTGCGTGCGATCCACGTTCGCCGTCGCGCCGAGCGACGCCACGGTTTCGGCGAGGGCGACCGACGCGCCTCCGTGAAGGATGCCGAACGGCTGCCGGGTTCGCTGATCCACAGGCATGGTCGCGACAACCTGGGCCGCATTGAGCTCGACGACCTCGATGCCGAGACTATCGGCGAGGCCGCGAGTCGCCAGGGCGCGAAGGTCGGCGAGGAGGGGGATGGGGGTCTGGTCGGTCATTGGGGGCGCATTCGTAGGGGCCGGCAGGCGGCGCGAAGTTCGCTATGTACGCTCGACTTTGGGAAGGTAACCCGCCAGACTCATGGACTTGGCTCGCAACCCAGCCCGTAACGATCCGCGTAGCGATCAACGAGGTCAGTGACCACTCTCGCACGTCCCTCCACTCCGGCGGCGCCGAAAGCCGTGCGGACGTCCTCCGGTTTGATACGGCGGGCCGCGGTCGTGCTCGGAAGTGTCGCGGTCGCGATGACCCTGACGCTCGCGCTGCAGCCGTACATCACGCGAGCGGTGTACGTGTTCCTGTACGGAGCCGTCGCAGTGTCGGCGACCTATGCGGGAATTGGAGGCGGAGCCGCGGCGGCACTGTTGAGCGTGTTGCTCGTCGACTACTTCATGTTCGCACCAATGCACTCGCTCGGCCTCAAGGGTGCGGAGGACGTGATATCCGCGCTGGCGTTCCTTGCCGGAAGCGCGCTGCTGACGGCGCTCGCGGCGTCCTCGCGCTCGGCTCGCGGCGACGCCGAGGCGATCGCGGTGACGCTGCAAGACCAAGCCATCGAGCTCGAGTCGCAGCAGGAAGAGGCGCAGGCGATCGCCGAGGAGCTCGAGCAATCGAACGTCGAGCTCGAAACGGCCATGGAGGACGCGAAAAACGCGCGCGACGCGGCCGTGGCAAGCGAGGAACGGCTCCGGCTGGTCGACGACGCGAGCAAGGTGCTGGCGTCCTCGCTCGACTACGAAGCCACGGTGGCCAGTGTCGCGCAGCTTGCCGTGCCGAAGTTCGCCGACTGGTGCGCCGTGGACCTGTTGGTCGATGGAGAGATTCGGCAGTTGGCGCTCGCCCACGTCGATCCGGAAAAGGTCAAGTGGGCGCGCGAGCTCAATGCGCGCTATCCCGTGAGCGCCGACGATCCGACGGGCGCGCCGGCCGTGATTCGGTCCGGCGAGCCGGTGCTCCTCTCCGACGTGACGGACGACATGCTCGTCGCCGGTGCACGTGACGCCGAGCACCTGAAGATTCTTCGCGAGGTGGGCATCTACTCGGTGGTCACCGTCCCGATCGCGGCGCGCGGCGAGACGCTCGGCGCGCTCACGCTGGTGAGCTCGCGCCGCAACGTTCACTACGACAACGCGGCGCTCGCGCTCGCGATGGATCTCGGACGCCGCGCCGGCGTCGCCATCGACAACGCGCGGCTGCACCGGGCCGCGGTCATGGCGAACGAGTCGAAGGCCAACTTCCTCGCGACGATGAGCCACGAGCTCCGCACGCCGCTCACGGCGATCATCGGCTATGAGGAATTGCTCGCCGAAGGAATTGCCGGCGACATCAACGACACGCAGCGGCAGCAGCTCGGGCGAATCAAGGTGAGCGCCGGACATCTGCTGGCGTTGATCGACGAGATTCTACTCTTCGCGCGCGTCGAGGCGGGCAGAGAATCGGTACGGCTCGAACGCACGGTGGCAAAGGGCGTCGTCGACGACGCCGTGGCGTTCGTCGCGCCGTTGGCGCGCGACCGCGACATTGCGCTCACGGCCGCGGCCATCGATCCAGCGCTGATGCTGCGAACCGACACAGGCAAGCTGCGCCAGATGCTGCTCAACCTGCTCTCGAACGCCGTGAAGTTCACGGTCAGTGGAAGCGTGACCGTTCGCGCGTTCGTCAAGGGGAACGACGTCGTGTTCGAGGTCGAGGACACGGGCATCGGCATCGCGCCGGAAAATCTCGAACATGTCTTCGACGCGTTCTGGCAGGTGGAGCAGAACACCACGCGAAAGGTCGGCGGGAGTGGACTGGGACTGAGCGTCACGCGCCGGCTGGCCGAGCTGCTCGGCGGTCAGGTCACGGTGACGAGCATACCGCGGGTGGGGACGACGTTTCGGATCGTCTTGCCGAAGGAGCCGGCGTCGTAGGGAAGTACGCTTACGACTTCTCGAACGCCTTGATCTTGTTCAACCGCCGCTGGTGCCGCTCCAATCCGGAGAACTTGGCGCGCAGAAACGTGGCGACGAGCTCCGCGGCCAGCGACGGGCCGATGACGCGGGCGCCGAGCGTCAGGACATTCATCGCGTCGTCCTCCACGCCCTGGTGCGCGGAGAAGGTGTCGTGGCAGAGCGCGCTCCGAATGCCCGGAAACTTGTTCGCCGCGACCGACGCACCCACGCCGCTTCCGCACACCAGCACCGCGCGCTCGGCGCGGCCGTCGAGCACGGCGCGGGAAACGCCTTCGGCGAAGTCGGGGTAGTCGTCGTTCGGGTCGATCGAGTAGGCGCCGCAATCGACCACCTCGTGGCCGGCGGCAACAATGGCGTCGACGACGCTCGCCTTGAGCGAGAAGCCGGCGTGGTCGGTTCCGACCGCGACTCTCATGGCGCCACCGCCACGCGGGCCGGCACCGCGTGCCGGTAGACGAGACGCGAGATGTCGACGATCAGCCGGCGCGCGACTTTTTCGTCGGGGATGTCGCGCGTCAGCACCACGAGGACATACGGTTTCCGGGCCGGTGGATAAACGATGGCGGCGTCGTGCAGCACGCCGGTGATCCATCCCGTCTTGTGCGCCACCTTGATGCCCGCCGGCAATCCGGCCGGGATTTCCTCGTTGAACTCCTGGTGGAGCAGCACGTCGCGCATTTCGTCGCAGCTCGAGCGTGACGCGGCCGCGCCGGTCTCGATGGCGCCGAGCAACACGGCGAGATCGCGCGCGGTGGTCGTGTTGTTGAGGCCTGCGCGAAATGCTTTCCCGTCCTCCACGCCGCGAAGCACCTTGATGTTGCGCGCTCCAAGCTCGTGGGCTGTGGCGTTCGCGTGCTTCGCGCCGACCAGCTCGATGAGCGCGTTGGTGGCGAGGTTACTCGATCGCGTGATCATCCGATCGATCAACTCGCGGACCGGCACGCGCGCGCCCACCCGGCCATAGGCCGAGCTGTCGGAGTCGGTTCCGGGGTCGAGTGCGTAGGGAGAGCCGTCGACGATCGAGCCGAACTGATTCACCAGGAGGATTCCCTGATCGAGTCGCAGCCCTCGGGCGTCGATCCGCCGGTACAGCTCGATCATGACCGGCACCTTCATGGTGCTGGCCGCGTGGAAGCTGTCGTCGGCATTCAGGAAGAGCGTATCCCCCGTCTCGAGGTCTCGAAACGCTACGCCGACCACGGCGCCCTTAACTTCTGCAGCCCTCCTGCCGATCCTCTCCTTGAGTGAATCCAGCTCGGCCCGGTGCGGCTCGTGGTTCGCGGACCCAAAACCCAGGGTCAGGGGGAGGATCAGGCACAGGAATGGTAGGGGCATTTGGGCGAATATGAGAGCCCGTGACCCACGTTACAAGCACATCTGTGTTGCGTTCTTCATAATTCACTCGTTTAGCAGCGGGGCGATGCGGCTCCTGGTTCCGCACTCGTAGAGGCACACCATGTCGCTAGTCATGAAGCAAGAGCGTCCGGCGGGCTCCGGCGCGGTCATTCCGCTGAGCTCACGACGCGAACGACTCCGGTTCGCCGACTTCAGCTTTTCACGCACCCCGTCGGGGCAGTGCTCGGCCGAAGTGTCGCTGGAGTGGGACAATCTGGTCTTCTCGGGCCGGGCGATCGGCCAGTCCAGCCCGCTCGGAGACTTCCGCGTCGCGGCAGAAGCCGCGCTCCGGGCGCTCGAGGATTTCGCGAAAGACGCGATGCACTTCGAGCTCCTCGGCATCAAGCATGTGCGCGCCTTCGACTCGAACCTGCTGATCGTCTCGGTCTCATTGCGCGAAGGCACGCAGCTCACCCGACTGGTGGGGTGCTATCTCGCCGAGACGGATACGCGCCGGGGCGCGGCGATGGCGGTCTTGAACGCGACGAATCGCGTGCTGGGCAACTACATGCTCGCCCGATAAGGCATTACGTTGGTTCGTTGACTCGTTGACTCGTTGGTTTGTTGGTGTGTTGCAGGATCGCCGTCCAGAGCGGGGCGGCGATCGTCGTTTTCAGGGGGTAGAAAAGTGGTGATCAAGCGCACACTGCCGACGTTCGCGACCGTTCTGTTTGCCGCCGCGTGCGTGCGCCAGCCGTCTCCAGTGATCACCTCTCAGCCAGCGACCGTCAGTCCGCCGTCCGCCGCAGCTGCCCCCGCTCCCCCCGCGGCGGCGACGATCGTGCAGCAGGCGACGGTCGCTCCGTCCGCACCGGCGCCTGCCACCACCCCCGACTCGATCCACGTCACCGAAACCGACGTCACGCGCCGGGCGGCTGAAGTCTTTGGGGACTCCAGCCTGGCAAGCCTCGCGAGTCCGTCGGTCGCGGCCGATGCGACCTCCATAGGACCGTCGTGGGACATCGAGGTGCACTCGTACGAGTCGACCGACCGGGTGGAGCACTACGTCCGCCTGTTCTCCGGAAGGGCCAAGGAGCACATCGAATCGCGCCTCGAGCGCGGCACGCGCTACGAGCCGATGATCCGTGCCAAGCTTCGCGAGGGCGGGCTGCCCGAGGACATGTACTATTTGGCCCTGGTCGAAAGCGGTTTCGATCCGAACGCCTACTCGCGCGCCGCGGCCGTGGGCATGTGGCAGTTCATGACGTCGACCGCGCGCGACATGGGGCTACGCGTCGACTGGTGGATCGACGAGCGGCGCGATCCCGTCAAGTCGACGGCGGCCGCGGTGCGGTTCATCAAGGAGCTCAAGGAGCAATTCGGCTCGCTGTACCTCGCCGCGGCGGCGTACAACGGCGGACCGGGGCGCATTGCACGCGGGCTCACGCGCTACGCCGACGACCTCGAGGGCACCGCCGGCGACGACCTGTTTTTCGCGCTCGCCGAGAAGGACTACCTGCGGAACGAGACGCGCGAGTACGTGCCGCAGCTCATCGCCGCGGCGCTGATCGCAAAAGAGCCGGCGCGGTACGGCATGAAGCTCACGCCGCAGCCGGCGTACGCCTACGACTCGGTCCGCGTGGGTCCCTCGACGTCGCTGGCGGCGGTCGCGCATGCGGCCAAGTCGCCCGTGTCCGACGTGAAGGAGCTCAACCCGCACGTGCTGCGCGGTGTAACGCCGCCGAAGGATTCCTTCTTCGTTCGCGTGCCCGTTGGCGACGCGGACAGCTTCCCCGACGCCTTTGCCGCGCTGCCGAAGAGCGAGCGCCTGGGGCTGTTCACGGTGGAGTCGAAGAAGGGAGAGAGCCTGGAGTCGATCTCCAAAAAGTCCGGGATCTCGGCGCGTCAGCTGGCGCTGTTCAACCCCAAGCTCAAGCGGCTCAAGAGCGGCAACCTGGCGCCTGGGCAACCGGTCGTGATTCCGACCGAGGCGGTCGCGTCGGCCGCGGCGGCAGTGCCGGATCCATCGATCGAGCGCTACGGGTCGTCGAAGGGTGCGACGACGACGCACGTCGTGAAGGCGGGCGAGACGCTCAGTGGGATCGCCAAGAAGTACAAGACGTCGACCGCGGTGCTCATGAAGGCGAACGGGTTGCGCCGGGCGAAGATCCTGCCGGGGCAGTCGCTGATCGTGGGTGGGTCGACGAAGAAGGCGCCGAAGGCAGCGAAGGCAGCGAAGGCGCCGAAGAAGCAGGTGGCGCCGGCGAAGAAGAAGTCCAAAGCCAAGAAGCACTAACGCGGACGCGGCTCGGAAAACACAAAACGGAAAACGGCTGCCGGCAGCTGTTTTCCGTTTTGTGTTTTCCATCATCCGCCATCCGTTACTGGACGACGCCCTTTCCCTTGTAGTCTCTCATCACCCAGCGGTCGTACCCGTTCCCCGGATTCACTCCGGCTCGAACGTCCCGCCAGACGGC
The DNA here is from genome assembly GCA_028287235.1 of Gemmatimonadota bacterium. Taxonomy (GTDB): domain Bacteria; phylum Gemmatimonadota; class Gemmatimonadetes; order Gemmatimonadales; family Gemmatimonadaceae; genus JAQBQB01. Next base: position 154,283 of record JAQBQB010000006.1, on the reverse strand, counting down.
ATCTTCGCCTCTATTGTAGGCCAGCAGCGCCAGCCGAACGTCGCCCTTGTACTGGCCGAGCAGGTTCTTGAGGTACCGGAACCCGATGCGGAGGTTGGTCTCTCCGTTGAACAGGTGCTCGCGCGACACGTTCTTCTCGAACAGCTTCGCCGTGCTCGGCATGAGCTGGGTGAGCCCAACCGCGCCGACCTTGCTGACCGCCTTTTCATTGAACTCGCTCTCGAGCCGCACCAACCGGAACGCCAGCTCGGGGTCGATCCCTTCGCGGAGCGAGGCGTCGAACACCTTGCCCGCCATGCCCGCAGTGATGCCGTACTTGTTCGAGTACCCAATGATCTTGTCCGCTCTCTCGTACTGCGACTTCACGAGGTTCAACTCACCCCGCGCCGTTTCGAGATCCCGGCGCAGCTTCCGGGAGGAACTGAGAGAGAAGAACGACTCTCGGCTCCCGGTCACCGCGGGCTCGGCGCTCGCCGGTGTGGATTTGCGGGCGACAAGGACGACAACCGTCGCTGTAACCGAGGCGGCAGCGAAGAGCATCTGCTTCATGCGTCTCCGTCGCCTCGCCGCATCACCCCGGTGGACGTACGACCCACGTAGGTTGCGCATAAGTTTTTTGTTGGCAACAGGTTAACAACCGTACAACACTACCCTTCAGTACTGCCACCAGCAGGATAGGGGGCAGGGCCTGTGCCATCAACTCTTGAATAATCCCCGTTCACTCCTCCGGATTTTTGGGCTAACGATATATCGGAGATCGTCATCCCTCGATCCAGGGCCTTAGCCATGTCGTAGACCGTCAACAGGGCGACGGATACGGCGGTGAGCGCCTCCATCTCGACGCCGGTTCGCCCGGTCGTCTTCACGATCGCCTCCGCCCGAACACCTGGCAGCGATTCGTCGGCCGTGAGCTCGACGTTCACGCCGGTGAGCGCGAGCGGGTGGCAGAGGGGGATCAGGTCGGCCGTTTTCTTCGCCGCCATGATACCGGCAATGCGCGCGGCGCCGAGGACGTCGCCCTTCTTTACCTGCGCTTGGACGATGGCGGCGAGCGTTGCCGGCTGCATGCGGATCTGCCCGGTCGCGCGCGCGACACGGTGCGTCTCGCTCTTCGCCGAGACGTCGACCATGCGCGCCTCGCCCGACTCGGAGACGTGGGAGAGCTTGTCGGTCATGTGACGCTCATGTGACGCTCACTGGAGACTTATTTGACCAGAGGTGCGAGCTCGCGGAGCAGCGAGGCGGTCACGAGCTGCGGGTTCACGTTGCCGCTCGCCAGCTCCTTGGCCCGTTCGACGAACTCGATCGCGCGCGCCGAGCCGACGGCTTCGCTGTCGAACCCTTTGGCCGCGGCTGAACGCGACCGCTCGTGCAGCAGGACGGTGAGCGCGTCGAGGGTGTCGCTGAACTTGCCGCGCGCACCCGACGCACCCTGCCCGAGCGCGACGCGGAGCCGCGTGCCGCGGTCGGGAGCCGCCGCCGCGTCGAGGAGACGACGGGCTTGGGTCAGCGCCGCTTGCCAGCTGTCGCGGCCGATCAACCGGCCGGGGGCGCCGGAGGCGAGAGCCACCAGCTCGTCGACCGTTCGCGGCCCGACGTCGAGGTGCGCCGATACGACTGGGTCGGCGAGGAAGGCGCGGACTTCTTGCTCGGAGAGCGGCGCGACTCGGACGGAAACGACGCGCGAGCGAATGGTCGGGAGCAGCGCTCCGGATTCGCTCGACGTCAAGATAATTGTCGTGTCGGCCGGCGGTTCCTCGAGGAGCTTGAGGAAGGCGTTGGCCGCCTGGTCGGCGCCTTCCTGCGCGACCATGCGGTCGGCGTCGCCGACGACGAAGACTTTTCTGCGGCCCATGGCCGGGGACATGATGGCCGTCTGAACGATCGCACGCACGGTTGCGACGAAGATGCCCTCGTCGCCGCCCGGGGCTTCGTAGACGCCGGAGCTCTCGAGCCGTTCCATGATGCCGTCGACGTTGTCGCCGCGCACGGCGGCGAGGTCGGGATCGCTGTCCTTGAGACGGGGCCGGGGGAAGAACCAGTGCAGGTCGGGATGCTGGAGGGCGCTCGACATGCGGCAGGACTTGCACTCGCCGCACGGAGAGCGGTCGGGATTCTCGCAGAGCAGCGAGCGGCCGAGCCAGAGGGCGACTTGCTGCTTGCCGATGCCGCGCGGGCCCTGGAGGAGCAGGCTGCCCGGCAGCGATTGGCGCGACAGGGCGTCGCGGAAGCGGTCGAGGAGGGCAGTGTGGCCGTAGAGGGGAAGGAGGGGCACCCGGAGAAGATAGAGTGTGAGCGAGTTGGGGGCGACTTTCCGGTTGCCCTTTTGCCGGCTGCCGTTCTCCGTGTTGTGTTTTCCGTTTTCGGTTGGTGGGTTCCCGGCGCCGTCGGGACACCACCCTGCCGGAACGCGTACGATGCTCTACCGGGAGCCGTCGGGGTCCATCAAATCCCGGACAACTCAGAACGGAGAACAGGAAACGGAAAACGGCAGCCGGCAGCCGGCAGCTTGCAGCATGGAGCCTGAACACCGCTACCGATTCCTCCGCATCGCCTCCAGCATGTCGTGGTATATCATGGCTGTCTCCTCATCGAACACGCACGCGACGATCCGCTCGTACTCCCTCTCGTGCGCGAGCATCGACGTCAACGCGATTCGCGCCGCGTGATCCTTGGGAAACCGGTATACCCCCGTGGAGATCGCGGGAAAGGCGATGGTCTTCACGTCGCCCGCTTCCTGTGCCCGGGCGAACGAGCTCTCGTACGCCTTCGCGAGCAGTGGAGCTTCGGACTTGGACCCGCCGTACCACACCGGGCCCACGGCGTGGATCACGTACTTCGCCGGAAGCCGGTAGCCCATCGTTCGCACCGCACCGCCGGTGGGGCAACCGGGAAAAAGCTTGAGCTCCGTGAGCAGCTGCGGCCCCGCGGCGCGATGGATGGCGCCGTCCACGCCGCCTCCGCCACGGAGCGCGCCGTTGGCCGCGTTGACGATGGCGTCGACGGCGAGCGTGGTGATGTCGGCCTCGAGAATCTCGATCATGCGCGCAGTTGCCGATTCAGGGGTCTGCCCGTAGGGTCATGCTCATCTCTGAACCCACGAATAATGCATCGCCACGCGTCCGCCAGCATCGCGATTCTCGCCATGACCGCACTCTCGACCACTCTCCCCGCCCAGCGCGCCCGCGCGCGCGACCTCGGCGTGAAGCCGGGCGTCTTCGCCCCCGGAAAGCTGAACGCCATCACCGACGTCGCCGGCGTGCGCGTGGGACAGACGACGATCGTGCGCGGCGACAACGTGCGCACCGGCGTCACGGCGATCCTGCCGCACGGCGGCAACCTGTTCACCGACCGCGTGCCCGCCGCGCTGCATGTCGGCAACGGCTTCGGCAAGATCACGGGCGTCACGCAGCTCCGGGAGTTGGGCGAGCTCGAGACGCCGATTCTGCTCACGTGCACGTTGTGCGTGTGGAAGGCCGCCGACGCAATGGTCGGGTGGATGCTCGAGCAGCCGGGAATGGCGAATGTGAGATCCGTGAATCCCGTCGTCGCCGAAACGAATGATGGAACGCTCAACGACATTCGCTCGCGTCCGATCACGCCCGAGGATGTGCGCGCGGCGTTGACGTCGGCGTCGGGCGGACCAGTGGCCGAGGGCGCGGTTGGAGCGGGCACGGGCACGGTGGCGTTCGGGTGGAAGGGCGGCATCGGCACCTCGTCGCGCGTGCTGCCGGCATCGCTCGGCGGATGGACGGTGGGTGTGCTCGTCCAGACCAACTTCGGCGGCATCCTCCAGGTGCTCGGCGCGCCGGTGGGGAAGGAGCTCGGACAGTATGCGTTCCAGCGCGACGCGCAGTCGCCGGGAGACCGCGGCGATGGATCGTGCGTCATGGTGATTGCGACCGACGCGCCGCTCTCCGACCGGAACCTCCAGCGGCTGGCGGCGCGCGCGATCATGGGCCTGTCGCGCACCGGGTCGTCGGCGTCGAATGGATCGGGCGACTACGTGCTCGCCTTCTCGACGAGCGAGAAGGTGCGGCGGCCGTTCAACGCGCAGCGGCTCTCCACGGAAGAGCTGGCCAACGAGCCGATGTCGGGGCTGTTTCAGGGCGCCGTCGAGGCGACGGAGGAGGCGATCTACAACTCGCTGTTCCAGGCGACCACGACGACCGGAAGCGGAAAGACCATCGAGGCGTTGCCGCTCGACAAGGTCCGCGCGATCCTGGCGAAGTACGGGGTGAGCGGGCGGTAGCCGGCGGAATTTCGACGTGAGGCCGTCGGCACGCTTCGTGACCTTCCATCGGCTGACCACTCACTTTCGAGGCGACAATGGGCGGCAAGCGACCTGACCAGCATAACATCGACCCCGCGGAGGGGAGCTCGACCGATCACAAGTGGCGCGGCGAAGGCCGGAGCGCCGATGAGCACATTCTCAATCACGAGAAGCAGGAGCTCAAGGAAAATCCGCACGACCAGCCGATGATCCCGAAAGCCGGCGCGAACCCGGCGGCGCGCGACATTCAGGAGCGGAAGGCGGCGAGCAAGGGACACCAGAAAGCCGCCGAGGACAAGCTCGACGAAGCGCTCCAGGAGAGCTTCCCGGCGAGCGATCCGCCGAGCCAGCCGTAAGGGAAACTTTGCGGCATAAAGTACTTGCTATGATTGGCGTAGCGCATTACCCTACGCCATCATGGCACCCGTAATCCCGCTTCGGCCGCGCCGCTCCGAGGAACCGGAGATGCAAGCGCGCGCGATGGACAACCTTCGCTTCATCCGCGGCATGATGGAGTCGGCCGCGACCTTCACCGCCGTGTCAGGGTGGGGCGAGGTCGTCATCGGCATCAGCGCCGTCGCCGCCGCGCTCGTGGCGTCGCACCAGACGCTCCCCTGGGCCTGGGTCGCGACCTGGCTCGCCGAGGCGGGGATCGCGGCGGGCATCTCGGTGGCGTCGATGACGCTCAAGGCGCACGCCGCCAACATGCCGCTCCTCTCCGGCCCGATGAGAAAGCTCGTATTGAGCTTCTCACCGCCCATCGTCGTGGGCGCCGTGCTCACCGCGGTGTTCGTCCAGGGGGGCATGTTCGGCTTTCTGCCCGGAATCTGGATGTTGCTGTACGGCGCCGCCGTCGTGAGCGCGGGCACGTACTCGGTGCGCATCGTGCCCGTCATGGGCGCAGCCTTCATGTTCGCCGGCGCTCTGGCGCTCATTGCGCCCGCGACCTGGGCGACGCCGTTGTTGATCGCGGGCTTCGGTGGACTGCACATCGTGTTCGGACTGTGGATCGCCCGGAGGCACGGTGGCTAAGCCGCAACGCAAGCGGGGCGCGGACAGCCAGGACAAGGAGACCGGCGGAGCGTTGCGTCCGGTCCGCGGCCGCGCGCCCACCGAAGGACCGCTCGCGCTCGACCGCCTCATTCACGAGCGCCTGCGGCTCGGCATCCTGAGCGCGCTCGCCGTGAACGAGTCGATGAGCTTCAACGATCTGAAAAAGCTCATCCAGACGACGGACGGCAATCTGAGCGTCCACGCGCGCAAGTTGGAAGAGGCGAACTACATCACGTGCAGCAAATCGTTCGAGGGCAGGGTGCCGAAAACGGAGTACGCCATCACATCCGTGGGCCGGCGCGCGCTCGAGCGGTACCTCGATCACATGGAAGCCCTCATTCGAGCGACGCGCGAGCGTTAACGCGCGCGCCACTCTTTCGTCTATTCAGACATGAAGCGAACGATTGCGGTTCCGTCCCCTCTGCCACCCCCGACGCAATGCAACGGCATTCACGTCGGGATCATCATGGACGGGAATGGCCGATGGGCCAACGCGCGCGGCATGATCCGCACGGCGGGACATCGCGCCGGCGTTCGAACGGCCCGCGCGATCGTCGAGTCCGCGACACGGGCCGGCGTCGGCACCATGACGCTCTACGCTTTTTCGGCCGACAACTGGAGCCGGCCGACACCGGAAGTCGGTGCGCTCATGCGGCTGCTGCGTCGCTCGCTGCTGATCGAATCCAAGCGGTGCATCGAGAACGGCGTGCGGCTCACGATCGTCGGACGGCGCGATCGCTTGCCCTCGTCGCTGGTGTCGGCGATTCAGGAAGCCGAAGCCGCGACCGCGCACGGCCGCAATCTCCACCTTCGCGTGGCAATCGACTACTCGGCGCGCGAGTCGATCATGCGCGCCGCCGCCCTCGCCGGCCCTGAGCCGCTCGATCGTGAGGCGTTCGCGCGATTGCTCGCGCAGGTCAACCACGACCCGTTCCCAATTCGCGACGTGGATCTGCTCATTCGCAGCGGCGGCGAGCAGCGGTTGAGCGATTTCCTGCTCTGGGAATGCGCGTACGCGGAGCTGCACTTCACGCGCTGCATGTGGCCGGAGTTCACCGAGAAGGAGTTTCTCGCCGCGTTGAGCGAGTTCGAGGTGCGAGAGCGCCGGTTCGGTGGAGTGCCCGCGCAAGCAGCGAGCTGAGTGACGGTGCTCGTCGGCCGCGCGGCGGAGCTGTCCGCGCTGTTGGCGAGCCTCACGGACGCCGATCGCGGAAAGGGAAGCGCAACGTTCGTCGTTGGCGAGAGCGGAATCGGAAAGACGCATCTCGCCCTGGCACTCGCGGAGCAGGCGGCACAGCGAGGGTTCACCGTCGCATTGGGGCGCGCGTATCCGGTGGAGACCGGCGTCCCCTACGCCGTGTTCTCGGACGCGTTCCTGCCGGTGCTGCGCGGCGTGGAGCCGTCGGTGCTCACGCTGCTGACGCGCGGCGGCACCGCGGAGCTGCTGCAGCTCTTTCCCGCGCTCGATGCCGACGGGCGCGCGGCGTCCGCGGCCCGCGGAGATCCGGCGGAGCTCAAGGCGCGGCTGCTCTGGAACTTCTCGCAGTTCCTCTCGCGCTTCGCGGCGAAGCGTCCGCTGCTCGTCGTGCTCGAAAATCTTCAGTGGGCCGACAGCGCGTCGCTCGAGATGCTGCACTTCGTCGCGCGGCAGGTGGGCGGCGACCGCATCCTGCTCGTTGGCACCCACAACGACCCCGACCATCGTGGCAGCCCGGCACTGCGCGGAACCGAGCAATCGCTCCGGAGTTTAGGAAACGCTCAACGCATTCGACTTGGCCCGTTGCCGGCCGACGCGATCACTGAGCTCCTGACACGGACGTTCGACGCAGATCCGGCGCGAACCGGCGCCTTTGCCGAGCGGCTGCACCGCTGGACGGGGGGCAATCCGTTCTTCATCGACGAGACGATCAAGGCGCTCGTCGACGCCGGCCAGCTACGCGAATCCGCCGGCGGATGGATCGGCTGGGACGTCGAGGAGCTGCACGTGCCGGGGACCATCCGCGACGCCGTGCTGGCGCGCCTCGCCGACCTCTCGCCCAACGCGCGACAGCTCGCGGACATCGCCGCGGTCCTCGGCTCTCGCGCGACACACGACGAGCTCGAGGCGGTGTCGGGGCTGGAGCACGACGCGCTCATCCCGGCGATCGACGAGCTGCGCGGTGCGGACGTCCTCACCGAGCGCGAGGACGCGGCCGACATCATCTACGACTTCTCCCACCCGCTGCTGCAGGAGACGCTGTACGGCGAGCTCGGCCTCGCGCGGGGGCGTACGTTGCACGGCACGATCGCGGAATCGCTCGAGACGCTGTACGGCACGCGCGCCATGGCGCACGCCGGCGAGTTGGCCTTTCACTATGCGCGCGGCGACACGCGGCATCTTGCATCGAAGGCAGTGCAATACCTGCGCGCCGCGGGCCGCGATGCATCGGCGAAATACGCGAACCGCGAAGCCGCGGACTATCTCTCGGCCGCGTTGTCGATCGCCGAGCAGGATGTCGAGGATACGACCTTCGAGCTCGTCATGGAGCTGGCGCGCGTGCGCCAGCGGCTCGGCGACTATCCGGGCGCCCTCGAGCTTTGGCGGCGCGCGCTCGACTCGGCCGCGTCGCGCGGCGACGCGGCGCAGACCGCGTCGATCGAGCGCAGCATCGGCCTCGCGCGCTACTGGAGCGGCGGCTTCGACGACGCGCTCGCCCACTACGACGCGTCGATGGCCGCGGCGCGCCGCGCCGGCGACCGGCCGCTCGAGGCCCGGGTGCTCATCGCGAAGGCGAGCTGCCTTCAGGCGATCGGCAAGACCGCTGAGTCGCGCGAGGAGATTCAGCGCGCACTGGAACTCGCCGCGGCGCTCGGCGACGACGGGCTGCTCGCGCGCGTGCATCGCGGCCTCGTGCTGCTCTATCTCTGGGCCGGTCCCGCCGACCAGGCGCGTGAGCACGGCGAGCTGGCCATTCGTCTCGCCGAATCTTCCGGGCAGCGTAGCGTGGCCTGGTCGGCGCACTGGGCCCTGGCGATGCTCGGCGGATTGACGGGCAAGTCGGAGGAGATTCGCCGCCATCTCGGCGAGGCGCACCGTATTGCCGACGAGCTGCGCTCTCCGCTCTTTCGTCTCTGGACGTCGGAGGTGGAGATCGAATACGCGGCGGGCATCGGCGAGTGGGACCATGCCGTCGCGCTGGCCGAGCGAACTATCGAGACGGCGCGGCTGCTCGGCCAGCGTACGCTGCTTCCGCGCACGCTGGTCTGGCTCGGCTTATTGTATCTCGGCCGCGGCGATATGGAACGCGGCAAGGCGTGCGTGGACGAGGCGTGGGAGCTGTCGGCGGGGAACGAGTCGGCCGGCGCAGTCCGCGACGTATTCTCCGTGGTCCCGGCGCACATTGGCCGCGCGGCGTACTACCTCGCGATGGGCGACTATCCCAAGGCGATCTCCGTGGGCGAGCACGGCCTGCGCATCGCCGACCGCTCGGGGCACGTGGTCTGGGCGATTCACCGGCTCATGCCCGTCATCGCCGAGGCGTCGCTCTGGGCGAGCGACATGCCGCGCGCGAGCTCGTTGGCCGAGCGCCTGCGCCGTGAATCGACGGCGCTCGGGCAGCGGCTTGGACTCGCATGGGCCGACGCGTGCGATGCGCTCGTCGAGCTGTTGAACGGCGACACGGAGCGCGCGGTCGCGCTGCTTCGCGGCGCGGTGGAGGCGCTCGAGGCGATTCCCTTCGTGCCCGACGCGGCGCGGCTGCGCCGCCAGTTGGCGCGCGCACTCGCCGAAACGGGCGATCGAGACGGAGCGACGCGTGAGCTGCGGCGCGCGCACGAGGTGTTCGCGCACTTGGGCGCCGAGCGCGAGCTCGACGCCACGCGCGAGCAACTCCGCGAGCTCGGCGCGCGTCCGCCCACACGGAGCGTGACGCCGGGCGTCGCCGGGCTCACCGGCCGCGAGCTGGAGATCGTGCGGCTCGTTGCGGCGCGGCGGTCCAACAAGGAGATCGGTGCGGCGCTGGGCATCTCGGCGCGCACGGCGAGCACGCACCTGTCGAACATCTTCTCGAAGCTCGGTGTGGACTCGCGCGGCGCGCTGGCCGATCGCGCGCGCGAGGCCGGACTGCTCGACGTCAGTTCTTGATCAGCCGCACGCGGCCGGAGCCGCTCTCGATCTTGATGCGGCCTTTGCCGTCGCCGATGCGGCCGCGCAGGTAGTTGCGTTGGACCTTGTTCGTCTGCACGGGGAAGTCGCTCTCGATGCCGCCGCTTCCCGTCTCGATCTCGACGTCGGCGCCCTGCGCGGCGGGCAGGCGGATCGTCACGCCACCGGAGCCCGCGTCGACCGCGAGATCGTCGAGCGCCGAGAGGAACTCGAGCTCCGTGCCGCCGCTCCCTGCGTCCACGCTGGCGTGCGATGCGTGGATGCGGCCCAGGCGGATGCCGCCGGAGCCAACGTCCGCCTTGAGCGTTCTCACATCGATGTCGGATCCGGTGATCGATCCCGAGCCGGTGTCGATGTTGAGAGTCTCACCCTTCACTCCGGTCACCGTCACGCCGCCAGAGCCGGTGTCGAGGGTGACGTCACCCTGGGCGTCGGTGATTTTGACGGCACCCGACCCCGTGTCGAGGTTCAACCGTCCCTTTGTGTGCTCCGACGTTACCGTGGCCGTTGCGACGCTCACGCGAATGTCGCCGTCGACGTTGGTCACCGTCGCGTCGCCCACGCCCCAGTGGATGACGATGCGCTGGCCCTTCGGAATGCTCACGGTCATGTCGGCGTGCGCCTCGAGGCCCGGGCCCGAGCCGCGAATCTCGACGCGATCGCGGTCGAAGAAGCCGTGATCACCTTCCTTGTCGTCGAAGGTGCCGTCGCCATTGACGCGGAGCTGAGTTCGCGAGCGATAGCCCATGTCGGGGTAGACGATGCGGTCCGACGGGTAGACGACGCGCAGGGAATTCCAGCCGCGAATGTCGCCGGTCGCCAGCTTCAACTTCGACGCGTCACCGCCGCCGCGCGTGACGTCGACGACGACTTGGGCGCCGCTCCCCGGCTGAAGCCGCAGCTTGCCCGCGAGGTTGTAGATCGAAACCCGGTCGCCGGACAGCGTGCGGTGCTCGGTCTGCGCATCGGACTGAGACAGCGCCGCTGCCGACAGGCCGAGCGACAGCAATTGCATTTTCCGGACTGCGGAGCGGAAGCACATGGGGAGTCGCCTGCGTTGGGGTGGGAACCTTCACCCCATGAGACAGCCGCGACTCACCGTTGGTTTGAAGCGAGCCCCGCCGGCGGGCGGGGCTCGCTTCGACCACTCGTTCACCCGGCGACGAAGGGAATCTGCGCCGTGCCCAACACCGCGCCGGTGTTGGCGTCGATGACGTCGACCGCGAGAGTGAGCGTCTTCGCGTCGCGATGCAGTGCTTCGAAGTAGACGAACCCCGACGCGCGGCCGCCGGGCGACAGGACACCCTCAGGCAGCGCGCGCTGTACCATGTCGACCGTCGGCAATCGAACGTTCCGATAGGCCGTGACGTACGGCGAGTAATAGGCAGGGTCGTAGGCGAACGCGCCGCCGTAGCGCGAGAAGCGCGGATACCAGCGCGACAGGTACGGTGCGACGGCGAATCGGTCGAAGCCGTAGTAGGGACTCTGGACGGTGAACGCCTCGGACAGCGTGGCGTCGATGTCGTAGGGCGGCATCACGTTGAACCGGTGTCCAGCGGCGTCGGTGAGCGAAATGTGGTTGTACCGCACGGCCACCGGCCGGTCGCTGTCGTTCTGCAGCTCGACGAAGATGGGCGTGACCTTGGTGTCGAGGTCGCGCGGCTCCCACTTCCAGGCCTGCGCGCGTGCCACGACACGAACGCCGGCCGCGCTCGCCGCGGCGCCCTGTCCCGGGCCAGGTACGACAGCGACTCCGGGCGCCGGACTCAACTTCGCGGTCGTACGCGAGCAGGCGGCAGCGCCGAGAACGGCGGCGGTTCCGGCGAGCATGAGGATTCTGCTATTCATGTGCTTCTCCTGTGCGGCGCGCTCTCGCGGCCAAAGAGACGGCGGAGCTCGTCCTTTGCGTGCTCGAGCACGCGTCGCTGGCCGGCCGTCAGGTTGTCGCCGGCTCGATTGATGTAAAAGGTCAGCATCGACATGGCGGAGCGATACGGCTCGCTCTTGCGCCGATGACTCTGCTCTGCCGAGCGCTTGAGCGAGTGCGCGATTCGGCGCGGGTCCTTCCACGTGAACACGCTTTCGTCGAGATCGAGCGCGTTGCTGTCCTTGGTGACACGCGCCGACCACCGCGGGTGAGCTCCGCTATCGCTCGCTGATTTGCTCCGCCTCGAGGAAACCGTCATTGCGCGACCCCCGTGTCCATGCGTCCCAACCCTTCAACTCTCGTTCCAGAATCAGCGCGGCGCGCTCGACGGTGACCGTCTCGGTACGTCGTTGTGGATGGGCTCGAGCGTCCGTAGATAGCGATAGATGGCGCGAAGGTCGTCGTCCGTCATCCGCCGTTCTTCGGGCCAGGGCATGAAGCGGTTGAGCGAATCGCCCTTCGGGTTCACGCCGGTGTGAATCGCTCGCAGGAAATCGCTCTCCGACCAACGTCCGATGCCGGTTGCGCTGTCGGGCGTGATGTTCGCGGGATTGGCGGGGAAGTCCTTGGGCGGCGTCGCGTCGCCCGCGAAGGCCCGGCTGTTGTCGAACTCGTCGCGAAGGCCGCCGCGCGGCGTATGGCAGTGCGAGCAGAGCGCCACGTGATTCGCGAGATAGTCGCCGTACGCCACAGTGGGGCCGTGCGGAGGCGCGCTGACCGTGGTTCCCGCTTTCGGTCCGAGGAACAGTGCTTTCCCCATCTTGAACACCAGGTTCGGCTGCTGCCGCACGTCGTTTCGTACCGGAGGCAGCGACTCGAGATAGCGCGCCACGGCGAGCGCGTCGGCGTCGGACATGTCGTGCAGCCACTCGTACGGCATGACGGGCGCGAGGAGACGGCCATCCTTTCGCTGCCCGTTGCGCAGCGCGCGCACGATCTCGGCGTCGGACCATGCGCCGAGACCGGTTGCCGCGTCCGACGTGAGATTGGCGGCGCGAATGGTGCCGAGTCGCCAGTCCTTGAACTCCGCGCCGCCGGAGAGCGGCCCGTCGGGATTGCGCTGGTCGGCCGCGTGACAGCCGCCGCACGCCGCGACGTTTCGCACGATGTATTCGCCGCGCGCGGCGAGCTCCGTCGCATTGCCGGCCGGGGCAGGCGGCAGCGTGGGAAGCGGCACATTCGTGCGGTGACAGGCGAGCTGAAAGGCCGCAACCAGCAGCAGCGCGCTCCTTCTTTTCGGACGATCGGGCATGGCCTGCCACCTCCCGTGACGCGGGTCGAGCGTTAGTGAATGCTAGTGATTGCTAGTGAATGTTCTCGATCGCCCAGGTCCAGTACACGGCGTCTTCCGGCGTCATGTTGCCGCGCGGCCTGAGGCGCGCGTCCTCGTATCCGTATCGCCCGATGTCGAGGAGGTACTGCGCACGCGACGTCAACGTGCCGCGGCACACGCGGTCGTCGCTCGGCGGCCCACTCAACTCCTGCTGCAGGCGCGTCGTGAGCTCGACCATCACGCGTTCGGGAATGCGATGGCGCTCCGACGGGTAGATGAATCCGAAGAGCACGAGATAGGACAGCAACAACTGCCACTGCGGATCGAAGCGCCGCAGGATGCGATCCCAGTCGAGCGTCTCGGCGCACGAGCGCAGGATGTGCGCGACGTCGGCACCGTCGTAGCGCTCGCGCTCCATCACGAACGCCTTTTGCCAGAGCAACTCCTCCACCGGCGCGATCTTCACCGGCATGCCGAGGACGTCGGCTTCGGACGCATACTCGAACCACTCGGCGTCCACCTGACAGACACCGTTGCCCGACGCGAACACGAGGTCGACGACGTCGTTTCCCTGCTTGGCCTTCGCGAGCCAGTGCGGAAAGGTGACCTCGGTGTGGTAACCCGATTCGCGCAGAGCCTCGAGCGCCGCATCGAGGTTGTCGCGGCTCACGAAGAGATCGAAGTCCTTCGTGTCGCGCACGATGCCCGTGTAGTTGAGCAGTGCGTGCGATCCTCCGACGAGAAACGGGACCCGCGCGTCGCTCAACACGTGCAGCGTGCGGCGGTAGAAGGCATTGGTGTCCTTCCCCGGATCATCGAAGGTCGATTGATAGGCCATGGGTCCGGGGAATGCAAAAGAAGGGCTAGTTGACAGGAGTAGCTCTCCCTCGGGTCCGGTGGCGCGATTCTACCGATACGCCGGGGTACACCTGTTCCCAGAACCTCGATGCCCATGCCCGTGACCGAAAACGTCGTTCGCCTGGCCGCGCTCAGCGACATTCACTACACGAAGAGCTCGCAGGGAAGTCTCCAGCCGTTGTTCGAGCAAATCGCCGAGACCGCGGATGTGCTCATCCTCGCGGGCGATCTCACCGACTACGGGCTGGCCGAGGAGGCGCGCATCCTGGCGAAGGATCTCGCGCAGGTGAAAATCCCGGTGGTGGGAGTTCTCGGAAACCACGACTTCGAGGGAGGCGAGGAGCGCGAGCTGGCGCAGATTCTCACCGACGTGGGCATGCACATGCTCGACGGCGACACGTGGGAATACCGCGGCGTGGGCTTCGCCGGGGTACGCGGCTTTTGCGGCGGATTTGGCCGCGGCGCGCTAGGGCCGTGGGGTGAGAAGATCATCAAGGACTTCGTGCACGAAGCTGTGCAAGAGGCGCTCAAGCTCGAGTCCGCTCTTGCGCGGCTCAAGTCGGAACACCGGATCGTCGTGATGCACTATGCCCCGATCCGCGGGACGGTGGAAGGCGAGGCGCTGGAGATCTTTCCCTTCCTCGGCTCGAGCCGCCTCGAGGAGCCGCTCTCGCGGTTCGACGTCGAGGCGGTGTTCCACGGCCATGCGCACAAGGGCGCCCCGTCGGGCGCGACGCAGACAGGAATTCCGGTGTTCAACGTCGCGCACGCGGTGCTGCAGACGAACTTTCCGGATCAGCCGCCGTTTCGATTGTTCGAGGTGAACACGACGCCGGTGCACGAGCATACGATCGCCGCGATTGGAGATCGGCGGCACAAGGGGCGCCGGGCGACGGACCGGGTGGAGACGGACGGAGTGTCGTAGGTCGGCGTGAGCGATCCCGATCGCAGCGCTATCGACCCTCGACCTTCTTCTTGAACCGCAACAAGTCCGCCCGGATCTTGAACTCGAGCGATTGGCCGAACACTCGGGTGAACCGATCGAGGAGCAGGCCGAGCTTGCCGCCGGGCGGCTCGTAGTCGATGACGATTCTCATATCGGCTTTTCCCGCGCTCACGTCGCGGAAATGCACCGAGCCGGCGTGCGCAACGTCGGGGTTGGCGACGGTCTTCCAGGCGATGAGCTCATTCGGTAGATCGTTCACGAGCTGCGCGTCCCACGCGAAGTGCTGTCCGGCCGGGAGCTTCACGACCCAGTGCGAGAGCTCCGTGGTCAGCGCCGTGACCGACTCCAATTGGTCGATGTAGTCGGGCAACCGCTCGAAGGTGTGCCAGATGGCATAGAGCTCGGCGGCCGGCCGATCGATCGAGATGCGCTCCTCGATCTTGATCGCCTTGCGTGCGTCGACCGTCGCGGCTTTGCTGACCAGCTCACCGGGTGCGCGTTGTTCAGTCATTCCAGTGTCGTCCTCGTAGAAGTTGGCTCGGAGCTCGACGATTCCTCGAGCCGCGGCGCCGGCATCGACTCGAGATAGAAGCGCGCGTGCTCGAGCGCGGTGTTCAGCGGCTCGACTTGCGGGCGCGAGACCATCGCGTGCACCGCATCATTCAGTCCGGTGCGCACGGGGCGGTAGACGATGCTCATGTCGATCCGCGTGCGCGACGGCGCGATGCAGGCGAAGCGGATGATGCCCTGCATCTCCACCGTGCTATTCGGCACGCTCTCCCAGGCGATGACGCTGTTCGGCACGTACTTCGTGACGACGACGTCCCATGCCACCACACCGCCCGACGGTGTGTAGATCTCCCAGTGCGAGCGGCCGTCCTGGTAGTCGATCACCGAGCGCAACGAGCCGATGAACCGGGGGAAGCTCTCGAAGTCCTTGAAGAAGGCGAAGACCTCGCCGATCGGCCGCGAGATCTCGATCGATCGGTGCGCCGAGAAATGCCTGCGCCGCGCACCGGCGGTGCGAACGCCTTTGACGATCCACGGACGGATGGCGAGGCCGATGAGTGCCGCGCCGACGATTCGCATCACCGACCCGGAGCGTCCGCGGCGACCTCCCGCGAACAGGGCAGCACCGAGCGCGGCCATGGCGGCCGATTGAATCGTGGTCGACGGGTATGCGCGAAGCTTCTTGGGGGTGGGCACAACCGCCGGGCTCGCAAGCTCAGTGCCGAACGTCAGGACTGCCTTGCGAACGCCTCCAGCCGCGCCAATCCGTCGGGCATGTCACGACGTCCGAACCCTAACCGAAAGTTGTTGCCGCGATAGCCGAACTGCGACGCGGGCAACAGCAGCACCCCTTCGCGCTCGACCAAGGCAGCGGAAAATGCGTCGACCTCACCTCCCAGGAGCTCCGGGAAGCAGACGCTGCCGGCGCGCGGGCGGTTCCAGCGGAATCGATCGGCATTCGCCGCGAAGAATTGATCGAGCACGGCGAGATTCGATCGAACGATTGCCCCGGCGCGCGCGACCAACCGGTCCTTCGCGCGCAGTGCGATGAGCGCTAGGATCTCGCTCGGTGCGCTGTTGCAGATCGTCGTGTAGTCCTTGAGCGCCGCGAGCCGCGCACGCAGCGCGCGGTCGCGTGTCGCGATCCATCCGATGCGCACGCCGGCCAGCCCGAAGGCCTTCGACATCACGCCGAGGCTCACGCCGCGATCGGTCGTTTCGGCGGCGGTAGGCAGACGTGGCGCGTCGTGCTCGAGAAAGCGATACACCTCGTCGGAGAGCAGGTGCACGCCGTGCAGCTCGGCCATCGCCGTGAGACGAGCGAATTGCTCGGCGTCGAGCTGTGCGCCGGTGGGGCTGTGCGGAAAGTTGATGACGATGACGCGCGTGTTCGGCCGCATCGCCGCGGCCACCGCGTCGACGTCGAGCGTCCATCCGCGTGGGTCGAGCGGCACGAAGGTGACCGACGCGCCGATGGAGCGCGCGACTTCGTACAGCGACTGATACGCCGGCCACACGACCACCGCGTGGTCACCGGCGTCGAGCAGTGCGTGCATGCCGACGTACACCCCTTCTTCCGCACCGGCGAAGGTGATGACGTCGTCGGGCGTGAGGCCGGGGTAGAGCGCGGCAATCTCGCTCCGCAGCGCCGGAAGCCCCAGCGATTCAGTGTAGCCAAGGCGAAGGCTGTCCCAGCGACCGCGCGCGTCGTCGTCGGCCAGCACGAGCAGCTCGCTCATGCTCATCGGCTCGACGTCCGACGCACACAATACGTACTTTGCCGCGAACTCCCAGCGCGCGAAGTAGCGCTCGAGCGCGAAGTCCGCGATGTCCACGCGCCTACTTCGCCACGATCACGCCGCAGCCGATACGCGCGCCGGAATTGCCCGACGGGTCGGTGGTGTAGTCGTCGCGTCCCGAATGCATCACGATCGAGGCGCCGTCGGCGTCGAGGAGGGCGTTCGTGCCCTTGAGCGTGACGCCGGGCAGCAGAAACTCGAAGCGGAGCTGTCCCGCGGCGGGCGTGTCCACGTTGGGCATGTCGCCCAAGTGCGAGCCGTTCGGATTCAGGAACCCGTGCTGGCGATGCTCGGGATTGAAATGTCCGCCGGCCGATGCGAACGGCGGCTCACACTTTCCCACTTCGTGGATGTGAATGCCGTGCGCGCCGAGCCCGAGGCCGGTGATGTTCGCCGTCACGAGCACGCCGGTATACGTGTCGGTGAACGTCGCCGTGCCGACGCGCGTGCCGGCGACGTCGCGCAGGACCGCCGTGGCCTGCGCCATTGCGGCAGGCGTGGTGTTCGCCGCCGGCGCCGGAGCCGGGTTGGTCGGCGACGGGGAGGGCAGGCTGCGCACCGTGGACTTCGAGCAGGCCGCGACGCACAGCGCCGCGAGAACGAAGATCGAGCGTGACGACATGAGATCTCTCATCGATTGCAGGTGAGTCTAAGAGCGTGCGCCGCCGACGAGACTGTCGGCGGCCGCGCGAACGCGGTTCAGGGCATCCTGCGGCGTGTCGCCGATCGCCGAGAGATGTCCCATCTTTCGGCCGGGGCGCGCGCCACGCTTCCCGTAGAGATGTAACCGAACGCCAGGAAGCGCGAGCGCGGCGTCGAAGCGCGGCGGCCCGTTCTCCCAGAGCTCGCCGAACAAGTTGAATATCGCACCGGGCCGCAGCACGTGCGGGTCGCCGAGCGGCAGGTCGCACACGGCGCGAACGAGCTGCTCGAACTGGCTCGTCGAGCACGCAACCTCGGTTTCATGAAACGAGTTGTGCGGACGCGGCGCGAGCTCGTTCACGAGCAGCCTGCCGTCGCGCAGGTAGAACAGCTCCACGGCGAGGATGCCCTCGAGGCGGAAGCGCAGCGCGATGCCGCGCGCGATGTCCTCGGCCTGGCGCAGCACGTCGGGCGGCAGGTCCGCGGGAAGGACGGACCACGCGAGAATCTGGCGCTCGTGCACGTTGAGCGCGGGCGGGTAAACCAGCGTCTCTCCGCTCGGCCGCCGGGCCACCATGACGGACAGCTCGACGTCGAGGTCGAGCGCCTGTTCCGCGACCGAGTGCCGGCCGCCGAGCGACGTCCACGCGTCGCCGGCGTCTTCGATGCCGCTCACGCGCGCCTGACTGCGGCCGTCGTAGCCGCCGTGGCAGGCCTTCACGAACAGGGGGCCCAACTCGCGTGTCGCCGCCAGGAGGTCGTCGGCCGAGTGGACTTCGCGATAGTCGCCGATGGGAAATCCGTTGTCGGCGAGCCACCGCTTCTGTACGGCGCGGTCCTGCACGATGCGCAGGATCTCCGGGCTCGGGCGCACGGGGGCGTGTCGCAGTGCCGCCGCGAGCGCGTCGACGCCGATCTGTTCGATCTCGAGGGTGACGACGTCGCAATTCTTCGCGAGGTCGGCGGCGGCATCGGCGTCGGTAAAGGCACCGGCGACCACGCGATCGGCCACGGCAGCGGCCGCGCATTCCGGATCGGGGTCGAGGACGTGCACGTGATAGCCCATGGCGCGCGCGGCCATCGCCGTCATGCGGCCGAGCTGTCCGCCGCCGAGGATGCCGATGGTCGATCCGGGCGGGATGATCGCCATCAGATCTTCGGGGTGACGTCGCTGTTCATCAGCACTTCGTCGGTTCGTTTCGCCCGCCAGGCGCGCAGCCGCTCGCGCACTTCCGGTCGCTTGATCGAGACGATCGACGTGGCGAGCAGCGCCGCGTTGACGGCCCCCGCTTCGCCGATCGCCAGCGTGCCGACGGGAATGCCCTTGGGCATCTGCACGATCGAGAGCAGGGAATCGAGTCCGTTGAGCACCGTGGCGGGGACGGGCACGCCGAGCACCGGGACGAGCGTCTTTGCCGCGACCATGCCGGGCAGGTGCGCGGCGCCGCCGGCGGCCGCGATGATCACCTCGAGTCCGCGGCGTTCGGCAGTCGAGGCGTACTCGAACATCCAGTCCGGGGTTCGATGTGCCGACACGACGCGTGCCTCGTGCGGAACGCCGAGCTCCGCGAGGACGTCGAGCGCGGGTTGCAGGTATTTGAGATCGGAGCTGCTGCCCATGATGACGGCGACCCAAGGGGCCGGCCGGGCACCGCTCTCGTTCCAGGTGTCGTTCGCCATAAAATGATTAGCTGTGTGCCGGGCAATATATCGGAACTGCGGCGTGCGTGGGGAACGCTAGATCAGGAAGCGCGGCGCGCGTGGACGCCATTAGGTCGGGACGATTGCCGGGGGTTCGCGGATGACGCGGAAACTGCCGCGAATCAAAACGGATCTCTCCATGCGCAGGGACAGCTCCATGCGCAACGAGCCCGGACGACATTTTCTTTGGAACAGCCGCTCCTGTTGGCCACTATTGACGTCCCGAGCATCCGTTCCCAAGGAAAAGTTCGTCCGGGCTCGTTGGGCGCGGAGCTGTGGGCCCGCATGGAGCGATCGGTGCTAATCCGCGGCAGTTTCCGCGTCATCCGCGAACCCCGGCGATCGTCCCGACCTAATGGCTTTTCCGGTAACACCCTATTTCGTCTTATCCACCACAACCGCCCCGCCCTTCATTACCCACCGCACGTTGTTCAGCACGACGTTGATGTCGTTCAACGGGTTTCCCTCGACGGCCACGATGTCGGCATAGTACCCAGGCGCAATTTTGCCGAGCGTTTTTTCCTGGCCGAGGAGCGCGGCGCCGTTGGTGGTCGCGGTGGCGAGCGCTTGGGCCGGCGTCATTCCAAGCTTCACGTACCATCCCAGCTCGCGGGTGTTCTGGCCGAACATGTGGAAGACGGCGTCGGAGCCCATCGCCAACTTGACGCCCGCCTTGAACGCGCGACGCGCCGTTTCGAAGTTGCGGAGACGGAACGAGTCGAGCGCCGCCGCCTGCTGGTCGGTGTAGCGGAAGTCGGTCTTGTACTCGGCGTAATAGCGATTGTGGTCGATCGTGGGAACGTAGAAGGTGCCGCGCTTTACCATCTCGGCGAGCGTCGCATCGTCGAGGTCGATCGCGTGCTCGAGCGAATTGGCGCCGGCGAGCACGGCGTCGCGTCCGCCTTGCGGGCCGTAGGAGTGAATCGCGATGCGCTTGCCGAAGCCGTGTGCCGCGTCGACGGCGGCCTTCATCTCGTCGAAGCTGAACGTCTCGTTGCCGGTGACGTCGGCGCCGCTGCCGGTCGAGCCGAACATCTTGATCTGGTCGGCGCCGGCGTCCACCTGCTGCTTCACCGCCTCGGGAATCTGCGAGATGTTGAAGACGCGGCCGCGCAGCGTGTGCGTCGTATCGGTGTTCGGCTGGTACGGCGGCCGCGCGCGCGACAGTCCGGAGCCGGAGACGAACAGGCGCGGCCCGACCCATCCCGCCTTGTTGATCGAGTCGCGGAGCGCCACGTCGGTGTAGTTCGACGCACCCATGTCGCGCACGGCGGTAACGCCATCCTCGAGCGCCTTGATGCCGTTCTGTCGCGCGACCTGCACCGTCATCTCCGGCGCGCGGCGCGGTTGGCGCCAGGGGTCGGTACCCGAGGTGGGATCCCAGTAGTACGTGATGTGCGTGTGCACGTCGATCATGCCGGGGATCGCCGTGTAGCGCGTTAGGTCGATGACCTGCGCGTTGGCGGGCAACGCGTCGCGCGGACCGGCGATGCGCGTGATCTTATCGCCATCGACGATGACGACGCCGTTCGGCACGACGCGTCCCGTGCCGTCGACGACGGAAGCAAAGCGGAGGGCCTTGGTTTGCGCCTGCGCGTGGGCCGTGACGGCGAGCGCCAGCGCCGGAAAAAACTGAGAGAGTCGCATGCCGCAAACATCGCGCGCGGCGGTGCGCTCGGCTAGCGGCGGCGCGGCGAAGCGGCCAGCTTTCCGCGCCATGCGCCAACTGATTCTGCTCGCGTGTTTGATCCTTGCTACGGGCTGCGTGCGCAGCGTGAGCGGCGACGGGACGTCGCGAGCGCCCGACGTCTACGATGTACGGGTCGAGACGACCAAGGGCCCGTTTGTCATCGAGGTCACGCGAGCCTGGGCGCCACTCGGCGCCGACCGGTTCTACCACCTGGTGCGCTCGGGGTATTTCAACGACTCTCGCTTCTCGCGCGTCGTGCCGAACTTCATCGCGCAGTTCGGCGTCGCGGGCGACTCGGCCGCGAACGCGCGTTGGGCGAATCGCAGCTTCCCGGACGACTCGGTGCGCCAGAGCAACGTGCGCGGCACGATCGCGTTCGCGATGACCGGCCCGAACGCGCGCACGACGCAGCTCTACATCAGCCTCGCCGACAACTCACGCCTCGACGCGCAGGGCTTCGCGCCGATCGGCCGCGTCACGCGCGGCATGGACGTGGTCGACCGCCTGTATTCGGGCTATGGCGAGAATTCGGGCGGCGGCGTACGCGCCGGCAAACAAGCCGCCTTGATGAACGGTGGTAACCGCTACGCCGACCGCGAATATCCGAAGCTCGACCACCTGATCAGAGCGGCTGTCATCAGTCCCTGACAGCCGCTCACAGTGCGCAGCTCACTGGTATTGGATGTACATCGGCTTCGGGCGCAGCTTCAGCACCTCGGACGCGGTGAGCAAGGCGTCGCCGTGCTTCACGTCGTTGTGGAAGAAGATCTTGAAGCCGGTGAATTGCACGGGCTCGGCGACTTCGTAGTCGCGGTACGAGTCGAACTTGAGCCACGGCGGGCCCCACCCGTCCATGTCCATCACGATCTGCACGCGCGGGTCGAGCTTAATCTGCGAGGCGTTGGAGATCATCTTCCGCGTCCAGCGATGGACGATGAGCATCTTCGGCGGCAGCTTGTTGTCGGAGACGAGCTTCTCCAGCTGGGCCGCGGCGTAGTTCACGTCGGCCGCGTCGAACTGGCCCACCTTCTTGCCCGGCGGCATCCCTTCGCGGTCGTAGTGCATCGAGAACTCGGCGTCGATCGCGAGGTGCACGTTCGGGCGCGCGAGGAAGGGAAGGAGTCGCGGCAGCTCCTGCTGCAGCGTGCTCTTGCCGACCTGGATGTCGAGGAAGAGCAGCGCGTTCTTCTGCTGCGCCCATCCGTAGACCTTGTTGATCAGCGTGGTGTCCATGCGCAGGCGGTACATGCCGTCGCGGCCCGGCGCGCCCTGCGCGACCACCGCGATGAGATGCAGCGCCGGCTGCACCGGCGTCGACGGGTCGGCTTTCCGCCACTCGGCCACGGTCTGGTCGAGCTTCGCCAGCATCTGGTCCACGGGGTACTCGCCGAGCACGCCCATCTTCTTCGAGAG
Source organism: Gemmatimonadota bacterium (assembly GCA_028287235.1). Taxonomy (GTDB): domain Bacteria; phylum Gemmatimonadota; class Gemmatimonadetes; order Gemmatimonadales; family Gemmatimonadaceae; genus JAQBQB01. Next base: position 132,054 of record JAQBQB010000006.1, on the reverse strand, counting down.
CGGGTTGCCGTAGAAGGCGACGACGCGCTTCGCCGGGAGAATGGCCCCGGCGAGCGGCGCGGGGCCGGTCGGCCAGGTTGGCGCCTTCCGAGCGCCGGCGCGAATGGCCGAGGCGTATGACGAGCTGTCGTGCGCGTTGCGGCCGGGGTTCAGCCGGATGTGCGCCGTGTCTTCGGGAACGTTGGCCGGAATCGCCGCGCCGGTCACGCCGACGGGTGCCGCTGGCGTCGTGGCCGGCGTGGTGGCGGACGGAGTCGCAGCGGCCGCCGTCTTCGACGCGACATCGCCGTTCGCGGCGTGGGTCGAGTCCACGACGGGAACGGCCTTCGCGTCGGGCTGCGCGGAGCAAGCAGCGAGCACGGCGGTGGCGCCAACCAGCAGAATGGACGATCGAATCGTCGGGGTCATCGTTGTCTCGTGTCTGGAGCGGTGGCCGCGGGGCAGCGCTACCTACAAAGCACCGTGTGTGCCAACGGAGTGATGCACAAAGGGCCGCCCCAACAAGGTCGGCCCTCTGGGTGTCGCTCGGACAAATCTAGCGGCGATGACGCGCCCGTCGAAACAATGGCGACAGCGGCGCCAGCCGCACCGTTCACGACGGCGACAGCGCCGTTGCGGCCGCGGACTCCTGCTCAGGACTGTTCGGCCTTCGCCGCAGCAAGCCCGCACAGACGAGCGTCACGACGAACCCGATGGGAAACGGCTCCGTGAACGTGATGGCCGCGTTCATGAGCGGGTTCGCGTACAGCTCCTTGAGCCGTTTCATCGAATCGACCTGCGCCTGAATCGCAGCCGCGGAGCCTCCGTTCGCGCGTAGCTTCTCGACGGCGTGGGCCGCGTACTTGTCGGTGAAGTCGGGCATGAACAAGTAGTAGATGAACTCCCAGGTGATCACGTAGCACACGCACGACACGAGAGTGATCAGGATGCCGACGCTGAACGCGCGGCCGAAGCTGACCGTGCCGCCACCCACGTTGTCGCGGTACGACCGGATGCCGAAGAATACCAGGAGAAACGCGAGGACCATCGACGTGTAGCCGACGAGGGCGCCGCGGTCGAAGCCGATCCGATCGAGGAAGGGCAGCGTGGCGAGCATCATCACCGCCATGATCGCGCCGGAGATGAGGCCGAAAACCCAGACGGTCTTCTTCATAGAGCGGCTCCCAATGTGAATGGATGCCCGATCTTAGGTGCGGCGAGCGCGGTTGTCGTCATGCTTTCGGATGACTTTCGCCGTGCGCGCGCGAAATCACCCGTTCGTGCGACGCCAGCTCATCGAATCAGCCGGAGCTCCTTGCCGATCTGCACCGCTTGCGTGCGGCGCTTCGCGTTGAGCTTGTCGAAGATCCGGCTCGAGTGGGTCTTCACGGTGTTTTCGCTCACGAAGATCCGTTCGGCGATCTCGCGGTTGCTCAAGCCGAGGGCGATGAGCTCGAGGATCTCGAGCTCGCGCGGCGTGATGCCGAGTGCTTCGACGCGCGCGCGGTCCACCGCGAACGGCTCGGTCGACGGCGGCACGGGAGCGCCGGGAATCTCGCGAATGACGACCACTTCCTTCGTTTTCGTGAGCTTGAGCCCGAGCCAGATGCCGAGGAGGGCGAACACCGCCGCGACCAACCCGCCGTAGATCTCCACCGAGTGCTCGACCACGAGAAAGCGGTACTCAACGAGGTTGAGCATCGCGATCAGCAGGCCGCCGAGCAGGCCGTAGAGGAGGATGGGTTTCTTCATGAGGGGCGTCGCCAGCGCTAGAGTACATCGCGCGATGGTGGGCGCAACACCCCCGGAAACACGTTGTCCCACCGAGCGCCCGTAGGTGCTGGTGGGACAATGTGTGTGTGCAGCTCCCCGAGTAGGACTCGAACCTACGACCACTCGATTAACAGTCGAGCGCTCTACCAACTGAGCTATCGGGGATTAGTACAACAACATCAACAAGTTACAGCGCTTTCTTCTCGCGTAAGAATTCCACGAAAGAGATCGCTATAGCACGGATTATAGCACTCGTGCCTTGGTGGATCAACTTCGCCACGATTCGGACAATGCGCCAAGTTCACCGCAACAAAACTTGACGCTCGGGCGAACCTCCGCATTCTTTGCGGAATGGTAAACGACTTCGATGGTCCAGCCAAGGCCGCACTGCATGGTCTTGCCGAAAGGTCAGTCTTTTACTGCGGCAACCGTGAATTTCGCGTTTCAGTCGATGACGACGACATCGTCAGTGTTCAACCGGCTGTGATCGGCAATGTCGCTTACCTCGACGACTATCGGGTATTTGATCAGGTTAACGCAGCCGACGAACCGGTAACCCCGGAGCTTGTGGCGTCGGTTCTGTGCCGCATTTACAGCGAGTGCGAACGGTCTGGATCATGGACAATCGAATAGCCCCAGGGCGGCGGATTCAAACACGCTATGTCCTTCGAACGGGGTGGGACCTAGTCGGGCATGTGGGGCTCGCCGTGGGCTTCTACGCCTTCGTCTTCTACGTCTTCTCCCTTGGCGGCCTGTTGGGCTTCGCCGGTGGGATCATCAACCTGATCGGAGTGACGATGGGCGTGTTCTCGAAGGGCTATTGGCGCCGTGCGGTTTACTCGGAGTGACGACATACCGATTCGCCCTCACGATTCATACGGAGGATGTCGCAGCGCTCTATGCTCTCCGCGGCCTCGTCCACTACTGTCAGGCCGAAGGTAGTGACAAGATGAAGGCGTGGGGCGGAACCGGCGAAGCAGCTTGGCGGGCGGACGGCCATCAAGTCACGTTTCACTTCAGCAAGCCGAAATACCGTGAGTCATTTGTCGCACACGCTACCCGGTTGATGCCGGGGCTTTGGAGAAAGGTTTCCGAGCGAGACGAGTGACGATGACCGTCGTTCTATCCTCCGGGCGATCGGCGCCCGCAGGCAGCGCGTGACACGACCTCCACGAGGGAACCCGGCGCCGTAGGGAGCCACTCGGTTGCCGTACGATCCGAGGACACAACTGTGTCGTCGTCGGCATAGTCGATCCATGTTTCCGTCGAGTACGTTCCGGTTGAGCACGCGACGGCGAATCGAACCTGGCTATACACCAAGGCCTTCTTGGACACAGCGTCAACCTGAGTCTTTGGATAGAGCAGGCGAGCCCAGACTCGGACGGTATCACTAGTCCGAATGATCGAGGTTGTGTCGATCGCAACGGAGGGCGAATGGGCGGTGGGGCTGCCGACCTGAAGCCATCGGCCAGACCCCTGCGCGCTTGCGACGCGAGAGATACAAATAGCGATGGCGACTGCGACCAACCGGCGCATGTTCCTTTTTCTCAACTCTCCGCGTCCCGGCTCATAAACTCGCATCCCTGAGGGTAGCAGATATGACCTGGATTGGCATTCTCTGTCACCGCTCAAACCTACCATTGCCCAACTCGCTGGTCATGTGCAGGGATCCGCTATAGCACCGTCTATAGCACTGCACGCCCCGGAGTGATTGGCAACTCTCCACAACTCCCGCGGAATGCCGCAGAGCGAAGCCGCAGCCGTCGTTCAACTTACCTTCTGCAAACGACGAACGGACAAGCAGTTGTGCTTATCCGTTCAGGAACGCTGTGTGGCCGATTAACAGTCGAGCGCTCTACCAACTGAGCTATCGGGGATCGGGAACAGACTCAGAAAAGTAGCGAAGGCCGCGTCGAAGTCAACGGTGCTCGTAAACAGCGCAACTTCAAACACGCCAGCGACTTAAACTACTTACACCGCCTGTGGCATGCGCTCGCGCGGCGCGGCCTTCCGCGGCCGACGCGCGTCGTACTCGGGGAATCCGGGCAGCACCGTACGCAGCCACTGGCCGGTGTATGACGCCTCGACGCGCGCGACTTCTTCCGGCCGGCCCGTCGCCACGATCTGGCCGCCGCGGTCGCCGCCCTCGGGCCCGAGGTCGATCACCCAGTCGGCCAGCTTGATGACGTCCATGTTGTGCTCGATCAGGATCAGCGTGTGTCCGGCGTCGACGAGACGGTCGAAGACCTGCGCGAGCTTGCGGATGTCGTCGATGTGCAGGCCGGTCGTCGGCTCGTCCATGACGTAGAGCTTCTTGCCGCTCTTCTTCGTGGCCAGCGCGAGCTCGCGCGCCACCTTCAACCGCTGCGCTTCGCCGCCCGACAGCGTCGTCGCCGGTTGGCCCAGGCGAAGGTAGCCGAGCCCCACCTGCTGGAGCTGCCAGAGCGCCTGGCCGAGCTTTTCCTCGCGCGGGAAGAAGCGGATCGCTTCGTCGACCGTGAGGTCGAGCACGTCGTAAATGTTCTTGCCGTTCACGCGCACGTCGAGCACGGCGGGCTTGAAGCGCTTGCCGCCGCAGTCGTCGCATGGGACGAACACGTCAGCCATGAACACCATCTCGACTTCGAGATACCCGGCGCCTTCGCACGTGTCGCAGCGGCCGCCGGCGACATTGAAGCTGAAGGTGCCCGCGGTGTAGCGTCGCTCGCGGGCGAGCGGCGCGTCGGCGAAGATGCGGCGGATCTCGTCGAACGCCTTCACGTACGTCACGGGGTTGGACCGCGGCGACTTGCCGATGGGGCTCTGGTCGATCCCCACCACGTCGTCGATCGCTTCGGAGCCGGTGATCGTGTCGAACTCGCCGACGCGCTCGCCGAGGTGCTGCTTGGCGCTGTGCTCGCCGTGGAGACGGGTCTCGAGCGCGCGGAGCAGTACGTCGTGTATGAGAGTACTCTTTCCAGATCCGGAAACTCCCGTCACGGCCGTCACCGCGCCGAGCGGGATCTTGATGTCGACGCCCTTGAGGTTGTGCTCGCGCGCACCGGTGAGGGTGATCCAGCGCGGTCCGAGCCGCCGGCGCTCCGCCGGCACCGGGATCTCTTTCACGCCGGTGAGATACGCCCCCGTGAGCGGGCTCTCGGCGATGCGGCTCATGGGGCCGGCGAACACGAGCTGCCCGCCCTTGTCGCCGCTTGCCGGTCCAAGCTCGACCATGTAGTCGGCGGCGCGGATGGCGTCGGAGTCGTGCTCCACGACGAGCACCGTGTTGCCCGTGTCGCGCAACCGGTGAAGCAGCCGAAGCAATCGGTCCATGTCGCGCGAGTGCAGGCCGATCGACGGCTCGTCGAGCACGTAGAGCGTGTCGACGAGCTGCGAGCCGAGGGAGTTTGCCAGCCCGATGCGCTGTGCCTCGCCGCCCGAGAGCGTACGCGTGGCGCGCTGCATGGTGAGGTAGTTGAGACCCACGTCGCAGAGAAACTGCACGCGGTCGCGCGCCTCCTTGAGAATGTGCGCGGCCACCTGCCGGTCGAACGCGGTGAGCTCCACGGTCTGCAGCCAGTCGAGCAGGCGGTCCACCGGCAGCTCGCTCACCTCGGCGATGGTGCGGCCGGCCACGCGCACCTGCAGCGCTTCGGGCTGCAGCTTGCTCCCGTGGCAGTCGGGGCACTCCTGCGCGGTCTGATATTGCCGCAGGAACACGCGGATGTACTGCTTGTACTTCTTCTCCTCGAGATCGACGAGGAAGGGGAAGATGCCCTTATACCCCTTGGCCTTGCCGTGCAGGAGCTTCTGGCGCGCCGCGGCGGAGAGCTTCTGCCAAGGCGTGTCCATCGAGATCCCTTCGCGCTTCGCGAACTCGGCGAGCGCGCAGCGCTTGTTCTCGTACCGCGGCTTGGTCCACGGGTCGATCGCGCCGTCCTTCAGCGACCGGGTGGAGTAGGGGACGATGAGCGTTTCGTCATATTCGAGCGTCGCGCCGAATCCGTTGCACCGCTTGCAGGCGCCGCGCGGGCTGTTGAACGAGAAGAGCTGCGGCGACGGCGTGGGTGCGCGGGTGCCGTCGTTCGCGCATTCGTACCGCTCCGTGAAGCGGAGCACCGCGGAAGCGCGGGGCGTGAGCGGCGTCTTCACCGGCTCGGTGAAGAGGATGACGGTCTCGCCGTCGCCCTCGCGGAAGGCCGTTCCGAGGGCGTCGGCGAGACGTCCGCGCGCCTCGTCGCCCACGACGAGCCGGTCGACGACCACGAGCAGCTGCTTGGCGAAGGTGATGTCGATCGACTCGGTCAACAGGTCGTCGAGATGCTTGATCGCGCCGTCGACGGCGACGCGCACGAAGCCCTGGGCGCGGAGATTCTCGACGAGCACCTCGTGCGTCACTTCCGGCGAGAGCACGAGCGGGAAGGTGACGTGAAAGCGCGTGCCCTCGGGGAGCGCCATGACCGTGTCGGCGGCCGATTGAATGGTGTCCGGACGCATCTCGCGGCCGCAGAGCGGGCAAAACGTGCGGCCCACGCGCGCCCAAAGGAGGCGCAGGTAGTCGTAGATCTCGGTCGCGGTGCCGACGGTGGAGCGCGAGGTCTTCGTGGGGTTCTTCTGCTCGATCGCCACGGCGGGGGAGAGCCCCTCGATCGAGTCGACGTCGGGCTTCTCCATGCGCTCGAGGAACTGCCGCGCGTACGCCGACAGCGACTCCACGTACCGCCGCTGGCCCTCGGCGTAGATGGTGTCGAACGCCAGCGAGGACTTGCCCGAGCCGGAGGGTCCGGTGATCACCGTGAACGCGCGGCGGGGGATCTCGAGGTCGAAGCCTTTGAGATTGTGTTGCCTGGCGCCGCGAACGATGATGAAGTCCTTCATTCAGCGAAATTTAGCGAGATGGGGGGCCCGAAGAAATAGCGAAGCGTGGGGCGTTGGGCGTGGGGCGTGGGGCGCAACTGCTTCGGCCAACGCCCCACGCCCCACGCCTCACGCCCCACGCCCACGCCGCGCAATCCGCCCGACGATCAGCAGAATCATTGCCCCGCCCGTGGCGATGCCGATCGAGCGCAGGTCGAGCGTGCCCTGCGTGACGGCACCCCAGCCCAGCCAGGTTCCGATCAGGCCGCCGACCATCGCACCGACGATCCCCAGGAAGATCGTGAAGATGCAACCCGTGGGGTCGCGGCCGGGCATGATGAACTTGGCGAGCGAGCCGGCGATCAAGCCGAGCAGGAGCCAGGAGAGCCAGAGGGGCATAGGGGATCATAACGAAAAGCGGGAAGCGGGGCGTGACGCCGCGCTTCCCGCCGTTCGCTGCCGCTACCGCCTTACACGGTCGTCGTTGAGCGCGACCTCGTCGTCGCGCGATAGATCCACAACAGCACGAGCGACCCGACGATCGCGAGCAGAATGCTCCAGAGCGAGAACCCGCTCAGCCCGGTTCCGGTGATCAGGTTGCCGAGAAATCCGCCAAGGAACGCGCCCACGATCCCGATCAGGATCGTGACGATGATGCCACCCGGATCTTTCCCCGGCATGATCGCTTTTGCGATCGCGCCCGCGATGAGGCCAAGCACGATCCACGCGATGAAATTCATAATCCTGCCTCCGAAATTGGGGTCAGACGACGAGCTGGTGTAACGCAACCGACATACCAGGCCCGGCAAAAGAGGCCGAGTCTCCGGGCTCACTTGCCCACTATTTTTCCCCAAATGTCCGTCCACGACGACGAGGTTCTCGGCAAAGCGTACGACGCCAGGCTCATGCGCCGGCTCGCCGTCTATGTCCGGCCGTACGGGTGGCTCGTGGTCGCCGCGCTGAGCTGCCTGATGCTCGACGGGCTGCTGCAGCTCGTCGGACCGCTCATGACCCAGCGCGTGATCGATGTCGCCCTCCCGGCGCACGACCTGGCGCTCGTGCGCCGCTCGGCTGTGCTCTTCGGCTCGTCGCTGCTCGTCGCCTTCGCCTGCCAGTACGGCGAGACGGTACTCACCAGCCTTCTCGGCCAGCGCGTGATGCGCGATTTGCGGCGCGACATCTTCGCGCACGTCCAGCGGCTGCCGGTCGTCTTCTTCGACCGGAATCCCGTGGGCCGGCTGGTAACGCGCGTGACGTCGGACGTCGAAGCGCTGAACGAGCTGTTCACCGCCGGTGTCGTCGCGGGCCTTGGCGATCTGTTCACGCTGCTGGCGATCAGCGGGTTGATGCTCGTCACCGATTGGCGGCTCGCGCTCGCGTCGTTCGCCGTCATTCCGTTCGTGTACTGGGCGTCGCACGTGTTTCGTATGAAGGTGCGCGATTCCTATCGCGACATCCGCACGCGCATCGCGCAGATCAACGGCTATTTGCAGGAGCGCATCACCGGTATGCGCATCGTGCAGTTGTTCGGCCGCGAGCAGAGCGAGGCGCAGCGGTTCGACGCGCTGAACCGCGGGCACCTCGACGCCAACCTGGAGTCGATCACCTACTACGCGTTGTACTTCCCGGTGATCGAGGTGCTGACGTCGATCGCCCTCGCGAGCCTCATCATCGCCGGCGCGCATCGCGCGGAGATCGGCTCGCTCACCGTGGGGACGCTCGCGGCGTTCCTGCAGCTCGTCCGGCGCTTCTTCCAGCCGCTGCAGGACCTGTCGGACAAGTTCAACACGCTCCAACAGGCAATGGCCGCCAGCGAGCGCGTGTTCCGCCTCCTCGACACCCCGGCCGCCGACACCGGCACCGCCGTTTCTCCCGTCTCCCCGCTGTCGTCTCGGCTCTCCAAAGGCGTCACCATCGAGTTCGAGGACGTTTGGTTTGCGTACGATCTCGGCCACGTCGCACGCGATGGAGGCCCGCCTGCGTCGCCGGAGTGGGTGTTGAAAGGTGTAAGCTTTAAAGTCGAGCCGGGTCGAACGCTTGCGCTCGTCGGCCACACCGGGGCGGGCAAGACGACGATCATCAACTTGCTGCTCCGGTTCTACGATCCACAGCGCGGCCGCATCTCCGTCAATGGCGTGGATGTGCGCGACATTCCGCTCGCGGAGCTCCGTGGTCTCATTGGGTACGTCCAGCAAGACATCTTCCTCTTCGCGGGCGACGTCCTGACGAACATTCGGCTCTCCAATCCGATCGCTGACGAAGACGTCGCGATCGCCGCGGCGCGGGTAGGCGCGGACCGCGTCGTTCGCCGGTTGCCGCACGGCTACGCGCAGCAACTCGGAGAGCGCGGCGCCTCGATCAGCGTCGGGGAGCGGCAGCTCCTGTCGTTCGCGCGCGCCATCGCGTCGGATCCGGCGCTGCTCATCCTCGACGAAGCCACGAGCGCCGTGGACAGCGAGATCGAAGCCGAGATTCAAAGCGCGCTCGCGGTGCTCATGCAGGGGCGCACGACGATCGCCGTGGCGCACCGATTGAGCACGATTGTGGATGCAGACGAGATTCTCGTGCTGCATCACGGGCAGGTGCGCGAGCGAGGCACGCATCGCCAACTGCTCGCGAAACGCGGCCTCTACGACCGGTTGTATCGTCTGCAGGCAGGTGCGGTGCGCGACGCCCTCCAGGCGGGCGCGTGACGCTTGCCAGCCGCATAGGCGGTGGGGTAGTTTCTGCCGGAGTAGCTCCGTTCCCGACGCCGACGCCGCGAGCAGCGCCAGCGCCGCGTTCCCTGATTTCGGACCGTTGCGCCGAGCGCATCGACATGCCGGTCATCAAGGTCAACGATCTGCAGTATGCCCTTCGCCCCGGCCAAAATCGCCTGGGCGACGGCGTCGACGCCGATGTCCGCGTCGACGGGGATGCCGCGCTCGGCGTCCAGGCGATCGTTGACGTGGCCGGGGGGACGGGCGGGAACGAGCAGGCGGTCATCCGGCGCGCCGCCGAGGGCTCGGCGGTCCGCGTGAACGGCGTTCCGTTGGTCGATCCGACGCCGTTGATGCACGGCGACAAAGTCGAGATTGGCGGCAAGGAGCTGCTCTATTCCGACGACAGCAAGGCCGGCGCGACGCAATACGTGTCGCAGAGCGACGTGGCCGCGCTCGCGCAGAAGCGCTCCGGTCCGCCCCGCGCGACGGCGGCCACCGGCGGACGGCTCGTGTCACTGGTCGACGGCAAGGAGTACACGATCGTCGAAGGCGGGATCAGCATCGGCCGTGACGCGAGCTGCGGCGTGGTGGTGGCGCAGAACGAAGTGTCGCGCAAGCACGCGGAAGTAGCTCCCGTGGAGCGTGGCTACGAGGTTCGCGATTTCAGCGCGAACGGCGTGTTCGTCAACGGGGAGCGGATCGAGACGACGCAGATCCTGTCGCGCGCCGACGTGATCCGCGTGGGCACCGAAGAGTTCCGCTTCTACGCCGACGTGGCTGCCGCGATTCCGCGGTCGGTGGCGCCCGCGGCGCCGGCGGCGGCGGTGTCACCAGTGCCAGCAGTGCCGGCACCTCCGACGGTGCCCGTGGACGGTCGGCCGGTACTTGCGCTCCTCCAGATCACGAACGAGGGGCCGTCCAAGGGGCAGGAGTACGACATTCGGGTGCCGCTGGTCCACGTTGGGCGAGGGGCGCACAACGATATCGTCGTGCCGGATGACAGCGTGTCCGACACCCATGCTAAGATTCAACGGCGGGACGACGGCTGGTACGTGGTGGACGTCGGCTCGACGAACGGAACGTATGTGGGCGGACAGCGGTTGACCGCCGAGCGAAAACTCGAGGGGTCGCCCGACCTGCGGTTTGGCGGTGTGAAGATGATCTTCAGGCCGCGGGACGGCGGTGCCGACACTAATAAAGGAACACGCGCGATCGCGAGCGTGGACCGATCGAAGTTGCGCGAGACCGTGGCGCCCGCGACCCTGCAGGCTGCCGCAACCACTCCGGCTTCCAAGCCGGAGGGTCAAGGAATTCCTGCCTGGATTTGGGGCGTCGTGGCACTCGCTGTCGCCGGCGCGGCCGCCTTCTTCTTGCTGAATCGCTAATGGTGCGTCTGCTACACGCCGCCCGGACTGACGTTGGAATGATCAGATCCGGGAACGAGGACAACTTTGCCGTCAATGCCAGCGGAGACCGCGGGCTATTCATCGTCGCCGACGGCATGGGTGGGCACGCCGCCGGCGAGGTGGCGAGCGAGATGGCGGTGCAAACGGTGGAGCGCGAGCTCGCCGGCGTGCGCGATCTCGACGACCGCACCTCGGTGGACAAGGTGAAGGACGCGCTTCGAAAAGCGAACCGGAACATCCACGACCGCACGATCACCGAAGTCGACAAGCAGGGCATGGGCACCACCGCATCGGTGTTGCTCCTGTCGGCGCAGAAATATCTGATCGGGCAGGTCGGCGACTCGCGCGTGTATCTGCTGCGCGACGGCGCGCTGCAGCAGCTGACGAAGGATCACTCCTACGTGCAGGAGCAGGTCGACGCGGGGTTTCTGACGCCGGAGCAGGCGCGGTATCACCCGTACAGCAACGTGATCACTCGCTGCGTGGGTGCGAGCCCGGACGTCGAGCCCGACGTCTATCAGGGCGAGGTGCGCGTCGGCGACCTGTTCCTCGTGGCCAGCGACGGCCTCACCGGCATGGTCGACGACCGTCGTCTCCAGATGCTCCTGATGTCGCGCGCCGAGCCTGAACGAAAGGTGCACTCGCTCATCGCCGAGGCGAACGGGCGGGGTGGGCTGGACAACATCACGGCGATCGTGGTGCAGGTGGCGAACGATGAAGAGAAGTAGGGAGCGAGCACCGGGACGGCAATGATTGTGTCGTCCCTCTTACGCGCTTTCATTCCCAGCGGCAACTTCAAGCTTCCCCTTCGTCCCCGCCGGGAGCTCTCCGCATGTCCACTACACCGTTCGTCGGACGCACGTGTCGCGTCGCGGCCTATTTGCTCACGCTCGCCTCGCTGCCCGCGTTCGCGCAGCAGCACGCGAACAAGGCGAACTGGGATCTCGCCGACAAGTTTTCCACGGCGAACCTGCGCTCGCGGCTCTATTCGAATTCTGTAAATCCCAACTGGCTGGGCCAGAGCGACTCGCTCTGCTACAACTGGAAGGATCACGGCGGGTCGACCTTCTTCATCGTGAACCCCACGCTGAAGTCGAAGCGGCCGCTGTTCGACCAGGTGAAGATGGCCGCGCAGTTGTCGGACCTGAGCCATCACGCGCACGACGCGCAGAATCTTCCGTTCAACTCGCTGACGTTCTCGAAGGATCGGAAGAGCTTCACGTTCGACGCCGACAGCTCGAAGTGGGAGTGGGACGTCACGGCGGAGGCGCTCAAGCGGCTCGGACCGGCGACGCCGGCGGGACGCGGTGGGCGCGGAGCACGTGGCGGCGGTGGCGTAGATAGCGGTCCGCCTGCGGCGCCGCCGGATACGGTGAACACGTGCGGCGCGACGGCGGGCGGCGGCCGCGCCGGCGGTGGTGGCGGGGGAGGGGGCGGACGTGGAGGCAACGACTTCCGCAACCTGTCGCCCGACAGCAGCATGTTCGCCTTCGCGCGCGACAACAACCTGTACCTCGTGAAGGTCGCGTCGAAGGATACCGTGCAGCTCACGCGCGACGGCGCGAAGAACTACGGGTTCGGCGCGCGCGACACGATCCTCGAGTTCCAACAGCGCGAGCTGCTGCTTCAACAGCAGAACCAGGGCGACGATCAGGGCGGCCAAGCGGTGCCGCCGATCAACCGCGACCCGCGTGTGCGGCCGAACGTCGTCTGGTCGCCGGACTCGAAGGCGTTCGCGGTGACGCGCAGCGACACGCGAAACGTCGGCCAGCTGTTCCTCGTGAACAATCTGGCCAACCCGCGTCCCACGATGATGGCGTACACCTACGCCATGCCGGGCGAGGAGAACGTCGGCCAGTCGGAATTGTTCGTCTTCAACGTCGGCGATACGAAGCTCACGCCGGTGAACGTGAAGCGCTGGAAGGATCAACAGGTCAGCGACCTCCACTTCAACGCGGGCCCCACCAAGCTGCGCATGGTCCGACGTGATCGCACGCAGCGGCATCTCGAGCTGATCGAGGTGGACCTCGGCAGCAAGGCGATCTCGTCGCTGCTGCACGAGGATCTCGAGAACAGCTCGAGCGAGCGGCAGAACGTGCGCTACGTGAAGAAGGGCGGCGACATGCTCTGGTGGTCGGAGCGCACGGGCTGGGGACACTACTACCTCTACGACAACACCGGCCACCTCAAGCGCGCGGCGACGAGCGGCGCCTGGCGCGCCGAGGCGATCGCCGACGTCGATTCGGTGAAGGGCGTATTGTACTTCACCGCCGTGGGCCGCGAGCCGGGGGAGAATCCGTATTACTCGCATCTCTATCGCACCAATCTCGACGGCACCGGCGGCGTGACGCTGCTCGATGCCGGCGATGCGCTGCATGCGTCGAAGGTGTCGTCGAACAAGAAGTGGATCGTCGACAACTACTCGCGCACGGATCTCGTTCCCAAGGCCGTGCTGCGCGACGCGACCGGCAAGCTCGTGATGGATCTCGAGACGATGGACGTCTCACGCCTCAAGGAGCTTGGCTGGAAGCCGGCTGAGACGTTTCAGGTGAAGGCGGCCGACGGCGTGACGGACATCTACGGCAACATGTGGAAGCCGTTCGACTTCGATTCGACGAAGAAGTATCCGATCATCGCCCACGTCTATCCGGGGCCGCAGACGGAAGGCGTGACGTACAACTTCGTGCCGAGCGCGACACCGCAGCAGCTCGCGCAGCTCGGATTCATCGTCATCCAGCTCGGCAACCGCGGCGGCAGCCCGCAGCGCTCGCAGGAGTATCAGTCGTATGGATACTTCAACTTGCGCGACTACGCGCTGGCCGACAAGAAGGCCGGCATCGAGCAACTCGCGGCGCGCCACAAGTACATCGATCTCGATCGCGTCGGCATCTACGGCCACTCGGGCGGCGGCTTCCTCACCGCCGCGGCGATGCTGCTGCCGCCGTACAACGAGTTCTTCAAAGTCGGCGTGAGCGAGTCGGGCAATCACGACAACAACATCTACAACCAGAACTGGAGCGAGCAGTATCACGGGTTGAAAGTGGTCGCCAAGAAGGACGACAAGAAAAAGGTGAACGCGAACGCCAACGACGGTGGCGCCGCGGAGCCCGATGAGATGGCCGATTCAACCTTCGCGATCCACGTTCCGACCACGGTGGATCTGGCGCAGAACCTCAAGGGCAACCTGCTGCTCGAGACGGGCGACATGGACAACAACGTCCATCCGGCGAACACCATTCGGCTGGTGAACGCGCTGATCAAGGCGAACAAGCGGTTCGACTACATGGTGCTGCCCGGAAAGCCGCACGGGTATGGCGACATGGTGCCGTACACGAACCACCTGATGTTCGAGTACTTCGCGGAGCATCTGTTGGGGGACTACTATCGGGGGAGCGCGACCATCAAGTAGCTGCAGCGGCCGGTCTCACGACGCCAACAGCGCCTCGCCACTCCGCAGGCGCATCCGCACTTCCTCCGCGGACAGACTCGCCAAGCGCACTACTTTCGACGGCGCCACGGCCACCCGTAGCGCAGTGTAGACGCGCAGCCACCGCGCCGACCGGTAGAACTCCTCCGAGATCTTCGGGAGGTTGATCGCGCCCTCCCAGCCCGCGGCGGTGACGCGGCGGACTTCGCCGTACGGCCGTTGCACCAGGAGATCGAGGCCGAGCATCTGCGTCTTGACCGGATAGTCGAGCAGCAGCTCGCCCGGCTGAAGTCCGAGCTCCGCGGCGAGTGCGTTCTCAACGGCGGTGGTGAGGTCGCGGTCGTCGGCGATCCACTCGCCGGCGTCGGGCGGAAGATCGGCGGCGGGGCACTCGAAGGCGCGCTTGTAGAGCCGGCGCTCGCGCAGGGCGCGGAGCATCGGGCTCGGAGCGCGCTGGCCGAGGTCGTGGAGGAGACCCTCGTCGGTAAATGCCGCGAGCGCTTCGGCGTCGAGCGTGCCGGCGTCGAGGGCGTCGGCGACGAGGCGCTTGTACATCGCCGTCGCGCTGCGCACGGCGTGATGCCAGTAGACGTTGCGATACATCTGGTACTTCGCGAACAGAAGCGACTCGAGCGCCGACAGTCCCTTCTCGACCATGCCCACGGCGAGGCCATCCGTCTCCGGGTCGCGCACGATGGTGAGCGCGTTGATCAGCCGGTCGACGTCGATCTCACCGTAGCTCACGCCGCACATGAAGGCGTCGCGGCGAAGATAGTCGAGCTTGTCGAGATCGATCGAGCCGGAGATCAGCCCCTGCAGCGGGCTCGCGCTCTCACCGCGGATGAGCGCGACGATGCGCTCCGGCGCGTCGGCCCCGAGCTCGCGGCGCAACAGGGTTGCGACCTCGCCCGTACAAATGAGCGGACGTGCGACCTCCTCGTGATGCAGGGCGCCGATCTCCTCGAGGGCATGAGAGAACGGATAATGGCCGATGTCGTGCAGCAGTGCCGCCACCCGAACGAGCTGACATTCGTCGCGCGCGATGTCGGCGAAGTCGGGATGCTCCTCGAACAGCGTGAGGGTGCGCCGCGCCAGGTGATAGGTGCCGAGCGCGTGCTCGAAGCGAGAGTGCGTCGCGCCGGGATAGACGAGGAATGCCAGCCCCAACTGGCGGACGTACCGCAGCCGCTGGAAGGCGGGCGTGTCGATCAGCTCGAAAGTGAGCGAATCGAGGCGGATGTTGTTCCACAGGGGATCGCGAATAATTTCGACGGACATGTCCTGGCGACTGGCTGGCTGCTCACTGCTGCCTGGCATATGATAGCCGGGCCGCGGCTGAAACGCCCGGACCGAAAGCGCGTAGGGAGGACCATGTTCTTTGGATCCGTTTAGGAGCACACATGCCGACGCCCACCACGTCTCCCGCCCAGGCTCCAACTCCGCCGGCCGTTCCACCCGTTCCGCCGGTGCAAGGCGGACCGGTGATCGCCGGGCAAGTTGGGCCCGCCCCGTCGCTCGACGCGCTCATGGGCCAGGAGCGCGTCCTTCAGGAACAGCTCAACGTGCTGCTCGCGCAACGGGTCGGGCTCGGCACGCAGCTGCGGCTGATCCGAGGCGGCGATCGCGCCGGCGTGATGGATCAGATCAGAGACGTCAACGCGCAGATCGCCAAGACGTCGGGCGACCTGGCGAACGTGAAGGCGCAGATCGCGATGCGGCAGGGGCGACCGGTTCCACAGACGATGGAGCCGCCGACATTTCCGGCCCCGGCGGGACGGCGCGGGGGAATCGACCAGGACAACGTGACGGCGGTCATCATCGTCTTCATGCTCGCCGTGCTGATGCCGATCTCCATCGGCATCACGCGCCGGCTGTGGCGGCGGACGCCGAAGGACAACGGCGCACCGCTCTCCGACCTGGTGTCGCCGCGTCTCGAGCGGCTCGAGCAGGCGGTGGATGCGATCGCCATCGAGATCGAGCGGATCTCTGAAGGGCAGCGCTTCGTCACCAAGGTGTTGGTCGAGCGGCCGGGCAGTATCCGGCAGCCCGCACCAGCCGACGCGAGCGCCGAGCCGTTCCGCGCGCTGGGTGCGGGGCCGATCGAGCCGATTCGCATGCCGGAGCGGCAGGCGGTTCGGCCGTCGATCACGCCGCATTGAACGACAGCTAGCAGGCTGCCCTTCTCCGTCTGACGCGCGGAACTCTTGGTTCTCGATGGGGATTCTATTGCCGCTTGGAATCCCGAGGGACGTGTGCGAAATCGTGGGGGGCGACTAGGTCGGATTGAATCCTCGATCGTGCGCGCCGCGCTGCTGTTCGGCGTCGCGTGCGGCGGGGCCGCCAGCAGCGACGGCGGCTCGCAGGGCACGCCGACCGGCGGCACCGGCGGCGCCGACGTCGCGACGTTGACGATCGCCACGGCGGCGGGCGACACGCTCTTCTCCAAGCAGGACGCGATGGACCTGACGGCCACCGCGCGCGATTCGCGCAACGCCGTCGTCAGCGGCGCGTCGATCGCGTGGACGTCGAGCGATCCGTCGGTCGTCGCCATCGGCGCGGCGGCGGGCGGTACGACGACGGCGATGGCCGTTGCCAACGGTGCGGCGACGATCACGGCGCGAAGCGGTGCGGTGTCGGCGACGAAGCTCATCGTCGTGAGCCAGCGGCTCGCCGCCGTCACCGTTACGCCAACAGCCGTGAGTCTCCCCATTGGCGCCACGCAGCAGCTCAGCGCCGTGGGCGCCGACGCGCGCGGCAACGCGCTGACGGGCATCACTGCGTCGTGGAGCTCGAGCGACGCCGGCAAGGCGACGGCGAGCGCCGCCGGCCTGGTGCAGGCGACGGGAATCGGAACGGCAACCATCACCGCCAGCATGACCGCGTCGGGTGTGACGAAGACCGGGAGTGTGGCCGTGACGGTGGCCGGGCAGCAAGCGGCGGTCGTGGCAGTCACGCCGCCGGCCGGCGACACGCTCTACTCGCTCGGCGATACGCGTCTGCTCGCGGCGATCGTGCGCGACGGCGCGGGAGCCGTCATCGCCGACGCCGCGGTGCAGTGGAGCGTGGACAAGAGCGCGGTGGCGGGTATCGCGCCCGCTTCGGGCTCGACGACGACGCTCACGGCGACCGGCACCGGGTCGGCCACCGTGACGGCGCGCTCCGGAACCGCGACCGGCACCGCGTTGCTCAACGTCCGCCAGCGCGCGGCGCAGATCGTCGCGACGCCGTCCGCGTTCACGCTCGCGGCGGGTGCGACGCAGCAGCTCACCGTGTCGGTGACCGACGCGCGCAACAATGCGGTGCTCGGGCTGGCCGCGCCGACGTTCACGTCCAGCGACCCCACGAAGCTCACCGTCTCGGCCACCGGCCTTGTGACCGCGGTGAGCGGCGGCAGCGCGACGATCTCAGTGGCGGAAGCGACGCCCGACGGCACGCTGCGCGCGTCGGTCGCCGCCAACGTGTCGGCGTTCGGGCTCACCGCGTCGGTGGACGTGGAAGACTTCGATTTCGCGCCGACCGCCGTCGACATCGCGGTGGGTGGCACGGTGACGTGGACGTGGACCGGTCAGGCACTCCACACGGTCACGTCGTCGAGCGGAAATGCGCTCAGCAGCCCGGGTCAGGCGACGGGCACGTACTCCGCCAAGTTCAACACGGCCGGGCGGTTCGACTACTTCTGCACGGTGCACCCGTTCATGACGGGGAGTGTGGTGGTGCACTAGGGAAGAGCGAGAAGGGGAAGGGGGAGCGCCGTTCGGGCCGTCCCTCTTCCCCCGTTCCCTTACTTCGGTCCCGCGTTCTTCACACTTTCCGGAACGAACTTCTCGAACTTCGCGAAGTTCTCGCGGAACATCGACGCGAGCTTCTTGGCCTGCTCGTCATAGGCCTGTTTGTCGGGCCAAGTCTCGCGCGGCTTGAGGACGTCGGCCGGCACGTCCTTGATCTGCACCGGCACGGACAGGCCGAAGATCGGGTCGGTCTCGAGCTTGGCGTCGTGGAGCTCACCGCGCAGCAGCGAGTTCACCATGGCGCGCGTGTGCGAGAGCTTCATGCGCTTGCCCACGCCGAACGCGCCGCCCGTCCATCCCGTATTGACCAACCACACGTCCGAGCCGTGCTCGTCGATCAGCTTGCCCAACATCTCGGCGTACTTGGTCGGATGCCAGACGAGGAAGACCGCGCCGAAGCAGGACGAGAAGGTTGCCTGCGGCTCCTTCACGCCGCGCTCCGTGCCGGCGACTTTCGCCGTGTAGCCGGACAGGAAATAGTACATCGCCTGCTCGCGCGTCAGCTTAGCGACGGGCGGCAGCACGCCGAACGCGTCGGCGGTGAGGAAGACGACGTTCTTCGGATGGCCGCCGCGCCCCGACGGAACGAAGTTCGGGATGTAGTGCAGCGGATACGACGCACGCGTGTTCTCGGTGATCGACTGATCGTCGAACTTCACTTTGCGCGTGAGCGGATCGAGCACGACGTTCTCGAGGATGGTGCCGAACATCTGCGTTGTTTTGTAGATGTCCGGTTCCCCTTCGGGAGACAGGTTGATCACCTTGGCGTAGCAGCCGCCCTCGTAGTTGAACACGCCCTCGGGGGCCCAGCCGTGCTCGTCATCGCCGATGAGCGAACGGTGCGGGTCGGCGGAGAGCGTCGTCTTGCCGGTGCCGGACAGGCCGAAGAAGAGCGCCGTGTCTCCCTGGTCGCCGATGTTCGCCGAGCAGTGCATGGAGAGCACGCCCTGCTTGGGCATGTAGTAGTTCATGACGGTGAACATCGACTTCTTGAGCTCACCGGCGTAGCGCGTGCCGCCGATGAGGATCATGCGCTTGGCGAGGTTGAGCACGATGAAGGTGCTCGTGCGCGTGCCGTGCTTCTTGGGGTCGGCCTCGAACTCCGGCGCGTGGAGCACCGTGAAGTTCGGCTCGAAGGTGGGCAGCGCGCTGGCGTCGGGGCGGATGAACATGTTCCGCACGAACGCCATCTGCCAGGCGTTGGGCGACACGTAGCGCACCGACAGGCGGTACTTCGAGTCGGCGCCGCAGTAGAGGTCCTCGACGAACAGCTCGCTCTGCTCGTTCAGGTAGCCGCGCACGTCGGCGAGGAGCGTCTCGAACTGCTCCTCGCTGAACGGCTGGTTGACCTTGCCCCAGTCGACGTCCTTCTCGGATGAGGGTTCTTTAACTAGGAATTTGTCGTTGGGCGAGCGGCCGGTGTGGGGCGCCGTGATCGAGCAGAACGGGCCCATGTCGGCGAGCTTGCCTTCGCCGCGGCGAATCGCGTCCTCGATCAGGATGGGCGCGACGAGATTCCAGTGCACCTCGCCCTTGGGCGCGAGCCCCTGGGCTTCCAACCCTACCTTGCCTTGCAAACCGGCGTCGTCCTGCGGCGTCGTTTGTGTCGCCATCATAGCCTCGAAAAAATCGTCGGCGTGGGTCCGTTCATCGACCGAGTCGCGGATTCCACAGGGTAAGACCGCTCTTGTGCGTCGACCACGGCCACCGCGGCCATGTTGACGATGTCTTGTACGTCGGCCCCGCGTTCCAGCACGTGCACCGGGCGAGCCATTCCCATGAGGATCGGCCCGATGGCCGTGGCTCCGCCCAGATGGTTCAACAACTTGTATGCGATGTTCCCGGCACTCAAGTTCGGGAAGATCAGCACGTTCGCCTGTTCCTTGAGCGTGCTGAACGGATAATCCCGGCCGATGATCTCCGGGTCGAGCGCCGTATCCGCCTGCATCTCGCCATCCACGACGAGACTCGGGTCGCGCTGCCGCAACAACGTCACCGCGCGCGCCATCTTCTCGGCCTCCGGATGGCGCACCGATCCGAAGTTCGAGAACGAGAGCATGGCGATGCGCGGCTCCACGCCCATCGTCCGCGTGATGCGGCTCGCCGCGTACCCGATCTGCGCCAACTGCTCGGCGGTGGGATCGATGTTCACGGTGGTGTCGGCGCAGAAGATGACGTGCTTCTCGAACACCAGCATGTACATGCTGCTCACGAGCCCCGCCTTGGGGTGCGCGCCAATCACTTCGAGCGCCGGCCGGATCGTTTCGGGATAGTGCAAATTGACGCCGGACACCAGCGCGTCGGCGTGGCCGCGGCCCACCATGCACGAGCCGAAGTAGTTGCTGTTGTACAGCCGGCGTCCGGCTTCGTCGAGACTCATGCCTTTGCGCTGGCGCAGCATCCACATGTGCTGCGCGTACTCCTCGCGACGCGACGACGTCGCGGGATCGTCGATCTCGATGCCGTCGAGCGGAATGTTCGCGGCGCGCGCCTTCCGTTCGATGATCTCGCGATTCCCGAGGAGAATGGGATCGGCGATGCCTTCCTCGACGCAGATGCGCGCGGCGCGAATGATCTTCGGCTCTTCGCCCTCGGGGAACACGACGCGCTTCGGATTGGCGACCGCGCGGTTGATCAGCCCGCGCATCACACCGCGCGCGCGGCCGAGGCGCGACTCGAGACGCTCGCGATAGTCGTCGAGGTCGATGAAGTCGTTCGCCGCGCCCGAAGCCACCGCCGCCCACGCCACCGCCGGTGCGACCCAGAGCAGCACGCGCGGGTCGAAGGGGAAGGGAATCAGATACTCGGGACCGAACTGCACGTCGCGCAGGCCGTAGAGTCCCGAAATGTTGTCCGGAACATCTTCCTTCGCGAGGAGCGCGAGGGCGCGCGTCGCGGCCATCTTCATCTCTTCATTGATCTCGGTGGCGCGCACGTCGAGCGCACCGCGGAAGATGAAGGGGAAGCCGAGGACGTTGTTGACCTGGTTCGGGTAGTCGCTGCGGCCGGTCGCGATGATCGCGTCGTCGCGCACCGCGCGCACTTCCTCGGGCAGGATTTCCGGCACCGGGTTGGCGAGCGCGAAGATGATCGGGTGGTCGGCCATCTTCGCGACCATCTCGCCCGTGACCGCGCCGGCGACCGAGAGGCCGACGAACACGTCGGCGCCGACGAGTGCTTCGGCGATCGTGCGCGCCTTGGTCTCCACCTGGAAGCGCGCCTTGTACGGATCCATGTCGCCCGTGCGGCCTTTGTAGATCACGCCGTCGCGGTCGCACATGAGAATGTGCTCGCGCTTCACGCCAAGGCGCACGTAGTGCTCGGCCGTGGAGATCGCCGCCGCGCCCGCGCCGGAGAACACGACCGTGATCTCGGCGATGTTCTTCCGCACGCATTCGAGCGCGTTGAGCAACGCGGCACCGGAGATGATCGCGGTGCCGTGCTGATCGTCGTGGAAGACGGGAATCTTGAGCGTTTTCCGAAGCGTCTCTTCGATGTAGAAGCAGTCCGGCGCCCGGATGTCCTCGAGGTTGATGCCGCCAACCGTCGGCTCGAGGAGCTGGCAGAACTTGATGACGTCGTCCGGATTCTCGGAGCCAACCTCGAGATCGAAGACGTCGATGTCGGCGAATTGCTTGAAGAGGTTCGCCTTGCCTTCCATCACCGGCTTGCCGGCGATCGCGCCGATGTTGCCCAGGCCGAGCACCGCGGTGCCGTTGGACACGACGGCGATGAGGTTGCCCTTGGCCGTGTAGGTGTAGGCGAGATCCGGGTCGCGCTTGATCTCGAGGCAGGGCTCGGCGACGCCGGGCGAGTAGGCCAGCGAGAGGTCGCGCTGGTTCGTCAGCGGCTTCGTCGGCACGACCGCGATCTTTCCGGGGCGGCCGTTTGCGTGATAGTCGAGTGCGTCTTGGCGTTTAGTCATGACCGAGATGAAGGATAGCCGGTCAGACGATGATAAGTCAGTCCGTGGACGGAGTTTGGCTCCTCACCGAACAAAGTCCGAGCCCAGGCGGCGGTTGACCTCGTTACGTTACTCGAACGTCCGAAGCGCACGCCGTTTTCGATCCTCTCCGAGCCGTGATCATCGCCGTGGATTCGCATCAACAGGCATACTTCCTCCGGATGATCCGGCTAGCGGTGTTGGGGCTCGTGGCCGAGATGGCCGTGTTCGCGACCGGCTACATCGCGCCGGCGATGACGACGTTGCTGCGTCCGATCTACATCCTGGTGGCCGTGCTCTTCCTGTTCGCGCTCTGGCATGCCGCGCGGCGCCGGCCGGGCCACGATCGCCGGCACAATGCGCCTGGGGATCGTCGGCACGTGGATCGTAGGGACTAGGGACGGTCCAACAAATTGTCACGTCGCTCCGTGACAAATCCCCAAAATCGCATTTTCTCGGTGTTCGCCGTTGCCGTACAGGCGTGCTTGCCCGGTTGATTCCCGAGCCGCATACTAGGCGACAGGCTCGCCTACCCAAATCCACGATCACATGACGCCACGACCGAGGCTGGGACGTCGCGCCCGCCGATCCCCGTTGGGAATTCGTCTCGCGCAAGTTGCCGGCATCGGCGCAGCGGTCGTCGTGGTGGTGCTCGCCCGTCATCCGAGATCGCTCGCGGCGCGGAGTGCCGAGCCGACGTTCGCCGAGGACGTGGCGCCGATCCTGTATAAGAACTGCGTGAGCTGCCACCGCTCCGGCGGCATGGCTCCCTTCACCCTCCTCGACTACGATTCGGCCAAAGCGAACGCCGACGAGATGCGGACGGCGGTGGAGAAGGGCATCATGCCGCCCTGGCACGCCGAGGGACCGCACGGCGTTTTCCGCAATGACCGCCGGCTGTCCGACGCCGACAAGCAGACGATTCTCCGGTGGATCGACGCGGGCGCGAAGCCGGGCGATCTGAACAACCTTCCGCCCAAACCGGAGTTTCCGACCAAGTGGTCGATCGGCACTCCGGACGCGGTGGTCGGGATGTCCGACGAGTTCACCGTGCCGGCGTCGGGCACCGTGGAGTACCAGTACTTCGAGGTGCCGACGAACTTCACGGAAGACCGCTGGGTGCAGGCGCTGGAGATCATGCCGGGTGCCCGCGAAGTCGTGCACCATGTGCTGGTCTACGCCAAGGTGCCGCCCGCTCAGCCCATTGCGGGCGCGAGCGCACCGGCTGCGGCACCGCGCCCGGCGGGATCGCCGGCGCCTCGTCCGCTGCTGATTCGCAATCCGGCGCACGCCATTCCTCCTGACCCACCGCGGTTGGACACGCTGCATCCGCCACCGCGGCAGATCGGCACACTGATCGGCACCGAAGTGCCGGGCAACAGCGTGCTGGAGTTCCCGAAGGGGACCGCGCTGAGACTGCGCGCCGGAACGGTACTGACGTTCCAGATGCACTACACGGCGCACGGGCACGAGATGAAAGACCGCACACACATCGGATTTCGTTTCGCGAAGGAAATGCCCGAGGAAGAGCTTTTCGCGTCGCAGTTCTTGAATGGCGCCCTGACGCTTCCGGCCGGCGCGAAAGATGTAGCGGTGCCCGCCGAGATCGGCGTGAGCGAGCCCGTGAAGATCTGGGGAATCATGCCGCACACGCATCTGCGGGGCGTGCGGTGGCAGTACAAGCTGGAGAAGCCGGACGGGACGAGCGAGGTGATCCTCGACGTGCCGCACTACGACTTCAACTGGCAGACGTACTACATGTTCGCCACGCCGCTCGACGTGCCGGCGGGCGGCAAGATCGCGTCGATGGCCTGGTACGACAACTCGGTGACGAACACGCACAATCCCGATCCGACCAAGGAAGTAAAGTGGGGGGATCAGACGTGGGAGGAGATGCAGTACACGGGGTTTTTGTACACGGTACCGAGTCGGCGGTTGAGGCCGAAGGCGGGGCATGACTAAGCAGCGTTGACGCGGGCACCCGCAAGACCAACGCGGACAACAGCGGACGACGGCTTTGCCTGGTTGGACCTACGCTTCTAGCGCGTCGTACCGCTTGAGCCGATACACGATCGTCGACACGCCCCAGCTCACGGCGAAGACACCGACGATCAGGTAGCCGATGATGCCGAAGTTGCCGTTGAGCGCGGCGATGGCGTCCCAAAAGCCGCCGGTGAAGGCGAAGCGGCGCCCGATGAGGCCGAACGCTTCGATGCCGCCGACCAGCAGCGCGACGAGCACCGAGACGAGCGTGATCGTCATGTTGTAGTAGAGTTTTCTAATCGGCTTGGTGTAGGCCCACCCGTACGCCCCCAGCATGATGACGCTGTCGGTGGTGTCGACGAGCGACATGCCGGCCGTGAACAGCGCGGGAAAGACGAGAATCGACCAGATGGGCATGCCCTTCGCCGCTTCGGCCGCGGAAATGCCGAGGAGGCCGATCTCCGTCGCGGTGTCGAAGCCGAGGCCGAACAGCAGGCCGAGCGGATACATGTGCCAGCTCTTCCGCACCATTCCGAACAGT
Source organism: Gemmatimonadota bacterium (assembly GCA_028287235.1). Lineage (GTDB taxonomy): Bacteria > Gemmatimonadota > Gemmatimonadetes > Gemmatimonadales > Gemmatimonadaceae > JAQBQB01. Next base: position 107,676 of record JAQBQB010000006.1, on the reverse strand, counting down.
GGGCGGAAGATCCGCGCCAGCAGCCCGCCGCCGCTCATCAGCATGTCGAGATCTTCCTCGACGTAGGCGCCGCCATCCTTCACGCGGTGAAAGGCGCGGTAGACCGACGCGAGGATGAAGAGGTTCATCACCGCGATGGCGAGCAGGAAGACCGCCGAGACCAGCGTGCCGATCATTCCGCCCACGTCGTGGAACGACGCGAGGCTCGTGTCGAGCGCGGCGGCAGTCGCCGCGATGGCGATCGACGCGAGCACCACGACCGTCGAATGCCCCAGCGAGAAGAAGAAGCCGGTGGCAATCGGTCGCCGGCCCTCGTGCATCAGCTTTCGCGTGACGTTGTCGATGGCCGCGATGTGATCGGCGTCGATGGCGTGGCGCAGGCCAAGCCCGTACGCAAGCAGCGAGGTGCCGAGCAGAAGCGGGTAGTGCCGGAAGGCGATGAGCGCCCACGTCCAAGCAAGGATGTTCGCGGCGCCGACGAGCGTGAAGAGGCCGATGATCCGCCCGCGATCATCGGCCCCGTCGTCACTGAACAATCGAAAGAATCGGCGCACGGAGGAAACTTATCATCGGCGGGACCGAGCTCACACCTCCAGATGATCCCCCTCGCGCGCCGACATGGCGTACAGCACCGGCATCAGGAACACGCTGATCAGTAGCCGCGAGAAGAGGCCGCCCACGATCACCAGCGCGAACGGTTTCTGCGTGTCGGAGCCCACGCCCGTCGACAGCGCCGCGGGCAACAGCCCGAACGCCGCCACCAATGCGGTCATCATGATCGGACGCAGCCGCAACAGCGCGGCCGTCCGCGTCGCCTCGGCGATGGCGAACCCACCCAGGCGCAGCTCGTTCGCGTACGATATGTAGACAACGGCCGTTTGCACCGACACGCCGAAGAGCGCGAGGAAACCGATCATCGACGACACCGAGAACGGAGTGTCGGTCACGAGCATCGCCAGCAACCCGCCGAGTGGCGCCGAGAGGATGACGCCGACCACGGTGATGAAGGGGAACTTGAAGTTGTGGTACAGCACGAACAGGATCGCGAAGATGAGCAGCACGGTGATCGGCAGCACGACGTTCATCTGCGCGCGCGACGCGGTGTACTGCTCGAACTCGCCGCCCCACCGCACGGAGTAGCCGTTGGGGAACTTGACCTGCTTGTTCACCGCCGCGCTGGCTTCGGAAACCGCACTCGCGAGGTCGCGCCCCTCGACCGAGTACTGCACGCCGATGTAGCGCGAGTTGTCCTGGCGATAAATGAACGCCGCGCCGTTCGCCACCTGCACGTCGGCCACCTCCCGCAGAGGAACCTGAGGGCCGGCCGGCGTCGCGAGGAGGATGTTGCCGATCTGCTCCGGCGATCCGCGGTATTGCGGCTGGAGACGAACGACGAGATCGAATGTCCGCTCGCCCTGCACGACCTGGGTCGTCGCCGCGCCGCCGACGGCGGCGTCGATGAGGCCGTTCACGGCATCGGTCGTCAACCCGTACCGTGCCAGCTTCGCACGGTCCACGGTGATCGTCACGCTTGGCTGACCGAGCTCCTGCACGAGCGTCACGTGGTTGATGCCCGGCACTTTCTCGATGATCGCCTTGATCGCGCGGCCCTTCTGCTCGAGGATGTTGAGATCCGTGCCAAATATCTTGACGTCGAGAGAAGCTTTGAGGCCCGTGAGGGCTTCGTCGACCGCATCTTCGGCCGGCTGGGTGTAGTTGAAGGTGATGCCGGGGAAGACGGACAGCTTCTTCTGGACCGCGTCGATCAGCTCGTTCTTCGAGTGGTACGCGCCGTTCCAGTCGCCGTACGGCTTGAGGCCGACGTAGAACTCGGCATTGAAGAAGCCCGTCGGATCGGTGCCGGCGTCATCGCGCCCGTGCTCCGACGCGACGACGGTAACTTCGGGAAAGCTCTGCAGGATCGCGCGCACCTGCGGCACGATCTTCGACGATTCCTCGAAGGAGATCGTGTACGGCATCGTGGCACGCACCCAGAGCGCGCCTTCGTCGAGCTTCGGCATGAACTCGCCGCCGCGCGTGTACGCGATCCCGACCGAGACGGCGAACAGCACGACCGACGCGCCGACCGTGGCGTTTCTGTGGGCGAGACACCAATCGAGCCCACTGGCGTAGCGGTCTCTGATCCATTCGAAGATCTGGTTCTTTCGCTCCTTCACGCCGCCGCGCAGCGCCCACGAGCAGAGCGCCGGAATGACCGTCAGCGTGATCAACAGCGACCCGACGAGCGCATAGATGGTCGTGTCGGCCATGGGCCGGAACAACTTTTCCGATGGACCGGTGAGCGCGTAGATCGGGAGGAATCCGGCGACGATCACCGCCGTGGCGTACACGATGGGGCGGTTGACCTCCGACGCCGCGTCGAGGATCACGTCGCGAATGCGGTAGTCCGCGCCCTCCCGGCGGGCGAGCTGGCGATAGATGTTCTCCACCATCACCACCGCGCCGTCGACGAGAATGCCGAAGTCGATCGCGCCGATCGAAAGCAGGTTCGCCGGAATGTGGCGGAGGTCGAGACAGATGAAGGCGATCAAGAGCGCCAGCGGCACCGTGACGGCGACGATCAACCCCGAGCGAAGATCGTAGAGGAAGAACACCAGCACGATCACGACGAGCACGATGCCCACTACGAGGTTGTGCATCACCGTGTGCGTCGTCAGGGCGACGAGATCGCTCCGGTCGTAGTACGGCACGACCTTCACGTCCTTCGGCAGCACGTGGTCGTTCAGCTCGCGCGTCTTCGCTTCCACGCGCTTGAGAACAGTTTGCGCCTGCTCGCCCGTGCGCATCAGGATGATGCCCTCCACGGCGTCGTCCGTCTTATTGAAGCCGAACTGGCCCAGGCGAGGCGCGTGTCCGATCTCGACGGTGGCGACGTCCTTCACCAGCACGGGCACGCCGTTCTTCACGGCGACGACGACGTTGCCGATGTCCTCGAGCGTCACGACGCGGCCGAGGCCGCGGACATAGAAGAACTGCCCGCCCTCGGAGATGAAGCCGCCGCCGCCGTTGCTGTTGTTCGAGTTGAGCGCCGTCGACAAGTCGTCGATCGACAACCCGGCGCCGGCGAGCCGCGTGGGATCGACGAGCACCTGATATTGCATCGTCTCGCCGCCGAGCGACGCGACGTCGGCCACGCCCGGCACGGCGCGAAACGCCTTGTCGAGCACCCAATCCTGCATGACATGCAGATCCATCGCCGACCGGTCGGAGCTTTGGATCACGTACCGGTAGACGAGGCCCGACGGCGAGAACGGCGCTTCGACGCCGGGAGCGACGCCGGTGGGCAAGCTCGCGTCGGCCAGGCGCTCGAACACCTGCTGGCGCGCGAAGTAGAGGTCCGTGTTGTCGGTGAACGTGACGCGCACGCTGGACAGGCCGTACAACGACACCGACCGCGTCACCGCGACGCTCGGCAACCCGTTCATCGCCGTCTCGAGCGGAATCGTGATCAACCGCTCGACTTCTTCGGCCGCGTGTCCCGGCCATTGCGTCGTCAGCGCGACGCGCGGCGGCGACACATCCGGATACGCGTCGACCGGCAAGCGTTGCAGCGAGTAGATGCCGACGAACCCGATGGCGATCGTGAGGAACGCGATCAGCAGCGGCTCTTTGACGGACGCTTCGACCAGACGCTGAATGGGACCGCGCCGGCCCTGCGTGCTGATCGTTGGGACGGGCTCGCGCGGAGGACGAGTGGGGTCGCTCACTGGCTCTCCGCGAATTGGAGGAACAGTGCGCCATCCGCCACCACCTGATCGCCGCCGGCGAGGCCCGTGAGGATCTCGTACTTGTCGCCCACGCGTGAGCCGAGGTTGATGCTCCGGCGCGCGAAGGCATTCGGACCGGCCGCGACGAACACGTACGGAAGATTCTGATCGTCGCGGAGGACCGACGACACGGGAACGAGAATGCCGCGGTGCTCCTGCCGCGACCTGATCTGCACGCGCACGAACATGTCGCGGCGCAGCACGTGGTTGTTGTTCGGCGCCACGACACGCACCGACACCGCCTTCGATGCAGGGTCGGCGAGCGACGCGATGTAGTCGACGCGGCCGGGGATGGGCACCTGCGTCACGTCGGTGATGACGTCGGCCGGCTGCCCGACGGCGACGTCCTTGAGGTCATTCGCGAAGACGCTCGTCATGACCCACATGGTGCTCAGGTCGGCCACGGTGAAGACCGGCGTGGTGCCCGCCTGGAGCAGCTGCCCCTGCGCGACGAGCTTCTCGACGATCGTGCCGTCGATCGGCGAGCGGATGATCGCCTCGATGGGCGCGGGCTTGCCCTCTTTCACATTTTGAATTTGCGATTCCTCAACGCCGAGCGCGCGCATGTTCTGCACGGCGGCCTCGAGGTCGGCCTCGGCGCTGGCGACGTCGGACTGCGCCTGTTCCAGCTCGCCGCGCGCGAGCGCGTCGTTCTTGAACAGCGCCGAGTCGCGGTCGGCGATTCGCTTGGCGTTGCGGAACGCCGTCTGTGCCTTCCGATAGTCGGCGACGGCCGTGGCGAAGTCGGGCGACGACACGTAGGCCAGCGGCTGGCCGCGGTTGACGACCATGCCCGGGTTCCCGATGACGCGCGTCACCGGACCGGAGACGGGCGAGAGCACCTGGGTGGACTTGTCGCCGTTGAACGCCACGTTGCCGGTCGCTTCGACCACCGGGCTGTACGCGGTCGGCTGCACGGTGACGATCTGAATGCGCTTCCGCTGGTCCGCGGTCAGCGTGACGTTCTGCGGTGTGGTCGACGATGCGGCGGCCGGCTTGGCGGTGTCGGCCGACGTCTCGCTCTTGGTGGACGTGCAGGCCGCGAGGGATCCGAGGAGCAGCAGCGCGCAGCTCGGGATCGGGCGGCGAAATCGCGTGATCATCTGTTGCTGGCTCCGAGCGGAACGGTGGCGCCGAGCGCACGATCGAGATCGGCGCGGGCGGTATTGGCTGCGGCGAGCGCGTCGGCCAACTGGCTTTGCGCTTGAAGAAGCGCGGTGCGGGCGGTGAGGACCTCGAGCGCCGACGAGCCGCCGAGCGTGTAGCTCGTGGAGGCGACGCGGTACGCCTCGCGGGCCGCGGGCACGAGCTCGTCGCGCAGGAAGACCACCTGCCGCATCGCCGTACTGGCGTTGGCGTAGGCGGAGCGGACGTCCTGGGCGACCTGGGCTCGCGTGTCGCGATAGGCGGCGTCGAGCTCGCGCTCGAAGTGCTGCGCCTGCGCGATGTCGCCCTTGGCGTGCTGCCAGAAGAAAGTCGGCAGCGGCATGGAGATGCCGGTCGTGAAGAGCGGAGAGCTGGGCACCGCGTAGTCGCGTCCCACCGCGAAGGTGAGGTCGGGAAGCCAGAACTCCTTCGTCAGCGACGTGGTCGCGTGCGCGCCCAACTGCTGCTGTTGCAGGATCGCGAGCTCGGGCCGATTGGCCAACGCGATGCGCTCGAGCGACGAGGAATCGGGGAGCGGCGGCGGCACGTCGAGCGAGTCGGTCGGTGCGATCGGCGCGCCGATCACTCGGCCGAGCGTACGATTGAGCGACGCCTGGGCGTTGGCGAGGTCGCGTTCGTTGGCGATCAGGTCGTTCCGCGCCTGTGCCACGCCGACCTGTGCCTGAATCACGTCGAGCTTGGCCGCGGTGCCCGCGTCGTAGCGCGCCTGCGTGCGCTTGAGAAAGTCGTTCGCCAGCGTGAGCGCTTCCCGCAGATTCTCGCGGTGCATCAGCGCCACGAGCAGCGAGTCGTAGGTGGCCGACGTCCGCAGCGCGACGGTTTGCTGCTGCAGCCGGTAGTTCGACTCGGAGGCGTGAATGTCGGCCAGGCCAATCCGGTTGTTCAGCCGGAACTTGTCGGGGAAGGGAATGTTCAGCCCGACCGCGACCGGACGGGCAGCGGCTCCGCCAAAGGCGAACGGTCCGGCGGCCTGGTCGAATGCGGCGCTGAGTGTGGGGTCGGGAATCGAGATCGCCGTGACTCGGCGCGCGCGCGCTTGAGCGGTCTGCTCGCGCGCGATCTCGAGTTGGGCATTTCGGTTGAGTGCTTCGGCAATCGCTTGACGGCGCGAGAGCCGGAGAGAATCTGGTGCTTGGGTTTGCGCGGACACGACGCTGCCGCATGCGGCAAGCGCGCACAACCCTAAAATTAGGCGCATTTTGTCCCTAAATGGTGAGTCTGAGGCGAACGACTACGACAACGAGCTCAGATCACCGTGGGGGGTGCGCGCGGATGGGCTTGGGGGTGGTACGCGGCCGAGACGAAGCGCTCGACGCTGGCGACGGCGGTAAGCGCGCCGACCGTCGACTCGGGGATGGGAAACACCGCCCGGGACGTGGCACCTTGGATGGAGCGCGCCTGACACGAGGCGCACGTCGCTTCGTTGTGCGCGACGTGTCCCTTCGCTCCGTCGGCCTCGACGTGGGCCGAGAGCGTGCGGGCGACCCGTCCTTCCGTGAGCGGCAACAGCGCCACGACGAGCTGCGCCGCGGTCGCGAAGATCGCGAACGCGGTAAACAGTCGGTTACGACTGCGGCGGCTGAACTGCGTGGGCCAGGACATCTCATTGTAGGCTACGCGCAGCGCCGTCAGAACGCTAGCCGGTCATTGGCCGGAGCAGACTATCGGTGCCCAGTTTTCGTCCGTTCGTCGGTCGAAAGCGAGTTGCGGTAGGCAGCCGCGGCCCGCAGGATCGCCGCGCGTTTCTGCGCGCGCGGAACGACAGGCGATGCCAGAATGTCCGACACCACGTCGTGCAGCGAGTGGAGATTGTCGAAGATGTTCGCCGCGTCCGGATACGCCTCGGCGAAACGCGGTGCGGCGTCGCCCGACATGGGCATATCGGCCGGCATGTTCGCCGGCGCGTTCTCCACCATCGCGAAGAAGTGACCGACGACGGAGTCGACGGCCGCGTGGAGCTTTGCGTCATTGCGGTCGGCCATCAGCGCGTCGTACAGCGCCATCTGAAACCAGTGGTACGACCAGAGCAACCCGTTGTACTTCGGATCCTGGCGGCGGAAGGCGAGCGAGTAGGGCTGGCCCTCCATGAGCTCCATGCTTCGCGGCTCTGTGCTGAGCGCGAGGTCGGGGCGCGAGCGATAGTACGCGATGAGCTTGTGTACCTCCACATCGCGCTGGTAGCGTGTGAGTCCCTGTTCGGCCCACACGTCGTAGAGTTGGCGATGGAGCATGTGCGCCCACTCGAAGGTGGCGACCACCTCGGGGATGAGCGTGACGTAGTCCGGACCGATCGCGGCCTCCTCGAGCGGGACCGGCGGCGGGTGGCGGAGCACCTGTTGCGTGACGCGCGTGAACACCGGTCCGTCGATCGCCGCCGGTGCGTCGTGTGCGGAGATCAGCGTTTCATAGAGTATCGCGTGCCCGTAATCAAAGGCGTTGAGCAGCCGGTCGGCGCGTGGGAAGCGCTCGCGAAAGGCCCAATTGTGTTCGGCGCGCAGGTACGTCTGCTCGGAGGCCGTGGTCACGAACGAACGCGCGCAGCCGTCGAGCGCGAGCGCGCAGGCCGCGAGACCGACGATACGATGGTACGCGGTCATCTCGCGGCGATCTCGTACGTGGCGCCGAGGATGAGCGAGGTCGATCGGACTATGCCGGCGAAGTGCCAGCCGATGCCGGCGTCGATCATCATCTTCGGCGTGAGTTGCCGGCGCACACCGGTCTCCACCGTCCAGTCGACGGGCGCGTACAACCCCACGAAGTGTTCGGCCACGAGGTCGGCGGTGACGAGCGTCGATTGCAGTGCGAAGGCGTGATCGAGCCCAAGTCCGGCGAGCCAGCGCGAGCCCCGGGCGCGGGGTGCGTTCGGCGCCGGCGCGGACGATGGCGCCGACGCTCCCATGCACATCATGCTGCGTTGAAGGCCAGCGGCCGGCTTCGGTCCGACGACGTTGCAGGGGGAGTCGAAGATGACCGGCGGCCCGCCGCCGGCGCACGTCGACTGGCCCGGCAGCTGAAATGTGTACGCCGGCGGCGCGGTACACGCCGTGTCCGCGGGCTGCGCGCTCGTGCGCACGGAGTACGTTCCCGCACCGAGATTGAGATGGATGCGTCCAAGCGCCGACGTCTTCGTGGCAAGCAACTTCGCGATATACGCGGTCCGCGGGCCCGCGAGCGAGCCCACGGGAAGCGTGACCTCACCGCCGAGCGCGAGCGCCGGAAGCGTCGAGCTCTCGAGGTTGAACGCATGCAAGGCGCCAATGGCCAGCGCGGCCACGCCGGCCGCGCTTCGCGCGCCGGCCGCGCGTGGGGGGTCGACGCGCACGATAGGCAAACGAAGCTCGATCTCAGTGAAGGGGAGCACCCCGTACGAGATCTTGGGTTCGGCGCGGAATCGGTTGGTTCCTCCCGCGAGGCGCTCGTACTGGAACGGCCCCAAGTCGACGGCCAGCGCGTAACGTGCCGTGGCCTCGGCATCCTCGACGCGGCCGGGGCGTCCTCCGTCGAGATTGTAGTACTGCGTCTGCGCCGAAGCTCCGCGGGCGATCACGAGTGCGACCGCCAATGCGCGGGTCCAGCAAGCGTTGGTTGGCATGGATGCGGACGAACCATACCGCGGCGCCGTGGTTCCGGCGATAAATTCCAATGAGCGGCTGGAATTCGCGGACGAGCGGTGGTGAGCGGGACCCGACCGGGCGCGGAGGGCGCCGTCCATTCACCGGTTTCCACGAACTGTTCATCGGCCGCCGCGGGCGGGTCGTAGGTCTCGCTTGGCGCCAAATCCCAGGTCGAGTAACGTGCGGTGACCCACCCGGTACAGGAGCGCCTCGCGCATGGGAACGATGGCCACGAGTGATTTCGTCGCGCTGATTCACCTCGTCGGATTCCTGACGGGCGTCGCGCTGTACGGAATGTTGGCCGCGATGACCTGGTCGCGGTCGCGTGGGGATGCGGGCACCCATCCTGGACACATTCCGGTGCTCGCCGCGGTGCTCGGGCTCATCTGGAACGCCGGTGCGCTGCTCGTATTCGGCTGGAGGGATTTTGGGCTCGGCGAGCTGAGTCCCTGGCTGACGGCGATCTCCTACGCGGCGCTCGGCTTCCTCCCCGCGGTCGTCGTCGACTCGGCGACGCGCGCGCCGCAGTCGGGAGCACGGCCTGCTCCAATCGCAATCGGCGCCTACATCCTGAGCGCCGCGGCGGCGCTGATCCAGGCCGACGCCACGGCCGTCCGCGGCGCGGTCTCGTCAACCGCGCTGCTGACGCTCACGCTGGGGTACGCGGCCATCCTGCTGGCGCTTGCCGTGACCTCGCACCGGCGCACCGGCTCGCAGCGCGCGCTCACCGCGGTCGCGCTGGCCGCGTTCGCTGTCTCAGCACTTCACCAGAGCCACCACTCGAGCGCCAACGACTCGTCGTGGATCGTGGAGCTCATCGGGCACCACGCGTCGCTGCCGCTCGTGCTCGTGATCCTCTATCAGGACTACCGGTTCGCGCTCGCCGATCTCTTCCTCAAGCGCGCGTTGGCCGGGCTGTCGCTCGTGGCCATCGTCGTCGCGTGCTACGCATTGCTCGATCCGATCAGCGTCACCGCGTCGTCACTTCCCGTGGGTGTGCCGGTCGTGTGGCTCACCGCCTGGATCGGCACGGCGTTGTTGTATCCGTCGCTGCGGCGCGGCGTCGATCGATTCGTGGACCGGGTGGTGCTGCGGCGGGGAGACTACCGCGCGTTACGCTCGGAGATCGCGACGACGCTGGCTCGCGCCGAGTCGCCCGACGGCGCGCTCGACCTGGCGTGCGAGCGGTTGCGCGTCGCTCTGACGGCCAACCGCGTCGAATGGACCGAGTATGAATCCGACGGCGCGCCGCGAAACGCCGGTGCGCTCGTGGTGCTCGACGGCGCCGCGGCGGCCACAGTGGCCATTCCCACCGCGGATACGCCCGGGTTCACCGTGACGGTACAAGGGCTGGCCAACGGTCGGCGTCTCCTCTCCGACGACGTGGCGCTGTTGGAGAACGTGGCGCTCCTCATCGCTCGGCGGGTCGACGAGCTTCGGGTGGCGCGCGAGCGGCTCGAGCGCGACGTACGGGAGTCGGAGATGCAGCGGCTCGCGGCCGAGGCGGAGCTTCGCGCGCTTCGGGCCCAACTGAATCCGCACTTTCTCTTCAACGCGCTGACGACGATCGGATATCTCATTCGCACGTCTCCGCCTCGGGCGATCGATACGCTCTATCAGCTCACCGCACTCCTTCGCGCCGTGCTGCGCCGCTCGACCGGCGAGTTCGTAACGCTCAACGACGAGCTGCAGATCGTCGACGCGTACCTCGCGATCGAGCAGGCGCGCTACGAGGACCGGCTGCGCGTGGAGCGGGTGATCCCCGCGGCGCTGAACGAGCTGCTGATCCCGCCGCTGCTGCTCCAGCCGATCGTCGAGAACGCGATCAAGCATGGGATCGCGGCGCGCCGCTTGGGGGGCGTGGTGCGCATCGAGGCGTTTCTCGAGCCGACGGCGGGTGGGACGCACCAGGCACGGTTGCGTTTGCGCGTGAGCGACACGGGTCCCGGAGTAGGGCCCGACGAGCTGGCGCGCCAGCGGGCGATGGGGCTGGGGCTGTCGAACATCGAGCGCCGCTTGCAGCGCTATTTCGGGACGACCGGTAGACTCGCGATCGAGAGCACGCCCGGCGTGGGGACGCACGTCGAACTGTGGGTGCCGGTGTCGCCGCGCATCGAGGTGCCGCCCGACATGACTCGCGCGCTCGACGACCACGCCGGCGCGGACGTTGCCAGTGCGAACGTTACCAGTGCAAGCATTGCCGGAGCGCACGTATGACGGTCCTGCGCGTGGTGATCGCCGACGATGAACGGCCGGCGCGCTCCTTTCTCGCCGCGATGCTTCGCAATTTCGAGGGCGTGGAGCTCGTTGGAGAAGCGGCGAACGGCGCGGAGTGCGTGGAGCTCATCGAGCAGCTCGCGCCCGATCTCGCCTTCCTCGACTTGCAGATGCCCGAGGTCGACGGGCTCGGGGTGGTGCGGCTGCTTCGCAAGGAGAAGCTTCCGCTCATCGCCTTCGTCACCGCGTACGACGAGTACGCCGTGCGCGCCTTCGAGATGAATGCCGTGGACTATCTGCTCAAGCCCGTCGATCCCGCGCGGCTGCGCAACACGATCAATCGCGCAATGGAGCGGCTGGAGCGCGCCGAGCTGCGCCCGGACGACGCCGAGCGGCTTCGCGCGGCGGCGAGCGACTATGCCGGGTCCCTGCCGCCCACGCTGTTGCGGCGCATTCCCGTTCGGAAGCGCGACGACATCTTCCTGGTACCGGTAGACCAGGTCATGTCGGTGGTGGCGGACGGGGAGCTGTTGCATCTGCTCACGCGAACGGCGGAGCGGTACACCATCACCTACCGGCTCAAGGATCTCGAGCTTCGGCTCGATCCCGCGCAGTTCGTGCGCATCTCGCGCGGCACGCTGCTCAACGTGGCGATGATCCAGAAGATCACGCCGGTGCCCGGCGGCACGTACGTGGCGGTGATGCACGGCGGGGCGCAGCATCAGGTGAGCCGCATCCGCGGCCGCGTGATTCGCGATCAGCTGCTGCGGTTGTAGGCTCCGTCGCGCCCGCGTGTCATCCTGAGCGAAGCGAAGGATCGCTGTCCAAGGACGCCGATCCTTCGGTCGCGACGCTCCCTCAGGATGACATGCGCCCGCGTGTCATCCTGAGCGAAGCGAAGGATCGCCGTCCAAGGACGCCGATCCTTCGGTCGCTACGCTCCCTCAGGATGGCAGCACAAAAGCTGGCTGCCGCAATCGGACCCCCACGGCCCAATCACGACAGCCAGCTTCTGTTTAACCGTGCCTCTCTAGGAGGCTCTGGAACGTTAGACGGAGACCCAGTCCGTCATCAGAGTAATTCAACGAGTGGACGGATCGTTCGCGCGACCTGCTGGTTCTGGCCGATGGCTGGCCCGTAACGGCGACTTCCGCGCACAATGAGTCAGGCGTCGTGACACGGGCACTCGCACTCCGTTGCCGCATGGGCCAACCGTCGGAGGCGAAGATTCAGAACGTGAGACGCCATGATGAGCGACGCGCCGGCCGCGACCGCCGAGAGCTCGATCGCGGGTAATCCCTCGGCAAATTGCTTGGACGCCAACAGGATCGAAATGCCGACGGCAAAGCCGGCCAGCGGACGGCCGTCACGGTGCACCGTCCGATACGAATGGCCTAGACTGGTCACGCCGAGGGCCACCGACGTGAGTGTAAATCCCCATTCGAGGGCGGGTCCGAGAAGGCGCCCGAATGCAACCGGGAGTAAGGGAATCAAGATGGGCATGATCGCGCAGTGCACCGCGCACGCCGCTGAACAACCCGTGGCGACGCGGTCCATCCTGGCTCCCCGCGCCGCCGTGTTCGTCAATGTCGCCATCGGATCTATGTGTCGCGATTCCGTGTCGGGGGCCTAGAACGCGACCTTCAGCCGCACCTGAATGCTGCGCGGACGACCGACGGAGGCGCCGCTGAAAAACGCGCCTTTGAGCGGATACTTCTTGTCGAAGACGTTCTCGACGTAGATCTGCGGCTGGAACACCGTGGTACCCGCGATGATCGTGTAGCCGGCGCTCGCGTTGAAGATCGTGCTCGGGTCGACGTGCGTGCCGGAGTTGAAATCGAACAGGCTGGTGCCGAACGAGCAGCCGCAGTCGGCCGGAGCAACGCCGTTGGTGAGGCCCGATCCGTAGATCGCCGATCCGGCGAGAAAGAGTCGGTTCGCGGAGTAGGTACCGCTCGCGACCATCGAGAGACGCTGATCGTGGTCGAGGTCGAAGAAGCCCACCGGCGTGTCAGCCGGGAAGAACCCGCCGGTGATTGGACCGTTGCCGTAGGCATGGTTGAGCGCCGCATTGAGGTATGCGCTGAACGGCCCACTCGGCCGGAACTCGAGTACGCCCTCGAGGCCGGTGATCTTCACCGATGCGATGTTGACTGATGTGACGATCGCCGATCCCGGCACGGTGTTATCGTCGATGCCCGGCGAGCTCTCTTTGCGATACGCCGAGAGCTTGGCGACGAGCGATGCTTGCGGGATGCGCTGGATCAGCCCCGCCTCGTAGAAGTTGTCGCGCTCCGGAAGCGTCGGATCGGCGACCGTGCCGCCCTGCGCCACGGTCGTGATGGCGCGGAGATCTTCCACGTTCGTGGGGAGAAAGAGCCGGCCATAGTACGCGTAGAGGGTCGTGGCCGACGTCGGAAAGAAGTTGAGGCGGATGCGCGGGCTGACCTGCGACTGCGTGCCGGCGAAGGGCGCCGTGTGCGCGTCGTACCGCACGCCGGTGCGAATCTCGAACTTCTCGAACGGTGTGTACGCCGTCTGCGCGTAGACGCCGACGTCGCTGCCCGTGAGGTTCGAGTTCGACGCGGGCCCCGGGTTGCCGTTGGTGTCGAAGGTGCTGAAATCCTCATGGCCGCGCGTGAGCGACGACAGCGTGCCGACCTTGAATTCGAGACCTTCCGCGGGACGCAAGAGGTAGTCGAGCTTGATGCCGAACGCGTCGAACGAACGGTTCTCCGCGAGGTTGCGCGGCGTGGTGTCGGGGAAGAAGACGAACTGCGGATCGTCGTTCGGGTTGGGATTGTAATTGAGACTGCCGTGCCGGTAGAACAGGCCGGTGAACAGGTCGCTGCCGGACACGGAGCCCGTGCTCGCCGCGCCGAACTGGTGGCGCCAACCGAGGTTCACGAACGAATTGATGTCCTTCTGGTGGTCGTCGGAGAACACGCCGCCGGTCGAGTCGAACGGCACGGCGAACTTCGTCTGCGCCATGTTCACTTCGAGTGCGACGACGTCGGCGGAGCTCGGCGTGTACTGCAGCTTCGCGAATCCGTAGGTATCGGTGCCGGAGTTATGAAAGTTGATGATGCGGCTGCCCGACGTGTCGAACACCACCGGTTCGCGGCGCATGTCGGAGAACTGCCGCGCACCGGCCACGTACAGACCCCATGGGCCGTTGTTGCCGCTCATGCTCAGCGTCTGGCCATTGAACGACGACGGGCCCACGGTCGTGGAATGATCGTAGCCGCCCACGTAGCTGCTCACCGAGGCGTGAAAGCCGCCGGCCGGAATTTTCGTCGTCACGTTCACGACGGCGGCGTTCTTGTTTCCGTATTCGGCGTCCCACCCGCCCGTCTGGAAGGTGATCTGGTTCACGACTTCCGGGTCGAAGAGCTCGTTGAGCGAGCCCGAGATGCCCGCCGGAACGGGGACACCATCCACATAGTAGGTGTACTCGGCGTGCTGTCCGCGAATGTGCACTTCACCGGTGGGCGCGCGCGCCGCGCCCACGATGGCGGTTTGGAGAATCTGCGACGTCGTATTGGTTGGCGCGCCGTGATAGTCGTTCTGCTTGAAGACCTGCTCGCCGGTGCGTGTGTCGAGCGAGATTGGAACCGTGGCCGTCACCTGGACGGCTTCGAGGTTCAGTCCGATTGGCGACATCGCGAAGTTCATCCGCTGCGTCGCGACCGCTGCGCCGATGATCAGCGGGCGGGCGATGGGTCGAAACCCGAGCAGGTGCACCGCGATGTTGTACGTTCCGCTCGCCAGGTTGTGCACGGTGTAGCGGCCGAACGCGTCGCTGATGGTATTGCTCACGATGCCACCGCCCGGCAGCGTCACGCTGATCTCGGCGGAGGGAAGCGGTTGTCCGTTCGAGCTGTCGCTCACGACCCCGGTGAGATCGGCGTTGGCCGTGGGTCCACGGGCGGGCGCCGGCTCGGGCATCGCGGCCGCGATCCGCGGTGCGACGAGGAGTAGCGCAAGGGTAGCGACGTGACGGACGAGCGTACGGTGGTTCATCGCGGCTCCGAAAGATGCGAGAAGGAGGCGAACATCCCGAATTGGCCGCCGGGATATCTGCTGTCGCATATGCTACGGGCGGCCGGTGAGCCACTGCGGCAAAACTTCTCACATGGCGGCTGAGAGCCAACGAGTGGTCGCTGAGGATCGATGAATGGAATCAGCCGCGCGCGCCGTCCTGCCGCGGCCGGAGCGGAGGGCACGTCCCGTGCGGACGACGCATACTCCGGCCGACGATGCGAGCGTTCCAGCGCGGAGCGCTCATCCGGCCCAAGAGGCGAGGTGGTCCATGGCACACACGCACGAGTTCGACTGTCGGATTTGCGGCGCGCATCTCGATTCACAACAAGAGCTGGATCAGCACAAGCGCCAGCAACACGCGCAGCAAATGAATGCTGCGCCCGGCGGCGGCGAGTCGGGGCAGGGCAATCGGCCGCAATCGAATGGCGGGCAAGCGTAGGTTCTGATTGAGAGCGCGGGCCGTTCGCCGATGCGAACGGCCCGCGCTGCCGTCGAGGCGCCCGCTGTCAATTCTTAGCGTTCGGAGTTGGTTCGAAGCGAGTGCGGGGCACACCCTCTGCCGACACGACGGCAGAAATTCTCAGGACGTGCCAGTGCTCAACAGCAAGACTGTCATCGCCGCCGCCACGTGCGCGGCGCTGCTCGCCGCATGCCACTCGAGCGACGTGACCGCACCGATCGCACTCGTGACGCCGACGTGCGGCGCCACGGCGCTCGTTGCACTCTCGCCCAATCAGGCCGTCACGCTCGCGTGCTCGTCGGGCACGTTTCTCAATCTCGCGCCCGGCGCGAAGTATCTGATCGTTCCGCAGTTCGCGACCGGCGGCGTGCGGTCGGGGGTCGCCGACACGCCGGTGCCGTACCAGATCGGCGTAGTCGGCACGGCGACGTCGTCGCTCGCCAACAGCGCGACGCTCGCCGTAACGCGTCCACTGAGCCGGCAACAGCAATTCGACGCGCTGCTTCGCGACAGGAGCCGCCGTGCGCTTGCGACAGCGACGTGGAAAATGATCGGCGCGCAACAAGCGACACGTGCCGACGTCGCGCCGGCCGCCGCGGCGGTTCCCGACGTCGGCTCGCTGCGCAACTTTCACGTGCTCCAGGGCGCGACATTACAGAGCGAGACCTTCGAAATCGCGACGGGCCGGCTCGCCTTCGTCGGCGCGCACATCCTGCTCTACGTCGACACCCTGGCGCCCGCGAACGGCTTTACGGCGGCGCAGCTCCAGGCGTTCGGGCAGTACTTCGATCAGGTGCTCTATCCGCTGGACATCACTACCTTCGGGCCGCCGTCCGATCTCGACGCGAACGCGCGGGTGATCATGTTCGTCTCACCGTCGGTGAACGCGCTCACGACCTCCGCGCAATGCCAGGCCGAGGGATTCGTCGCCGGGTACTTCGACGGCATCGATTTCACGACGAGCGCGAACTCGAATCAAGGCGAGATTTTCTACTCCGCCATTCCCGATCCGAATGGCACGGTGAGCTGCGCCCACACGGTCGGCGATCTGGCGAACACGATTCCGGCGACGTTTCTCCACGAGCTGCAACACCTCATCAACTTCTCGCAGCACGTCGCGGTGCACGGCGGGCAACAGGAAGAGGGATGGCTCGACGAGGGCATGAGCATTCGCGCCGAAGAGCTGGGCTCCGAATACTTCGAGGCCAAATATCCGCCGCCGAGCGGACGAACGAGTCCGGCGCAGCTCTTTCCCGATTCGGCGCAGGGCTTCGTCTCTGGCTTTCTCTTCGATTCCTACTTCTATCTGCTGCGGCCGGACACGGCGAGCGTCACGCTGCATCAGGATTCGGAGAACGGCTTCTCCTGGCGCGGCGGCGACTGGCTCCTCTTGCACTGGCTCGGCGACCTGAAGGGTAAGCCGATCTACGCCGCGCTCGAGCAAACGGGCCTGACGGGAATCGCCAACGTGACGGCGGCGGCCGGCGAACCGTTCGGGTCCCTGCTCGGGGATTTCAGCTTGGCGCTCTGGACGGACAGTATCCCAGGACAACCGCGCTCCGCGATTCCGCCGCGCGACCGTTTTCAAACACGCAATCTCCGGCAGCTCTACCAACGGCTGTTCGACAACAACCCGTCGAACGCAAATTTCCCGCGCGCGTATCCGCTCGTGCCGGCGACGCTGACGACGACCGCGCCAATCTCGGCCAGCATGGTGCCGGGGACGCCGGCGTTCTACGTCCTCGATCTCACGGGCGCGAACGCGAACGTCGCCATTCGCTTCTCGGCGCCGGGTGGCGCGGCGCTGGCCGCGACGTTGAATCCGCAGGTGAGCGTGTATCGGCTGCCGAATTGATCAGCTGCAGCAAACGCGAACAAATACGGACACGCGCGGTACGTTGCGTTCTTGTCGTCCCGACGCTCGCTGCGCTCCCCCGGGATGACAGCCTTAGCGCCGCTTGTTGCGCTCGTGTTGCACCAGCGCTCCCGCGGCCGCACCAGCAACGGCATGGCCGCCGAGGACATGTCCGGCGGCAGCGCCGACCAACGCGCCTTTGAGCTTGCTGTGGTGCGCCGGCGCGGTGTCCGCCGCCGGTGTCGAAGCGGATGACGGATAGGCCACGTCGCCCGCGGCACTGTTCGTTTTTTCTTTATGACCGCAGGCGCCCAATGTCAGGCTGGCCGACGCGGCAGCGATCGCACCAAACGTCCGAATTGCGTTTCGCATGGAAGGGCTCCTCATGTATGCGCTGCATGTGCGCTGCAAAGTGAAAGGCAGCGACCATGCCACCCCGTGCGCGCCGAACCGCATGACGCGCTAAGGCTTCTTAGCCCTGGGCTCGCGACAGCCGGGCACATGTATGTTTGGCCACTCACTCGAGTGCGAGCCTGCCCATGCCGGAAGAGATCGAATTTGATTCGGACAAGCTCCGCGAGACGATCGACGACGAGATCGAGCGATCCGGCGCGCCGCTGCTCCGACTGGTCGCCCTGACCACGGCGATCCTCGCGGCCGTGACCGCCGTGGTGTCGTTGCACGCGGGTTCGACGATCAATGAAGCGTTGGTGCTCAAGAGCGAGGCGACGTCGCTGCAAGCGCGGGCCTCCGATCAGTGGGCGTTCTACCAGGCAAAGGGGATCAAGAGCGCCATCGCGACGAGCGCGGCAAGCGCGTACGCTGCAGCCGGCCGCGCCGCACCCGATTCGCTGCGTGCGCAGGCGGCGCGGTATACGGGTGAACAAGCGGCGATCCAGATCGACGCACGCAAGCTCGAGGCGGAGCGCGACGAGAAATCGGCGGAGGCGGATCGCCTGCTCGCCGAGCATCATCACTTCGCTTTCGCCGTGGCGTTGTTGCAGGTGGCGATCGCGCTCGGCGCGGTGGCCGCACTCACGAGGCAGCGCGCCGCGCTCGCGTTGTCGGCGGTGGCGGGGATTGCGGGGATCGTGCTGGCGTTGATGACGGCCTTTGCGACAGCACCATCACCGCGATGATCGCCAAACCAACGTTGACGACGGCGCTCGCAACGGCGGCGGTGTGCAACCCGGCCGTGAACGCGCTTTGCGCGCGGCGCAGCAGTTCGTCTCCGAGCGGTGAAGGGAGGCGCCGCGCCGCTTCCGCGGCGCCGCCGATGCTTTCTCGAGCCAACTGAGCCACACCGGTTGGAAGTGTCCACGGGAGGAAATCCAGGCGCTCGACATAGACAGCCGTGCTGATGCTCCCAACGACCGCGACGCCGAGTGCGATGCCGAGGTCTCCGCTCGTCTCCGAGAGGGCGGCCGCCGTGCCGGCTCGTTCCGGCGGGACCGAGCCGACGATGAGATCCTGGCTGAATACGGCCATGGGGCCGATGCCGAAAAACACGAAAATCGCGCCGACGATGAGTAATCTCAAATCCCTCGCGCCGTCGATCTGCGCGAGCATCACGTAACCGGCGGCCGTGATCGTCAGCCCGGCGGCGATGAGCCAGCCGGGTCGAATCCGGCGCGCGCCGATGGGCGCGGCGATGCAACCAACGATCATCGCGAGGGACGCGGGCATCAACGCCCAGCCCGCGCGCACCGGCGAGAGATTGTCCACGACCTGGAGGTGCTCGCTGATCAGCAGCACGATCCCGCTCTGCGTCGCCAGTCCGACCATCAGGATGAACAGCGAGGCGGTGAATGGCCGGTTGCGAAAGAGCCGCAGGTCGAGCAGGGGACTGGCGATCCTCCGCTGGCGCGCCACGAACGCGATGCTCGCCGCGATGCCCACCGTTGCGGCGACAACGGGCACGATCGTCACACCGCTCACCGCCAGCACCTTGCCGGCGTAGATGAGCGGCAGGATCGCCGCGAGCGAGAGCACCACGCTCGCGAGGTCGAGCCGCGCGGCGGCGACGTCCTTGTATTCCGGAAGCAGAAAGGGAGCGGTGACGAGGAGCAGCACCATCACCGGAACGCCGAGCAGGAAGAGCGCGCCCCACCAGAAGTGCTCGAGGAGCGTACCGCCGACGACGGGGCCCACCGCGGCGCCGACCATGAAGCAACTCGTCCATGCGGCGATCGCCGTCGCGCGCTCGACCGGATCGCGGAACATGTTGGTGATGAGCGCGAGCGTGGAGGGCATCAACGTCGCGCCGGCGAGGCCCATGAGGGCGCGCGCGCCGATGAGCATGGCGACGCTCGTCGAGTAGGCGGCGAGGATCGACGCCGCGCCGAACGCGGCCGCCCCGATGAGCAGCAGCCTGCGCCGGCCGATGCGGTCGCCGAGGGTGCCCATCGTCACCAGAAAGCCGGCCGTGACGAATCCGTAGATGTCGGTGATCCAGAGTTGCTCGGTATTCGTTGCGCCGAGATCGGCGCTCAGGCGCGGCAGCGCGAGATAGAGGATGCTCAAGTCGAGCGCGAGCAGGATGGTCGGCAAGCCCAGGACGCCGAGTCCTATCCATGCGCGGCGTCCGGCCCTGAGCCGGATTGTCGGCTCGCTCACGGCGCAGGTGAGGCGGGCTTCGCGCGAGCGAGCCACAGGAGAAAAATCAATCCGAACGCCGCGTTGGCGGCCGCGTCGATCGCGAGCATGCCGCGGACGCCGAAGTGTGCGTGGGCCAGACCCTCCAGCCACATCATGTACACCAGCGGCACGTTCGTGGCCGCGATGAAGAGTGTGAAGCGCGTGCTGCTCGCCGCCGTGCCCTCGGCCAGGAGCTCGAGCGCGAGCGCCATGAACGCCGCATATCCCAGCCCGGCGACCAACGAGTAGGCCGCGGCGCCCACGGCGAACGTGACCGGCGTGAGCGGTCCGAGCATCATCGCTCCCGCACTCACCGCCGAGAGAAGGCCCACGATCGGATAGATGCGCCAGCGATCGTAACGGTCGGCAAGGAAGCCACCCGCCAGCGCGCCCGCGGCCGTGAGTAGACCGCCGCCGATCCCGACGCCGATCACGACGTTGGCCGATGCGCCATAGTCTGCGGCGACGGCCGCGAAGAGGCTCATCAGCGCCGCGGAGCCGACCGGACTGAGAAAGAAGGCGAACGCGATCCACACGTCGCGTTGCCGAAACGTCTCGCGCAGCTCGTGCAGCATTCGCGTGGCGCGCTCGCGAACACCGGGGTTGGGACGCCGCGGCTCGTGGATCGCGAGAACCACGGCGGACGGCACGGCGACGAGCAGGCCGGCGGTGATCGCCGTGACGGCGGGCGGCGCGTGCGGACCGAGCCACACGATGAGTGCCCCGGCCGCAACTCCCCCGGCGAGGATACCCGCCTGACCCCAGCCGGCGGTGCGGCCGCGCAACGCGTTCGGAACGACCTCGGCCACGAGCCCGCCGAGTGCACTCGAGATGGGTTGATTGATGATCGAGCCTGCGACGAGGAGCACGGTGACGGCTCCGAGCGCCGTGACCATGTTCAATCCGAGCGCGGCCGCCGCACATGCACCGCTCGCGACGGCCAACAGAATGACCCAGGTGCGGCGCCGAAGCCTGAGGTCGACCACGGGCGCCCAGAGGAAATACCAGATGGCGGGCGCCTGCACGAGCGCGCCGATGGACGCGATGCGTTGAACGGACACCCCGTGACTTCGCAGCAGGTAAGGCAACGACAGCGCGACGATCCCGTTGAAGATGCCGTAGGGAAGGGACGCGAGCGCGAAGAGCCAGGGACGTGGCGGCGGCGCATCGCTCATGCGTCGAGATGTCCCGTTTCGCGCAGCCACGCGAGCGTCGAGCCGATCGTCTCGCGCGCGCCGCGGAAAGTCACGGCCAACTCGCGCTCGGCCTTGGAGCTGTCGACGAACCAGTAGCGCGTCGCGTAGGGCACGACGTGCGGGTTATATGGAAGGGGAAGGTGCAGGCGAACACCGATCCGCGACAAAACGCGCACCAGGCCATTCGGAACGGTTACGATCCGGGCCTGGCGCCCGAGCTGCTCGAGGCACAACGCGGCGAGCTGCCGAATGCTGATGTTCTGGCCACTGAGGATGTACCGCTCACCCGGCCGGCCGCGCTCGAGCGCGGCAACGATCCCGGCCGCGACGTCTTCGACGTGTACGACCCCCGTGCCGCCGCGGCAGACGAGCACGGGATTGGACTTGGCGAAATCGATGAGGTTTCCCGCGGTCACGAGCGACGTGTCGAGCGGCCCGTATACTTCGGCCGGGTTGACGATGATCACGGGCACGCCGCGCCGAAACGCCTCGCTGGCTTGCATCTCAGCGTGATGCTTGGCGTGGGCGTAGCGGAGCGACGGATCGCGCACCGCGAACGCGGTGCGCTCGTCGAACAGCTGCGGCGTGTCGGACGCATTGATGGCCGCCGTGCTCGACACGAATACCACGCGATGGCCGCGGAGCGCGCTCGCGACGTGGAGGACGTTTCGGATGCCGCCCTCGATCACCTGCTTGAGTGCGAGCGACTCGTCATTGTCCCAGGAGGACGGTGCCGCAAGATGAATCGTGCAATCACACCGTGACATTCCGGCGCGGATGGACGCGAGATCGCGGACGTCGCCGGCTGCGCGCTCGAACGCGAGACCGTCGATTCGCTCGGTGCGGCTCGTCGACCGGAGGAGGCACACGACCTGGTGCCCCGACGCGACGAGGATCCGCACGACGTGGCAGCCAATGAACCCGTTACCGCCGGTGACGAAGACCTTCATGCGTGGCAGTAAGGTAGAGCGCAACAATCCCGCCTGGCGGGCCAGCTTCAGAATTCTTTGTACAGTCTGGTTGGGGCACGAATCGTGAGACACCCGCGTTTTCGACGAGACGTTGCCCGCATTTTGCGGTTCGATACCATGTCCATCAACTCCTGGGGTCGCATGGGAGGGTTCGTTCGCCGGGCGTGGTGCCTGCCCGCTGCCGTCGCACTGATCGCGTGTGGAACGTCCGACGCCCCGCCGGGCAGGCGAACGGCGAGCGGTAGTGTCGCCGCGTCGGCCGCGCCGGCTGACTCGGCGAATGGCGCCACCGCCTCCGATCGCGTGAACATCTACGCGGCAGCGGGACCGAACGCGCTGGCGCCCGCCGCCGCTCGGGCCAAGCCGCGCGTATACGTGCCCAACTCGCGCTCGGGAACCGTGAGCGTGATCGACCCGGCGACGTACACCGTG
Source organism: Gemmatimonadota bacterium (assembly GCA_028287235.1). Lineage (GTDB taxonomy): Bacteria > Gemmatimonadota > Gemmatimonadetes > Gemmatimonadales > Gemmatimonadaceae > JAQBQB01. Next base: position 85,295 of record JAQBQB010000006.1, on the reverse strand, counting down.
GAGCGAACGTTCGCGACCGGCGCCGTTCCACAGCACGTCGTGCCGTCGTTCGACCTGAGCCGGTTGTGGGTGCTGAACAACGAAGCCAGCACGCTCACGCCGATCGATCCGGTCACGGGCGCTGACAGCCAGGCGATTCACGTCGACGATCCGTACAACATGTACTACTCGCCAAGCGGAAAGCAGGCGATCGTGATCGCGGAGCGCCGGGGGCGGCTGGACTTTCGGGATCCGGCGACGATGAAGCTCGTGCGCTCCGTGCACGTGAATTGTCGCGGACTCGATCACGTCGAGTTCACGGCAGATGACAAATATCTGATCGCGACGTGCGAGTTTGCCGGCCGGCTCGTGAAGATCGATCTGGGCACCCAGGACACGATTCAGTATTTGACGCTCATCCCGTGGTGGCGCCGAGGCAAGTCGATGCCACAGGACATTCGCTCGTCGCCCGATGGCCGCACCTTCTTCGTGGCCGACATGATGCAGGACGGAGTGCACGTGATCGATCCGGTGTCGTTCACTCGCACGGGATTCATCAAGACCGGAAAGGGCGCCCATGGCATCTATCCGAGCCGGGACGGCCGACACCTATATGTCACGAATCGCGGATGGAACACCACCGCGGGCGGCCGTCACGGCCCAGGCTCGATCAGCGTGCTCGACCCGGTGGCCGACAGCGTCGTGGCGACGTGGCCGGTGCCCGGCGGCGGCAGCCCGGACATGGGAGGCGTGACGGCCGACGGACGCGAGCTTTGGGTGTCTGGACGGTACGATTCCGAGGTGTATGTCTTCGATACGAGCACCGGCGCGCTGACGCATCGCATTCCGGTGGGGCGCGAGCCCCATGGCCTCTGTGTGTGGCCGCAGCCTGGACGCTACTCGCTCGGCCACACCGGCAATATGCGATAGGCGCGGAGTGCGAAGGCGGACACACGCCTTGCCAGTCCAGTGGGAAACCGGCATTCTCGTTCCATGTCACGTCTCTCGCGCCCGCAAATCGATCCGCTCGTCGATCCCCTTGTCGATCCGTTCGTCGATCCGCCGAGCTCGAAACGTGAACCGGCGGCGCGAGGCATTCGTTGGGCGTCGCTCGGCCGCGAGTTCGTCGTCACGTTCGTCGGCGTGCTGTTGGCGCTGGCCGTGAACTCGTGGTGGCAAGAACGGCAGGATCGGCGCGCCGAGGTCGAGACGCTCGTGGAGATCCGGGCCGACCTGCGCACCGACTCGACGGACGTCACCGGCAACCTCGGCGGCCTTCTGTACGCGAAGGCCCGCCTGGACTCGCTCTCGTCGCGCCTGGATCACCACCGGCCGTACGACCCGTCGCTCGATTCCATGGCCGCGGTCTTGGGATGGTGGATCGACCATCAGCGAAATGCGGCGGGATACGCAACGCTCAAGTCGCGCGGGCTTCGTCTCGTCACGAACGACTCGCTGCGGCAGGCGATCGCACGGTTCTACGAGACGACGTACGGGGAAGAGGAGCAGCACGATCGCGTGATGACGGCCGCGTTCGATCGGACACAGTCGCGGGTTCACCAATACTTGCGCCAGCCCGACTACTATGGTCCCGCGCATCCGATCGACTACGCGCTCGTTGCGGGCGATCCGGGCTTCCGCGCGCTGGTGGATGAAGCATCGGACCGGATGTCCACAGCGATTCACTTCGAGAACACCGTCGCGAAGGATGTGCGTGTCCTGTCCGCCGCGATCGACCGCGAGCTCGCTCGCCGGCGGTAGCCGGCGATAGCCGACCATGGAGAACCAGTGGCGCAATTCGACATCCGCAGCCTCATCGTCGGACGCACGGCCACGGCAATCGCGCGCGGGCTTGAGCTCGATCGCCCGCCGCGGTGCCGCGTCAGGAACGGACGATTCGCCATCGAGTTTCGAGGCGTGGGTGCGCATGCCTGGTCGACGGAGCTCCGGCTTCAGCGCGCGCGGGAAGTGGTGGCGGTCACACGCGCGGCGCTCCGCGCGGATACGCGCACGTACATGCGCCGGCGCGCCGACCGCGCCATTGTCGTGACGTACGAGGACGAGCATGTTGCCGATGGATGCACGATCCGAACGCGCTGGTCATGCGTGGTGCCGGCGCAGCGGGGGAACGAATGAGGCACGCCGCAGTCCTCGGCCTCCTCGTGGCGCTCGGGAGCTCGTCCGTTCACGGGACGCAGGATGTCGCGAATCCCAAGCCCACGCCGGCCGGCACCTGGCACACGATCGACGACGTCAGCGGGAAGCCCAGAGGGATCGTCGTCATTCACGAGGTGGGTGGACGGTTTGTAGGCGTCCTGACAGGTTCGTTCGATCCGGCCGACTCGCTCTCGCCCATCTGCGACCGGTGCTCCGGCGACCGGAAGGGTAAACCGGTATTCGGCATGGAGATCTTGCGCGGACTCCGCCCCGACGGCGACAGTTGGAGTGGCGGAGAGATCCTCGATCCGGACACGGGGAAGATCTACAAGGCCAAGGCCCATCTCGAGGACGACGGCCGGAAGCTCGTCGTTCGAGGCTACATTGGGTTCGCCCTGTTGGGCCGATCGCAGGTCTGGCTCCGCGCGAAGGAAGGACAGTAAGAGAAATTTGTACCGTTTGCGCCACAGGCGCTTCGCCATGCGCTTACCATTGAATTGATACGGTCGTCTGTCGTCAGCACATCTGAGGTGTCGTGGATACTCTGTTCGTGATCAAGGAGCTGGCGGCGAAGCAGTTCGGCGGTGAGCCGGACGGGATCGACGCGGACGCACCGGTGGACCAGCTTGGGATCGACTCGCTCGGTTTCCTCGAGTTCCTGTTCGAGCTCGAGGATCGATTCGGGTTCCCCATTCCACAGGATTCCGTCACCGGCGTTCGCACGCTGCGCGAGCTTGCCGCGGCGATCGATGCGTTGACCGCAACGGCGAAATCGCCCGCGTCGAGCTAGAGGCGCGGCGTGCGACGAGTGGTCGTTACCGGGATGGGAGCGATCACGCCAGTCGGGCAGACGCCGAGTGATCTCTTCGACGGCCTGGTTTCGGGCCGCTCGGGCATTGGTGCGGTCCCGGCCTCGCGCTTTCCCGGCGCCAACTCACTCGTCGCGGGAACGATCGCATTCGATCCGTCGGCCTACTGGCCGCCACACCAATCCGCCCAGTTCGATCGCGCGACGCAATTTGCGCTCGTCGCGTCGGCCCAAGCGATCGCCGACGCGTCGCTCGTTCTGAGCGAGGAGGAGTCGTGGCGCGCCGGCGTCTATTGGGGAACCGGACTCGGGGGAGCAGCAAGCATCGAGGATTCGTACCGGAACCTCTTCGCGACCGAGAGCGGCCGCGTCCGTCCGTCGGCCGTCGTGCTCGGAATGAACAACGCCGCCGCGGCGCACGTCTCTTTGGCGCACGGCATCCGAGGTCCGCTCGTCAACATCTCGACCGCGTGCTCGTCGTCGGCAGCGAGCATCGGCGAGGGCTTTCGCGCCATTCGCGCCGGATACGCCGACGTGGTGATCGCCGGCGGATCGGAGGCGCTCATCACCTACGGCAACCTGTGCGCGTGGGACGCGATGCGCGCGCTGGCCCATGCGGATTCGTCGGACGCATCGCGCAGCTGCAAGCCCTTCGCCGCGGATCGTACGGGGCTCGTGCTCGGCGAGGGCGCCGCGGCGCTGATCCTCGAGAGCGCCGAGCGGGCGGAAGCACGCGGGGCGCGCATTTACGGCGAGATCGCCGGCTATGGAAATGCGGCCGACGCAGTGCACATCTCGAGGCCCGATGCCGACGGACAGGTTCGCGCGATGCGACTGGCGCTCGCCGACGCCGAGCTCGATCCAAGTGCGATCGGCTACGTCAACGCGCACGGCACCGCGACCCAGGTCGGCGACGTGGTCGAGACGGAGGCCCTCAAGCGGGCGTTCGGCGATCACGCGCGCTCACTCTGCGTCTCGTCGACCAAGGCGCTGCACGGCCATCTGATGGGCGCCACGGGAGCCGTGGAGATGCTCGTGGGCCTCATGGCGTTGAACGCCGGCGTCGTTCCACCCACCGCGCATCTCGACAAGCCCGATCCGGCGTGCGACCTCGACTTCGTACCGAACGAGGCGCGCCGGGTGCCGCTCGACGCGGTGATGTCGAACTCCTTCGGCTTCGGCGGAATGAACGCCGTGCTCGTCGCGCGCAACTATCGCAAACACTAATGAAAGATCTGCAAGAGCTCGGCGCGTGGTACGCGTCGCGCGTGAACGATCACGCTATGCTCGTTCCGTCCACCCTGCCGGATCCTCGGTTCCTCTACGACGGCCGGGAGTTCGTTTCGTTCAGCACGAACAACTATCTCGCGCTGGCGACGAGCCCGCGATTGAAGGCGCGGGCGCATGTGGCGCTCGAGGCATACGGTGTCGGGAACTGCGAGTCGCGATTGCTCGGCGGCAACCTCGAGCTCTACGACATGCTCGAGGCGAAGCTCGCCGAGATCAAGCACAAGGAGTCGGCGGTGCTCTTCGCCACCGGGTACCTCACGAACCTCGGCGTGCTGCCGGCACTGGTGAAGTCCACCCAACTGGCGCGGGCGTTCGGCTACACCCCGAGCGCAAACTGGAAGCATGCCTTCTTCACCGACGAGTTCAACCACCTCAGCATCCGGGAGGGGATCAAGGCGTCGGGCGCGCCGGCGTTCGCGTTCAAGCACCTGGACCTGAACGACCTCGAGCAAAAGCTCCGCGCCTCGCAGGCGGCGATCAAGATCATCGTGACCGACGGCGTCTTCAGCCAGCACGGCGACGTGGTGCCGCTGCCGGACTTGATGGCGCTCGCCGAACTGTATGACGCCGTGGTGTACATCGACGACGCGCACGGCACGGGCGTGCTCGGTCCGACGGGTGCGGGAACGACAGAATTTTTCGGCATCGACAGCCCGCGCATCATCCACATGGGCACGCTGAGCAAGGCGTACGGGTGCATCGGCGGCTTCGTTGCGACGGAACGTTACATCGCCGACATCCTGCGCATCGCATGCTCCGGATTCGGCTTCACCTCGACGCTGCCGCCCGACCAGGCCGCGGCGGTGCTCGAGGCGATCGACATGGTGCAGGACGAGCCGGAGCGCCGAGCGCGGTTGTGGGCCAACCAACGCTACTTCGTGACGCGCATGCGCGACGCCGGGTTCACGCTGTTGTCGACCCAGACGCCGATCGTGCCGCTGCATGTCGGCGACGAAGGCGAATGCTCGCGGCTCGCGGCGGCGTTGCACGCCGAGGGTATCCACGTCGACGCGATCGTGTTCCCGGCGGTCGGGTTCGGGCAGAGCCGGCTCCGGTTCATCATGAACGCGAACCACACGACCGACGACGTCGATCGCGTGGTGAGTGTGCTGCGCCACGCGACGGCGCGCTGATCGCGCTACGCTCCGTCGGTTCGCCGCGCGACGAGCAGCCGGTCCGTGATGTGATGAGCGCCGCGGCAATCACGCGGCCGCCGGCACCGAAATGCCGGACGCGCTGGCCGACTCGACACCGGGCAGCAACGCGAGCTCTCGCGCGTATCGAGCCGGCGTGAGGCCAAACACCTCGGCGAATCGGCGCGTGAGGTGACTCTGGTCGGCGAAGCCCGCGTCGTACGTGGTGCGCGACAAGGGCCGCCCGTCGACGATCAACCGCCAGGCATGCGCGAGGCGCAACTGCATCTGGTAGGCGTGCGGCGTCACGCCGTGCGCGCGGCGGAAGGCGCGCAGCAAATAGAACTTGCTCAGCCCCGCCACGTGCGCGAGGTCGTCGAGCGAGACGTTGTCGGCGACGTGCGCGCGAAGATGCGCGCAAACGCGGCGAACACCATCGACCTGGCGGCCAGACCGTGACTTCGCCGCGGCCACCGGTTCCGGCGCCAGTTGCGTAAGCAGTCGCGTGAGACAGCCGAGCAACCGCGGGCCGCACGCGAGCGAGACGAGCGGTCCGCGCAGATCCCCCACGAGCGTCCACAGCTCGGCGTATAGGCCAGGGTCGTGAAGCACGAACTGTCGGCCGCCTGGCGCCGTTCCACGCCAGAGCTCCGAGGGCTCCACTCTGAGCCGCGACAATGCGGATGGACCGACGAGGATGACGCGTGCGATGCACGGTTCGCCGTCCAGACTCTGCGCGCCGATCAGCTCGAGCGGCGCGGCGACGTAGAGATCGCCCGGACCCACGACCGCCGCGCGGCCTCTTCCGTCGGTCACCGCGAATCGCGAACCGGGAAGGATCACCTGAACGGCCTCGTGCGCGTGAACCGGCTGCGCGGCGACGTTGCCTTCGCCGCAGACGGTGTCGGCGGTCTCCAGCGGAAGTGGACGCCAGTAGCGCGGACGTCCGGCGCGACGAGTTGCGAATTGAAGTGGCATGACGCCGAGTCTAGCGGCGGCGCGCGGACCGCACATGACCGGCCCGAGTAGTCTTCTACTGCCTCGCACGGGGCGCGCGCACGTGCCACGACCGAGGCGGCGGCGACTACCTCGTACGAGGGATGTGCACGGTCAGTCGACGTGCAGGATTCCGCGCTGGACCGCGAGCATGACGGCCTCGGTGCGGTCGGCCACGCCAAGCTTCTCGAAGACGTTCTTGAGATGCGCTTTGACCGTCTCCTCGGTGCGGCCGATGACGCGCGCGATCTCCTTGTTGCTCAACCCCTTCGACACGAGGCCGAGCACCTCGAGCTCGCGCTCCGTCAGTTGCAGCCGCGGCACGAACTCCGCCAGCCGCGCGGCCACCTCCGCCGGAATGACCTTGTTGCCGCGGTGCACGGCGCGGATGGTGGCGAGCACCTGGGTGCGCAGCATGTCCTTGAGGATGTAGCCTTTGGCCCCCGCGACGAGCGCGCGGTGGATGTCCTCGTCTCCGTCATAGCTGGTGAGCATGACGATGCGCGCAGAGGGATACTCCGCGATGATCGCGCGCGCGGCGGCCAACCCGTCCATGCCCGGCATCCGCAGGTCCATGAGCACGACGTCCGGTTGATGCGCGCGATACAACTCTACCGCCTCGCGGCCGGACGCCGCTTCGGCCACGAACTGCATGTCCGGTTCGTCGCCGATGACCGCGGCAAGACCGGCGCGTACCATCGGGTGGTCGTCGGCGGCAAGCACGCGAATGGGAGTGGGCGCGGTCATTCAGAACCTTCTCACAGGTGACAAGTCCAGACAATCCCCCGATCGTGTAGTCGATTCAGCGACTTCACCGGTAGCAACGGCATCACCGGATGCGGGCCGCGACCATGATCTCGGTTCCACGTCCCGACGCGCTCGTAATGGTGAACTGTGCTCCGGCTTGATCGGCGCGCTCGCGCATACCCACGAGACCCCAGTGTCCTCCGGCCCCGGTGAAGCTCTCGAGGGGATCGAACCCTCTGCCGTCGTCGCGCACGACGAGTCGCACGGCTCGCCGGTCGTACGTGAGCTCCACGTCCACGGTGCGGGGGTTGGCGTGCTTCACAGCGTTGGCCACCGCTTCCTGTCCGATACGAAACAGGGCCATCTCCGCCGCGGGCGACAGGCGCCTCGGTTTTCCAACCACGCGAATGCGGACCGCCAAACCGCTGCCGTCGGCGGCGTGGCGGACGACGTCCTCGAACGCCACGGCGAGGCTGTCCTTCTGAAGCGCCGGAGCGCGCATGTCCCACACGGCCCGCCGCGCGTCGAGCAGCGTCTTGTCGGCGAGCGCGAGGATGCGATCGATGTGCTCGCGGGCGCGGTCCGGCGCATCCATCACGAGCCGTGACGCCGGCTGCAGCTGTAGCGTGATGCCGGTGAATCCCTGGAGCAGCGTGTCGTGTATCTCGCGCGCCATGCGGTTGCGCTCCGCGAGCACGAGGGCGAAGCGCCGTTCCAGCTGTTTCTGGCGCAGACGCAAGACGCCCCAACCCGCGAGCAGCGCGGCAAGCACGAGCAGCGCGCGAAACCATGCGGCTTGATAGAACGACGGAAGCACGCGGAAGTCGAGCGCGGCACCTCGCTCGTTCCAGACGCCGTCGTCGTTGCTTGCGACGACACGAAAGCGATAGTTACCCGGCGCGAGGTTCGTGTACGATACCGACCGCGCGGTCTCCGCGTTGACCCAGCTCGTGTCGAACCCTTCGAGCCTGTACCGGAAGCGCACGCGCTGCGGAGCGCGCAGGCTCAACCCGGTGTAGCGCAGATCGAGCCGCCGTGCGCGCGGCGGTAGCGACAGCGCGGTCAGCGACACCGGTTGTCCATCGACGAGCGCTTCCTCCACGCGTACGGGCGGAGGAACCGCGTTGTGCGCGAGGCGTTTGGGATCGAACACGGCGAGTCCGCGCGGCGTCGAGAACCACAGCCTTCCGTCGGGCGAGCGCAGCGACGAGGGTTGTGCTCTCCACACTGGCGTGGCCGAGACCAAGCCGTCGAGCGTGCCGAAGGTCGTCGCGTGCACCGCGGGCGCGCGTCCCTCGGTCACCGCGGCGGCTTCGTCGGCGGAGATGCGGACGATGCCGCGGCTGGTGCTGAGCCACAGTCCGTCGTCGTCGTCTTCGGTGATCGAGGCAACCACGTCGCCGGGAAGTCCGTGGTGCAGGTCGATGACCGTTACCCGGCCGTCGACGATCCGCGCCAATCCGCGGAAGGTGCCGAACCAGAGCCGGCCGCGGCGATCCTCGTAGATCGACGTCACACTCGGTCCGCGCCCCCGTGTCTCGGTGAAGAACGAGGTAACGGAATCATGGCGAACTCGCGAGATGCCGTCGGCCGTGCCAATCCAAACCGCACCCTGCCGGTCTTCGAGGAGACTGCGCACGCGATCGCCGGCGAGGCCGTTCGCAGTAGTGAACGACCTGGCGCCGGCACTGTCGAGGCGATGGACACCGCCGGCCAGCGTACCCGCCCAGATGCGCCCGTCACGATCCTCGAGCACGGCGAGGACCCAGCCACCGGAGAGTCCATCGCGCGCAGTCCGCCGTTGCACCGTCCCGTCGCGGTAGTGGAATACTCCATCGGTGGACGAGAGCCAGAGTCCTCCGTCCCGGCCGGGCGCCATGCCGAACACGCGGACTCCGTCCAGCCCGCGAAGGCTCGCGGCGACGAATCGTCCCGGAGTACCGTGCACGAGCCCACCTGTCTTTGGCGCCAACCAGAGTTGGTCGCCACTCCAGTGCAGCGCTCCGGGTGTCATCGTCGGCAGGCCCTGGCCGGCGCTGAACGTCACGAAGCTCGCCGTCCGAAACTCGTCGAGGCCCACGCCCGTGCCGGCCCACAAGGTCCCTTCGCGATCGACGAAGACCGACGTCACGAGGTTGTCGGTGAGATCGGAGACGAACTGCTCGTGCATCGCGTACGACGAGAGCTGGCCGTTCCGCCAGCGAAGCAGCCCATAGTCGTCGGTGCCGAGCCAGATCCCGCCGTCCCGCGCTTCGGCGATCGTTCGCACCATGCCGCGCGTGCCGCCGAGGCTGGCGAGCGAGTGCGGCACGAGCACACCATGCTCGAGGCGCGAGAATCCACGCTCCGTACCGACCCAGACGGTGCTGTCGGCGGCGACGAAGAGCGACGTCACGAAATTGTCGGGCAGCCCCGTGTGCGTCGTGAACGTCGTGGCGGTCGCGCCGCTCATTCGAACGACCCCGCCTCCCGAGGTTCCGATCCAGAGCGCGCCGCTCTTGTCCGCGGCCAGGGCCGTGATGCGGTGATGCAGCGCGGATCGTTCCGCGGCAAGCTGGAAGCGGCCGTCGCGCATCACGAGCAACCCGCCGACGGTGGACGAGTCGTACGCCCAGAGCGTGCCGGCGCGATCCTCCACCATGCCGGCGATCTCGCCGACGTTGGCACCGCGCGCATCGCCCGAATTGCGAACATGGCGCAACTCGCCGTGCTCGTATTGGACGAGCCCCGCGGTGGTGCCGATCCACATGACACCGTGGCGATCGACGAGCAGCGGACGCGTGGGGAAGGCGTCGGCGTCGCGGAGCGCGGGTGTATTGGTTCGATCGAAGATCGAGAAGCGCACGCCGTCGAAACGAACGAGTCCGTTCAGCGTGGAGAACCAGAGATATCCGTCGGGACTCTGGAGAATCGCTTCGACGCGAGTGCCGGGCAGCCCGTCGCGCAACAGCCAGCGGTCGTGCTGATACTCGGCGACCGACGAGGGCAGCTGCTGCGCGGCAATAGGCGGCGCGATGACGATCGCTCCCGCTCGCCAGGCGAGCGAGACGATGACACGCCACCACGGTCCCGTCCTTCGGGATGAGCACGCCCGCAACATGGTCCGAAGATGGCAGGGGAGCATATGGTCACGTCAAGAGTACATGTGTACGGCTTGACGTGTCGTTCCGCACAACAATCCGATTCAAGACGGCGTCGCCGGGACGACCGAGATTCACCATCATGGCGACCAACTCCGACGCCGATACCGACAAGCCGCGCCCGACCGAGCGCGAGCTGGCCTCGGACCACACCGCCCGCGGCCCCACGGACCACGAGCACGGCGCGATCCACGGCAGGCATTCGGATCGCCAGATGAACTCGTGGGAGATCGCGAAAGTCGATCTCTCGAGCGAGCATCGGATCCGCAGCGAGATGACCGCCGAGCAGGGCGATGCCTCCGCGGTGGCGGGCGATGAAGCGAGCCACGGCGAGCCGCTGCTGGCCATGGCGCCGGAAGTGCTGACCGGCACGAACGGCGTGATCGGCAAACGATCGACAGTCGCCGCCGGAGTGCCTGCGATCGTCGAGTCGATCAAGTTCGCGTACAAGAACCTCGGCGCGGTGAAGGGAGCCCGGGTGCTCCTCCAGCTCAATCAGACCGACGGGTTCGACTGTCCGGGGTGTGCGTGGCCCGATCCGCCGAACGGCGAGCGCACGCACACCGAATTCTGCGAGAACGGCGCGAAGGCGGCGAGCGAAGAGAACACCCGCAAGCGCATCGCGCCCGAGTTCTTCCGCGACAACAGCGTGGCCGAGCTCTCGCAGCGAAGCGACTACTGGCTCGGCCAGCAGGGGCGGATCACGCAGCCGATGGTGCTCCGCAAGGATGCGACGCACTACGAGCCGATCTCGTGGGACGATGCGTTTTCTCTAATCGCCGACAGGCTCAACGCGCTCGGCGATCCGAACGAGGCGGCGTTTTATACGTCGGGCCGGACTGCGAACGAGACGGCCTTTCTCTACCAACTCTTCGCGCGGCAGCTCGGCACCAACAACCTGCCCGACTGCTCGAACATGTGTCACGAGTCGAGCGGCACCGCGCTCACCGATTCCATCGGCATCGGCAAGGGAACGGCGACACTCGACGACGTGCATCAGGCCGGCGTACTCATCGACATCGGACACAATCCGGGAACGTGTCACCCACGCATGCTGACGGCGTTGCAGCTCGCCAAGAAGAACGGCGCGAAGATCATCGCGATCAATCCGCTTCGCGAAACGGGGCTGGTGCGCTTTCAACATCCGCAACAGGTGTTGCAGGTGCTCACCCATCGCAGCACACCGATCGCCGATCTCCATCTGCCGGTCCGGATCAACGGCGACGTCGCCGTGCTTCAGGGCATCATGAAGGAGATGCTCGCCGCCGAGGACGCGGCGCCCGGCACGGTGTTCGACCACGCGTTCATCCGCGAGCACACCGTCTGTTACAACGCATACGTCGAGCAGCTGCGGGCGGCCGACTGGAACGTGATCGTCGAGGAGAGCGGCATCTCGCGCGAGCAGATCGCCGACGCGGCGCGAGTGGTGATGAGCACCGACCGGCTGGTCGTCGCGTGGGCGATGGGGCTCACGCAGCACAAGAACGCGGTGAGCTCGATTCAGGAATGCGTGAACCTGCTGCTACTGAAGGGAGCGATCGGCCGCCGTGGGGCTGGCGCGCTGCCCGTGCGTGGGCACAGCAACGTGCAGGGCGACCGGACGATGGGCGTGTGGGAGCGGATGACGCCGCAGTTTCTCGGCGCGCTCGGCAAGGAGTTCAACTTCAACCCGCCGCAGAAGCATGGCTACGACACGGTTGAAACGCTTCGGGCGATGCACGCCGGAAAGGTGAAGGTCTTCTTCGGCATGGGCGGCAACTTCCTCTCGGCCACGCCCGACACGGCGTATGGCGCGGCCGGGATGAAGCGGTGCGTGCTCACTGCACATGTCGCGATCAAGCTGAACCGATCGCACCTCGTCACCGGCGAGGAGGCGCTGATCCTTCCCACGATCGGCCGCTCGGAGCGCGACGTGCAATCGGGACGCGACCAGTTCGTGACCGTCGAGAACTCGATGGGCATCGTGAGCAAGTCGCAGGGCCGGCTCGATCCGCCAAACGGCAACCTGCTCGCCGAGCCGGTGATCGTGGCGCGCATGGCGAAGGCGACGCTCGGGGCGCGCTCCACCGTGGATTGGGATGGGCTCGTGGCCGACTACGATCGCATCCGCGATCACGTCGCGCGCGTAGTCCCTGGCTTCAGCGACTTCAACGCGCGAGTGCGCGAGCCGGGCGGGTTCTATCTCCCCAATCTGCCGCGCGACAAGCGCGAGTGGTCGACGCACGCGGGCAAGGCGGTGTTCACCTGTCACCCAATTCCGCGCACGAAGTTGGAGCCCGGCCAGCTCGTGATGATGTCGGTGCGAAGCCACGATCAGTTCAACACCACGGTGTACGGACTTCAGGACCGGTATCGCGGCATACACGACGAGCGGCGCGTGATCTTCATGAACCCGGCGGACGTCGACGAGCTCGGCCTGAAGGCGCAGCAGGTCGTCGATCTCACGAGCCACTTCGAGGGGGAGACGCGCACGTCGCGGACGTTCATCGTCGTGCCGTTCGACATTCCGCGGCGATGCGCCGCGACCTATTTCCCGGAAGCGAACGTGCTCGTCCCGGTGAACAGCGTGGCGGACCGCAGCAATACGCCAACGTCGAAGTACGTCATCATCACCGTTGCACCGTCGGCGAGTGCGCGCCGGTTCGACTATGACCGCATCGAGGCGGCGCAGACATTTCTTCCAACCGAGAATCATCCATGAATCGCGAGCGCGAACGTACCGAGCGCCCCGTTCGACGGCAGCCGATCAGCGGCGCCCGAGGTGCGACCATCATCGGACCGACGAATCCGGCGCGGGAAGCCGAGAACCCGGATCTGATGGTGCCTCCGTCGGTGGACCACGGCACGGTCGCGAACCTGCGATGGTCGTTCGCCGACAGTCACATGCATCTGTCCGATGGCGGTTGGGGCCGGGAGACGACGGCGCGCGAGCTGCCCATCGCGACCGAGGTGGCGGGCGTCAACATGCGGCTCACGCCCGGCGGTGTGCGCGAGATGCACTGGCACAAGGCGGCCGAGTGGGCCTACATGCTCAAAGGCCTCGCGCGGATCACGGCGATCGATCAGGATGGCCACGCGTTTCAGGACGACGTCGGCGAGGGAGATCTCTGGTACTTCCCGGCGGGCATTCCGCACTCGATCCAGGGACTCGGTGACGACGGGTGCGAGTTTCTGCTCGTCTTCGACGACGGATTCTTCTCCGAGGAGGAGACCTTCCTGCTCAGCGACTTGATGGCGCACACGCCGAAGGACATTCTGGCGAAGAACTTCGGCGTAGCGGAGAGTGCGTTCGATCGCATTCCGCAGAAGGATCTCTGGATTTTCCAGGCGCCGATGCCGGGACCGCTCGAGTCCGATCGCATCGCCGGGGCAGGGCCGGTGCCCGAGTCGTTCAGCTACCGCATGCTGGCGCAGGAGCCGATGCGCATGCGGGGCGGCGCGGTCCGCATCACCGACTCGTCGCGCTTCAAGGCGTCGAAGACGATCGCGGCCGCGCTGGTGGAAGTCGAACCGGGCGGTATGCGCGAGGTGCACTGGCATCCGAACGTGGACGAGTGGCAGTACTACATCGAGGGGCGAGCGCGGATGACGGTGTTCGCGTCGACCAACAATGCGCGCACGTTCAATTTCCAGGCGGGCGACGTGGGCGCCGTGCCGTTTCCAATGGCGCACTACGTCGAGAACATCGGCGACACCACGCTGCGGTTTCTCGAGATCTTCCGCAGCGACCACTTCGCCGACGTCTCGCTGGCGCAATGGCTGAAGCTCACGCCGCACGAGCTGGTGCGGGCGCACCTGCACGTCGACGAGTCGGTGCTGAACGGGATTCCGCTGGCCAAGATGCCGGTGGTCAGCGGGTGAGCGCGTGGCGACTTGGGGCGATGAGGCGGTCGAGCTCAGGATTCGCGATCTGCTGCTGAACGCGTTGACGGTGTCGTCGGGCGCTGTGGACGCCATCAGCTACCTCGCGTTGGGAAGAATCTTTTCGGCGTTCATGACGGGGAACGTTGCGTTTCTCGGGCTGGGAGTGGCGGGCGCGGGCGGCCCCGGTGTGGTGAGCGTGGCAATTCCGATGGCTGCATTCGCGGCCGGGGTCTATCTCGCGACGCGCATGGTCAAGCCGTCCGAACACCCGGGCACCTGGCCGCACCAGGCGACGATCGTCCTCAGTGCGTCGCTGATTCCGCACGCTGCATTCCTGATCGTCTGGTTCGCGAACGGCGGCGAGCCGACGATGCGCGTGACGCGCGCTCTCCTCGCGCTCTGGGCGTTGGCGATGGGAATGCAAAGCGTCGCGGTTCAAACGCTGCACGTGGAGGGCGTGCTGTCGACGGCGGCGACCGGAGCGTTCATCCTGCTCTTCGGCGACTTCGCGCACTGGTCGGCGACCATCGACGAACGACGGCTGCTCGCCGGCATTCTCATCTCCTTATTCTCGGGCGCCGCCGCGGGCGGGCTGCTGTTGGTGTACGCGCACCTCTATGCGCCGCTGTTGCCGTTCTTGCTCACGACCGCGGCGGTCGGAACCGCGGCGGTCGTCATGAAGGAACGCGCCGCGGCGGGGCGGTCGCGCTAGAGCATTCGGTTTGACTTGGCTAGCGCTGTTCGAGCGCTCGCTCGAATGAAGGATCAGCTGGCCCCGGCAGGTCGATGGGCAACGTGAACCGAAACGTTGCGCCCCGTCCGGCATTGGGACTCACCCACAACCGGCCTCCGTGAGACTCGATGATGGACCGGCTGATGGGCAGTCCCATGCCGGTGCCTTGAGGCTTGGTGGTAAAGAACGCATGAAAGACCTGCTCCGCCTGTTCGGCCTGCAGTCCCACGCCCGTGTCGCCAACGGAGATCTCGAGCTGGTGGTCGTCGTCCCGCCGCGACGCGATCGTCAGCTCGCCGACTGCGCCCACGTCCTTCATGGCTTCGATGCCGTTGAGCATGAGGTTCATCAACACCTGCTGCAATTGCACGCGGTCGGCCATGACCTTGGGAAGATCGTTGGCAAACTCGCTGCGGATCGAGATCGAATACCGGCTCGTCTCGCTGCGCAGCAGTCCGATCATCTCCTGAACGATATCGTTGACGTCGAGCAGCTCCCGCTCCGGGGCACCCCGCTGGAAGAGCTGGCGGATTCGGTTGATGATGTTGGACGCGCGGGTGACGTCGTTGAGGATTCTCGACGCGGCTTCGCGCGCCTCCGGCACGTCGGGCTCTTCGCGGCCAAGCCACCGCAGGCAGGTTTGCGCGCCGATCACCGCCGCGGCAATCGGTTGCTTGATCTCGTGCGCCAGCGACGCGGTCAGCTCGCCCATCGTCGTCACCCGGGTGACGTGCGCGAGATCCGCCTGCGCCTGGCGGAGGGTCTCGCGCTCCCGGTCGGCCCGCAGTTGTTCGGTCACGTCCATCGAGATGCCCGCGAATTCGCCGGCGTCGCCAGACGCGTTGCGCACCGGATGTCCCAGCGCGTGCATGAATTTCGTCGTGCCGTCGGCAAGCACGACTCGGAAATCCACCTCGAAGTCCGTTCGCGTGCGGTTCGCCGTCTCCAGGCTTTCGATGAACCGCTGTTGATCGTCGGGATGAATGCGCTGATGGAATTCCTCGAACGAAGGCAAGCCGCTGTCCGGATCGAAGCCGTACAGCCGAGAGTGTTCCTCGGACGAGTGGAGCACCTCTCGCGTGGCGATGTTGCACGCCCAACTGCCCGTGTGGGTGAGCCGCTGCGCATCCGTCAGATACGCCTCACTCCGCCGCAGCGCTTCTTCGGCGCGCTGACGTTCGCGGATCTCCTTGGTGAGCTGCCGGTTGGCCGCCGTCAGTTGGCTGGTGCGCTCCACGACCCGCCGTTCGAGATCCTCATTCAGTCGCTTGATCTCAGCCTTCGCCTGTTTGTGCCCGGCGGTTTCGATGACCTCCCAGCTTCCGCGTCGCTTCGTGAGGGCGAATTGGTGTGTCTGCACCACGTCCAGAATTTCAGACGCTCCGCATGCCTCGAGCGGATACGTGCACATCACCGCCAAGCGCTGGTTCGCAATGGATTGATTCAGCGATTCCTCATAGTCGCAGAAATCCCTCCAGTCGTTCTTTTCGAGCCAGGCGGTATCGCCGGTCACCCGTACGCCGGCGTACCCCCTCGTCGACGCGTGCGCGAGCTTCTCGTGCCAACCGGCAACCACTCTGCGGAGATCGAACTTCCCATCCTGAAGGTACCAGTCGCGCGCGCCGACGATCTCGATGCTGGGATCGATCAAGTATTGGTCGAAGTCGGGAACCCCGCGCCGCAACGCCTGCCTGGCGTCGTCCACGGTGAGCGGCGCGGCAACGACCCAGAGACAGAACTCGTCGCTCTCGAGTCCAGCCCTGCAGTACGAGACCAGCGTCTCGAGGAGGTCCGCCTTCGTCTCGTAGAAGACACAAAAATGCGTGCCCCACGGCATGTCGCCGACGACGTCGACTCCGGTTTTCCGCATCTCGGTGGTCATCGCGGCAGTCATCGGGGCACCTCCTGGGTCTCAGCCTGGCCGGCCACACCGCCAGCAACTTGATGCAATACCGGCCGGACCCGCCATCATACTTTGGTAGAATGTGTCGTGCTCATGCGGCCTTCTCGGTGGGGAAACGCCCATTCGCCGGAAAGCGAGCGACGAACACAGAGCCGACTCCGACGGTGCTGCGAACGAACAGCTCGCCACCCATCAGCAGAGTGAGGTCGCGCGCGATCGAGAGGCCCAGCCCCAGACCCATTCCGGCGCTTCGCCGCCCGACGGCGCTGGTGTCCGCAACCTGAACGAATGGGTCGAAGATCGCGTCGAGATGCGCTGGCGAGATTCCCGGTCCGGTGTCGGCGACGCGAAGCTCCACCGCGTCCGCAAGCGCGACCGCCGACAGCGAGACGCGGCCGCCCCTCGGCGTGAACTTCACCGCGTTGCCCGCGAGATTGGCCAACACCCGCAGGAGCGCGGTGCGCTCACCGTGCACCACGATGGGCGTTTGCGGGCTGTCGACGACCAACGATACCCCGGCCGCGGCCGCGAACGGCTCGACGAGATCGTGCACCTCGGCCAGCAGTTCTCGCGCCGGCACATTTGACAGCTCCAGCGCGTGGCCGGGCTCCGTCAAGCGCGCCAGGACGAGAATCGAGCCGACCACAGCGGCAAGATGGTCGACTTGTCCGCGCACGCGGTTCAGGTAGATGCGCTGCTCGCTCGTGACCGGGCCGCAGAGTCCGTCGGCGATGAGCGCCGTATACGACGCGATGACCTGCAGCGGGTCGCGGAGGTCATGGCTCGCCTCGGAGAGCCGCGCGAGTGCCTGCCTCGGCGTGATGTTGGCGGCGCGCGCGGTGCGAGTGGTGCGAGCTGTGCGGCGGTCCTCGGATTTCGGCGTGAAGGGCGCCGCGAGGACGGGTTGGCCGGCGTGGTGTTTCTGACGCATGCGAGACTCACGGAGATTGCTGGGTGTGAGTCAGTCTACGGCGAAAAATTTCGGTGCACATTCCCAGACGCGGGGGTCTTGCCGTGACTCCATGTGGGTAGAGAACGGGGCCCGCTGTCGAAGTAGGGCGCACCTCCCCGTTTGGGTGACGTGCGAAGTGCGCGGCGCGATTACACTGCGAAGCGACAGCACAGAGGAAGGGACGTATGATGGACATCGGCTTCATTGGACTCGGAATGATGGGCTCGCGTGTGGCGGCGAGGCTCGTCAACGCGGGCCACACGGTGCGAGTGTGGAATCGGGATCGCGCCGCGGTGGATGCGCTCGCGCGCCAGGGTGCCCGGCCAGTCGCGTCAGCTCGCGAGGCGTTCGCCGGCGACGTGGTGTTCTCGATGCTCGCCGACGATGACGCCGTGCACGCGGTGATCGATCCCCTTCTCGACGGTGCGCCAAAAGGACTGGTGCACGTGAACATGGCGACGATCTCCGTCGCGCTGGCGCGCGACCTTGCTGCTCGGCACCGAGCGGCGGGGCTCGTGTACGTCGCCGCGACCGTGTTCGGTCGTCCCGAGCTCGCGGCAGAGGGAAAGCTCACCATCGTCGCCGCGGGCGACTCGAACGTCACGTCCCGCGTCGAGCCGCTGTTCGACGTAATTGGTCAGCGGACGTGGTGGATCGGGACCCAACCCGAGCGGGCCAACGTCGTCAAGCTCGCCGGCAACGTCATGCTCGGCGCCGCCGTGGAAGCGATGGCCGAGGCGGCGGCGATGGCGTGGCGTCACGGGATCGCGCCCGCGGACCTGCTCGACATCCTGACGAACGGGGTCTTCGCGGCGCCGGCGTACAAGACGTATGGCGCGTTGATCGCCCGGCAACAGTACGAGCCTGCCGGGTTCAAGATTTCACTGTTGCTCAAGGACGTGCGTCTCGCGCTTGCCGCGAGCGATGCAGCCGGCGCACCCATGCCGCTGGCCGACCTCGTGCATGAGAGTCTTCTCGAGGCGGTCGCACGCGGCGACGGCGATCGTGACGTCGCCGCCCTGGGTGCGGTGTCGATGCGCCGTACCGGAGCGGAGGACGCGCCGAAGCAGCGCACGGCGTAGGCGCACGGCGTAGGCGCACGACGGAGGTCAGGCGACTCTGTTCTGGCCCCCAGCCACTTCAACCGCTGGTCGCTGGCCACCGCCGCGCACGAGCGCGGCGAGCGCGCCGACCACCGCGAACGCGGCGCACGTCGCCAACGCCGCGTGGAAGCCGCGTTGGAACGTCGCTTCCAGCGCAAGGTGAACCGGATTGCCGGCCGCCGCGCCGCGCCCCATCGGCGCCGCGAGCGCGCTGCCCGCTGCGGCGCCGCCCAGGGTGGCGAACACCGCTCCCGCCACGGCGATGCTGAGGGCCTGGCCTGTGATGCGCGTGGTGGCGAACACTCCCGACGCCATTCCTTGCTGCGATGCAGGTGCAGCGCCCAGCAAGGCGCTGGTGTTCGGGGCCTGGAACAGCCCGATCCCGGCGCCGGCAAGCGCGAGACGCCACACGATGGCCGACATTGGGCTCGCCGCATCGAGCTGCGTCATGAGCAGGAGCGCGGCCGCGGTGATCGCGAGCGCGAGTGGTGTGAGCCAGCGCGATCCCACCCGGTCGGACAGTGCACCGGCAACGGGTGCGACGATCGCCATGGTGACCGGAAACGGCGTGAGCAGCACGCCGGTCCGTTGCGGCGAAAATCCTCGGAGCTCCTCGAAGTAGAAGGGAAGGAGAAAGCCGACCGCGAACAGCGCCAGCATCGAGCAGAGGAGACTCGCGGTTGCCGAGAAGAACACGCGATTGCGGAACAGCCGTATGTCGATGATCGGTTGCGCGACGTGCAGCTCCGTGTACACGCCGGCACCCAGCGATGCGACACCGATCGACAGCGTGAGCAGCACGCGCGGAGACGTCCAGCCCCATTCCTGGCCAAATGAGAGCCCCACGTTCAGCGTGGCCAGGGCGACCGCGAGCAACAGCGCACCCCACGGATCGAATTGCTCTCCCCGGCGCTCGATCTTCGGTGGCAGCAGCCGCCACGTCGCGACGATGGCGGCCAGTCCGATGGGCACATTGACGTAGAAGATCCAGCGCCACGACGCGAACGCCGTGAGGAATCCGCCGATGGCCGGGCCGGCGCTGGAGCCCAGCGCGATGGCGACCGCGCCCCATCCCAGCGCGTGGCCGCGTTTCGTCGCGGGCACGGCGCCGCTGATCAGGGCGGTGCTCGTCGAGAAGATCAACGCGCCGCCGATGCCCTGCAGTGCGCGCGCGGCGATGAGCAACGAGAGCGACGGGGCCGCGCCGCACGCGGCCGATCCGGCGGTAAAGATCACCAGGCCCGTCATCCAGATCGGTGAGCGGCCAATCACGTCGGACAAGCGACCGAAGGTGAGCAGCAGTCCGGCGATCACGACCAAGTAGCAGATGACGATCCATTCCACCGCGCCGTTGAGCGGCGTGTTGAATGCACGCGCGATCGACGGCAAGCCGATGTTGACGATCGAGGCGTCGAGCGTCGTCATGAACAGGCCGACGCATACGAGCGCAACGACGGGTACGCCGGTGCCGGTCGTTCTCGCGGACATGGCGCTATGCCGCCTCTGGTGCCGGCACCTTGTCACTCGACGGGATCAGCCGAAATACACGCGGCTCGTTCACGGCGCGGACGGCCGCGGCGAACGGAGTTCCCACCAGGGCCACGTAGCCGTCGTTCATCGTGACCGCGTTACGTTCTGCCGCGCGGCCGAGACTCCATGCCAGGTGCGACGGACGGACGCAGCGATGATTGGCGCACGTCTGGATGACGCGGCCCACCGCGGGAAGCTCGCCGGTGTGCGTGAACCAGGCGACGTGCGCGGCGCGAACCGCGAACTGGCGGACGCAGAAGGTGGGATAGCCGCCGTGGCGGACGTATCCGGACCATTCCCAACAGTCGTCGGCGGCGTCGGTCCGGCTGACGTTCGTCCAGAAGCGCTCGACGACCGACGGGTCGTCGGACAGCGCGCGAATGATGCTCGGGTTTTTCTGTCGCATGGAACTCCCCACACGGGTGTCGAAGTCGGGAAGCAGGGCGCGGTTCCCCGCGCCGCCGGGTCATGGCTCAGTTTCGCGTCGCCCGTCGCGCGGCGCATCCCCGACACCGCCAGTGTTTCACTACCTCATCCGAGGTAGCAGGTCTTGCGAAGCGCGAGTCTCCAGACGACACTGCCGTAGGGAACGACTGTGGACGCGGGCTCGCAAGGAGACCCTCGTGGCGGAACTCTCGGCATACGATTTCTCGAAGTTGCGCGGCGGACCGCTCACACTGTTGCGCGGCCGCGGCGACGGGCTCCCGTCGATTCTCTTGCTCGCGCCCGCCGGTGATCATCCCGCGCCGGCCTCGCTCGAGCGGATCGAGCACGAGTTCGCGCTGCGGGCGGAGCTCGATCCCGAGTGGGCGGCGCGGCCGGCGGAGCTGTTCCGGCGCGAGGCGTGTCTCACGCTGGTCCTGGACGATTGCGGGGGCGAGCCGCTCGAGCGGCTGCTCGATGAGCCGATGGACGTCGGATTGTTTCTCCGCATCTCGATTCCGCTCGCGGCCGCGCTCGGGCGCGCGCACGCACGGGGGCTCATTCACAAGGACATCAAGCCGTCCAACATTCTGGTCGACGTAGCCACGAGCGGCGTGTGGCTCACCGGCTTCGGCATTGCCTCTCGGCTGTCCCGCGAGCATCAGTCGCCGGCGCCGCCGGAAGTGATCGCCGGAACGCTCGCATACATGGCGCCGGAGCAAACCGGCCGGATGAATCGCTCCATCGATTCTCGAAGCGATCTGTATGCGTTGGGAGTCACCTTCTACCAGATGCTCACCGGAACGCTGCCGTTCACCGCCGGCGATCCGATCGAGTGGGTGCACTGCCACATTGCGCGGCAGCCGGTTCCACCGGGAGAGCGCGTGAGCACCGTGCCGGTGCAGCTCTCCCGCGTAGTGCTCAAGCTCCTCGCCAAGATGCCGGAGGATCGCTACCAGACCGCCTCGGGGCTCGCCTTCGATTTGCGACGCTGCCTCGATCATTGGGAGTCGTCGAGACGGATCGACCTCTTTGCGCTCGGTACGCAGGACTTCTCCAACCAGCTCCTGATTCCCGAACGGCTGTACGGGCGCGAACATGACATCGACACGCTGGTCGCGTCGTTCCACCGTGTGGTCACCACTGGCGCGCCGGAGCTCGTTCTGGTCTCCGGGTATTCGGGCATCGGCAAATCGACGGTGGTCAGCGAGCTGCACAAGGTGCTCGTCCCAACGCGCGGACTCTTCGCGTCCGGCAAGTTCGATCAATACACGCGCGACATCCCGTATGCCACGCTGGCGCAGGCCTTCCAGAGTCTCATGCGTCCGCTGCTCGGGCAGAGCGACGCGGAGCTCGGCCGGTGGCGCGACGCGCTGCGCGATGCGCTCGGTCCGAACGGACAGCTCATCGTGAACCTCGTGCCGGAGCTGGAGCTCGTGGTGGGCCCGCAGCCGCCGGTCGCCGAGCTGGCGCCGCAAGAGGCGAAGCATCGATTCCAGATGGTGTTCCGGCGCTTCGTCGCCGTCTTTGCGCGGCCGGAGCACCCGCTCGTGTTGTTCCTCGACGATCTGCAATGGCTGGACGCGGCGACGCTCGACCTCCTCGAGTACCTGGTCACGCACGCGGAAGTGCGGCACCTGCTGCTCGTCGGCGCCTACCGCGACAACGAGGTCAGTCCCTCGCACCCGCTCAAGCGGACACTGGAGGAAGTGCGCGCGGCCGGCGCGCGGGTGCACGAGATCGTGTTGGCGCCGCTCGCGCTCGATGACGTGGGCCGGCTCGTTGCCGATGCGCTGCATTGCACACCGACGCGCGCCGCGCCGCTCGCGCAGCTGGTGCACGAGAAGACCGGCGGCAACCCGTTCTTCGCCATCCAGTTCTTCACGGCGCTCGCGGATGACGGACTGCTCGCGTTCGATCCACTCGCGGCAGTATGGCAGTGGGACGTGACGCGCATCCGCGCCAGGAGCTACACCGACAACGTGATCGAGCTCATGACCGCGAAGCTGAAGCGGCTGTCCACACGTACCCAGGAGGCGCTGACGCAACTCGCCTGCCTGGGGAACGTGGCCGACGTCGCCACGCTCGCGCTCGTTGGCGGAGTACCTGCGGAGACGATGCACGCGGCGCTCTGGGACGCCGTCCAGGCCGGGCTCGTCTTCCGTCTGGACGGCGCCTACACGTTCCTCCACGACCGGATACAGCAGGCGGCGTATTCTCTCATTCCCGACGAGCGCCGCGCCGGCCTTCACGTGCGCATCGGGCGCGTGTTGTTGGCGAACATGACGGCGGAAAAGCTCGCCGAGCATGTCTTCGAGGTCGCGAACCAGTTCACCCGGGGCGCCGCGCTGCTCGTCGACGGAGACGAGAAGGCGCAGGTGGCGGCGCTCGGCCTGCGGGCCGGCCGGAGGGCCAAGGCGTCGGCCGCCTATGCCTCGGCATGCGTGTATCTCGCGGCCGGCGTGGCTCTGCTCGACGAACGGGATTGGGACCGCCGATACGAGTTGACGTTCGCCCTCTGGCTCGAGCGCGCGGAGTGCGAGTTTCTGTGCGGCAACTTCGACACCGCCGAGCGGCTGATCGCCGAACTGCTGCGTCGCGCGACATCGAACGTCGACCAGGCGGCCGTCTACCACGTCAAGGTGTTGCTCCACACCGTGAAGTCGGAAAATCTCGAGGCTGTGGCCAGCGCGTTCACGAGCCTGCGCCTGTTCGGCATCGACCTGCCGGCGCACCCGACCGGCGAGCAGGTCCAGGCCGAATACGAGAGCGTCGTGCGGACCATCGAGGGGCACTCGACCGAGAGCCTCATCGATCTGCCGCTGATGACGGATCCGGAGTTGCAGGCCGCCGTGCAGATGCTCTCGGTCCTTGGCCCGCCCGCCTACTTCACCGACTTTCGCTCGTTCTGCTTGATCGCGTGCCGCACGGTGACGATTGGCATGCAACATGGAATCAGCGACGCGTCCACACTCGGCTTTGCCCTGCTGGGATTCATCTCCGGGCCCGTCTTTCACCGGTACGGCGACGGGTGGCGGTTTGCCAGGCTCGCTTGCGACCTAGCCGAGAAGCACCGCTTCATCGCCAACCAGCCGAAGATCTACCACGCGACGGGGACGGTTGCGTTCTGGACACAGCCGATCGCGACCGGGATCGATTTCATGCGGGCGACCACCCGCGCCGCGATCGAGACGGGCGATCTGACGTTCGCCTGCTACGGGATGCACCAACTGGTGCCCGGGCTGCTGCTGCGAAACGATCCACTCGACGCGGTGTGGCGCGAGTCCGAGACGGCGCTGCAGGTCGCGCTGGCAGCCAAATACGGCGACACGGTGGACATCATCCGGAGCCAGCAGCGCTTCATCGCGGCCATGCAGGGTAGGACCGCGTCGTTCTCCACGTTCAGCGACGCGCAGTTCGACGAGGTCGCGTTCGAGGCACGGCTGACGCGCGACGGAATGCCGTTGACGGTCTGCTTTTATTGGATCCTCAAGTTGAAGGCGCGGTTCCTATCGGGCGACTACGCCGAAGCGCTCGCGGCGGCGGACCAGGCGACGCCCCTTCTCATGGTCGCAACCGCGCAGATCGAGCTGCTCGACTATTTCTACTACGGCGCGTTGACGATGTCGGCGCTGTTCGAGAACGGCTCGGCCCACGAGCAGAGTACGTGGCGCGAGCTGCTCGCGGCGCACTGCGAACAACTGCGCGAGTGGGCCGACGTCTACCCGCCAACGTTCGGCGACAAGCACGCCCTGGTATCGGGTGAGATCGCGCGCATCGAAGGGCGAGACGCGGATGCATTGCGGTTGTACGAACAGGCCATTCGGTCGGCGCGCGAGAACGGGCTGGTGCAGAACGAGGGTCTTGCCCACGAGGTAGCTGCCCGCTTCTGCGCCGCGCGCGGCCTCGAGACGAGCTTCCTCGCTCATCTTCGCAGCGCGCGGTACTGCTACGAGCGCTGGGGTGCGCTCGGCAAGGTCGCGCAGTTGGAGACTCGCTATCCGCACCTACGCCAGGAACCAGCGCCGACCTCTCCCACGACCACGATCGGAACCCCCGTGGGCATGTTGGACGTGGAAACCGTGATCAGGGCGTCTCAGGCGCTGTCGAGCGAGATCGTTCTCGGCAAATTGATCGAAGCGCTGATGCGGCTCGCCGTCGAGGTCGCGGGAGCCGAGCGTGGCTTGCTCATTCACCTCCAGGATGGCGCGCGCATCGAGGCGGAGGCCATCACCCACCGCGGCCAGGTCGTCGTGACCGTTCGGAACGCGACGGTCACGCCGTCCGATCTCCCGCAATCCGCGTTGAACTATGTCAGCCGAACGCGGGAGCGCGTCGTCGTCGACGACGCATCGAGCAACGCGGCATATTCAGAGAATGCGTATGTGCGGCAGCACCGTTCCCGATCTCTTTTGTGCCTGCCCATCGTCAAGCAGACGAAGCTCGTCGGCGCGCTCTATCTCGAAAACAATCTGACACCGGGCGCCTTCACGTCGGACCGCGTCGCCGTGCTCGAGTTGCTCGCGTCACAGGCGGCGATCTCGCTGGAGAATGCGCGGCTCTACGCGGACCTGCTCGCGGAGAACCGCGACCGGAAGCGGGCCGAGGACGAGCTGCGCCGGAGCGAAGCCTCCCTCACCGATGCGCAGCAGATCAGCCACACGGGAAGCTGGCGCTGGAAGGTCGGCACCCCCGAGATCTCCTGGTCTGCCGAGCTTCGGCGCATGTTTTCCCTGGCGCCGGCCCAACCGCTGCCGTCGGTCGAGGCATTCGTGGCAACGGTACACGCCGACGATCGCGCCGCGTTTCAGGAAGCGCTCGACCGGGCCGTGCGCGAACGAGGGCAGTTCGAACACGAGTATCGCATCGTACTGCCCGACGGATCGATCAAGCACCTGCACAGCCTGGGTCGCGTCGACGCTGCCAACTCCGGTGAGTTGGAGTACGCCGGTGTGATCATGGACATCACGGAGCGCCGCCGCGGCGAGGAGGCGCTGCGAGAGGCCCACGCGGAGCTCACGCGCGTGGCACGCTTGACGACGATGGGCGAGCTCGCCGCGTCGATCGCCCATGAGATCAACCAGCCGCTCGCCGCCATCGTGAGCAATGGCAGCGCCGGGTTGCGCTGGTTGAACCGGCCCACTCCCGAGCTCGACGAAGCGCGGGAGGCGCTGTCGCGCATGGTGAGCGACGGCAAACGCGCCGCGGAAGTGATCCGCGGCTTGCGCGCGCTCGCGAAGCAGTCCGAGCCGCAGCTGACGACGCTCGACATGGATGACGCCATCCAGGAGGTGTTGGCACTCATCCGCGGCGAGGCTCAGCGCCACGGCGTCGTGCTGCGTACCGATTTCGCCGTTGGCGCCCGGCCGGTGATGGGCGATCGGGTGCAGCTACAGCAGGTATTGCTGAACCTGATCGTGAACGGCATCGACGCGATGAGGGATGTTGTGGACCGCCCCAGGGAGCTGACGCTGTCGTCGGTGCTCACCCAGCCGGACCTCGTGCTCGTTCTCGTCGAGGACACGGGCATGGGGCTGGACCCGAACATCGCGAAGCGCATCTTCGATCCCTTCTTCACGACGAAGCCCGACGGCTTGGGCATGGGCTTGTCGATCTGCCGCTCGATTGTCCACGCGCACGGCGGTCACCTGTCGGTGACGCCGCGCGTGCCGCACGGTGCGGTCTTCAGTTTCACGGTGCCCGTGAGCGAGCCTCTCGCATCTACGGATGCGTGACCGCCACCTTCGTGGTGTCGCCCGGCGCCGCTCCAATCCGCACTCGCTGGCCGTTGCTGAGCATCTGCGAGCCGATCGTCGCGACGAGCGCGCTGTCCGCCAAACCTGACACGATCTCCAGCGTTGCGCCGTAGTCGCGCGCCACCTCGACGCTGCGCAGGTGCACGGTGGCCACGCCTTTCCCCGACGGCACGAGCTCGATCACCTGCGGGCCGCCGGTCCGGACCACGAGCGCGGTCGACGGAATGACGAGCGGCGAATTCACCCGCTGCATGGAAATGCGGATTCGCGCATTCATTCCCGGAAGCAGCGCGCGCCCGGAGTTCGCCACGTCCACTTCGGTGAGCAGCGTTCGCGTGGCGGCGTCGATCGCGCTGGCCGTTCGCGCCACGACGCCGCGGAACGAGCGGCCGCCCAGATCCTGGACGAGGAGGTCGGCCGCCTGTCCGGGGCGGATCGATGCGGCGTACGCCTGCGGAACGCTGATGTACACACGCATGGTGTCGGACTGCGCAATTCGGAATAGGCTCGCCGCGGCGACCGTGGTCGCCGATGCGAGCTGCGACCCGCCGGCCGTGAGCGGGGTCGACGACGCGCCCGTCGCCGAGATCAGCGCGCCGTTCTCCACGTTGCGGGCCACCACGACGCCGGCGAACGGCGCCGTGACGCGGGTGTAGCGCTCCGTCGACACGAGCCCGGCCAGATTGGCCTCGGCCGCGTGAACGTTCGCCGCCGCCGCGTCATAGGCCTGCTCCATCTGTTGCAGCTCTTGCAACGTCACGGCGCTGTCCGCCGCGAGCAGCCGCCACCGCGCGAAATTCGATCGCGCGAGGACGAGTGCACTCTGCATCTGAGCGAGTTGCGCGCGCGCCTGAAGGACGCTCTGCTCGAGCTCGGGCGCGTCGATCACCGCCATCACCTCTCCGGCGCGAACGATCGCTCCGATGTCGGTGTACCACCGGCGGACGTACCCCGGCACGCGCGCGTAGATCGCCGCTTCATGCAGCGCCTCCATGGTGCCGGGCAGCACCAGCGTGATCGGCGCGGTTGGACGTTGCGCCGCGGTCGCGGCGACGCTCGGCAGCGTGGCCGCCGCGGCGGTCACGTTGGCCTGGAGCTGTTGTTGTTGCGCGCGGCGCGGCACGATTCCCGCCGCGAGCAGCGCCGCGAGAATTATCACGACGACGATTCCGATGATGAGCACGCGTCGCGCGGCCATCGGCGCCGCGGGCGGCGCGCTGTCGACTTGGGAGCTCATGGTTTCTCCTGTTGGGCGGGCGCTTTCCGTCGGAGCACGCCGTACAACAGCGGAACGACGAACAGCGTGAAGACGGTGGCCATGAGGAGTCCGCCGATCACGGCGCGGCCGAGCGGCGCGTACTGCTCGCCGCCCGTTCCCATGCCGAGCGCCATCGGCGTCATGCCGATGATCATCGCGAGCGCGGTCATGCAGACGGGCCGCAGCCGGGCATAGCCCGCGTCGCCCGCCGCTTCGACGGCGCTTCGTCCGGCGCGGCGCTGGCCTTCGGCGAACGTGATTAGGAGAACGCTGTTCGCGGTGCCGACGCCCATCGCCATGATCGCGCCCATCAGCGAGGGAACGTTCAGCGTGGTGCCGGTCACGAACAGCATCCAGACGATGCCCGTCAGCGCGCCCGGCAGAGCGGCGATGATGATGAGCGGGTCGAGCCAGCTTTGGAAATTCACGACAAGGAGGATGTAGACGAGCAGCACGGCGAAGACCATTCCGAGCTCCAGCCCGGAGAACGACGCGGTCATGCTCGCGACCTGGCCACGCACGGCGAACGTGGAGCCGCGCGGAAGCGCCGACTGGTTGCGCGCGAGCACCGCGGCCACGTCGCCCGCGACGCCGCCCAGGTCGCGCTGGTCGGCGCTCAGAAACACGTCGACGACCGGCGCGATGTTGTAATGGTTCACCACGGCGGGAATCGTCGTTCGCGCCACGGAGGTGAGATTGCCGAACAACTGCGGTTGAGTGAAGGTGGCGACCGAGACGGGCGTGGCATTGAGCGCGCCCATGGTCGCGTTCTTGTACTGCGGCGTCATGGCGTTCACCGCGTACTGTACGCCGTTGTTTGGATCGAGCCAGAAGTTCGGCGCCGTCGAACCGTTCGACGACAGCGAGATGAGCAGGTTCGACGCGACGGAGCTCGGCGTGAGCCCGAGCTGTCCGAGCCGAACGCGGTCGGGCGACACCGAGAGCTGCGGCCCGTCCATCACCTGTTGCACGCGAACGTCCACCGCGCCCGGCACGGCGCGCAGCTCGCCGGCCACGCGCTGCGCCAGCGCGAAGTTCGCCGTCAGGTTGGCGCCGGCGACCTGGACGTCGATCGGCGCCGGCACGCCGAGGTCCAGCACCTGATTCACGATGTCCGACGGTTGGGCGAAAAAGCTCACGCCGGGGAAGCGCTGCGGCAACACGCGCCGCAGCGTGCGCACGTACGCGAACGTGGAGCCCGTGTGATTCGCGGTGAGCTGCACCAGGACGTCCGCGTCGGCCGGGCCGATGGAGCTCGATCCCTGAATGAGATTCAACCCGCTCGACGGCGAGCCGATCGTCGACAGCACGAGCGTGAGCTCGCTGGCCGGAATGACGCCGCGGATCGCGTTCTCCACGTCGGCGGCGATGAGCTCCGTCTCTTCCACGCGGGTGCCCGTCGGCGCGCGGAAGTGAAGCAGGAACTGTCCACCGTCGACCTGCGGGAAGAAATCTTCGCCGAGCTGCGGCACCATCAGCGTTGAGGCGAGGACGAACAGGGCGGTCGCCGTGAGCACGGCACGGTGATGCGCCACCGCCCATACCAGCGCGGTGTGATAGGTATCGCGGAATGCACCGAAGCCGCGCGAGAACCCGTCCGCGGCGCGGCGGAGCAATCCCGGGTGGGCGCCGGGTTTGGCCTCGGCCGCGCGGAGCATGTACTTCGACATCGTGGGCACGAGCGTGCGCGAGAGGAAGTACGATGCCAGCATGGCGAAGATCACCGCCATGGCGAGCGGCCGGAACAACGCCGCCGCCGGCCCGGAGAGCGCGAAGATCGGCAGGAAGACGATGCAGATCGCGAGCGTCGAGACGAGCGCCGGCAAGGCGATCTGCTCGGATGCGTCGACGATGGCCTGCGTCAGCTCTTTTCCCTGCTGGAGGTGGCGGTGGATGTTCTCGATCGCCACGGTTGCGTCGTCGACGAGCACGCCCACGGCGAGCGCGAGGCCGGTGAGCGTCATGACGTTCAGCGATTGCCCGAGCCGCGAAAGGCACACGATCGACGTGAGAATCGAGAGCGGGATCGACGTGGCGACGATGAGCGTCGAGCGCCCGCTGCCGAGGAAGATCAGGATCATGAGCGCCGTGAGGCACGCGGCGATCGCGCCTTCGCGGATGACGCCGCTCACCGCCGCGCTCACGTACACCGATTGGTCGGCGAGCAGCGTGAGCTTGACGTCGGCGGGCAGCGTGGCCGTGATCCGCGGCAGCATCGCTTTGACCTGACTCACGACGGCCAGAGTCGAGACGTTGCCGTTCTTGAGCATTGTCAAATACAGGCCGCGATGTCCGTTGTTGTGCACGATGGTCGTCTGGATCCCCGAGCCGTCGCGCACCTGCGCCACGTCGCGGATGAAGATCATCGTGCCGTTCACGTCGCGAATCGGCATGTCGCCCAGCAGCTGGATCGAATCGGGCGTGGAGTTCAGCCGCACGAAGTACTCGCGCGCTCCCATCTTCATCGTTCCCGACGGCAGCAGGATGTTCTGGAGCCCGAGCGCCGTGGTGACGTCGGTCGGCGAGAGTCCCTTGGCGTACAGCGCCGCCGGATCGATGTCCACGTTGATCACGCGCGAGACGCCGCCATTCGCCGGGGGAATGGTGAGCCCTTGGATCGTCGCCAGCGGCGTGCGGATGAAGTTCGTCGCCAGGTCGTTGAGCTGTGCCTCGGTTCGCTGCGGGCTGCTCACGCCGAGCTGCAGGATCGGCACGTCGGTGGCGTTGAAGCGAAGGATGTACGGCGGGGTAACGCCCGGCGGGAGCTGGCGAAGAATGCCCGACGACGACGCGGCGAGCTGCGCCACGGCCGTGGCCACGTCGGCCGTGGGCTGCAGGTACACCTTGATCAGGGCCGTCCCGTTGAGCGACTCCGACTCGATGTGCTCGACGTCGCCCACCACCGAGGAGTACGTGCGCTCGGCGTTCGACACGATCCGCTGCTCCATGTCTCGCGGCGACAGCCCGCCGTAGTTCCAGATCACCGAGACGAGCGGAATGTTGATCGCCGGAAAGATGTCGATCGGCGTGGTGCGAATGGAGAGCACGCCGAACAGCAGCATCAGGATCGCGACGCAAACGAAGGTGTACGGGCGCCGGAGCGCGAGATGGACGATCCACATCAGAGATCTCTACCGAGCAGCGCCTCGAGGCTGGCGCGTGTGATCCGGTACCGGTGCCGGGCGAGCACGAGGCTCTGTTCCGCCTGCACGAGCGCCGCTTGCGACGTGAGGACGTCGAGCATGGTCGAGATGCCGGCCCCGTAGCGGGCCATCTGCACGCGCAAATCCTCGCGCGCCGACCGGATCGCTTCGGTTCCGAGGACGATCTCCGCCACCGCCGTGCGAAGCGCGCCGAGCAGCTGGGCCGCGGCGGCACGCGCCGAGCGGCGAGCGTCGACGGTGGTCACGCGCGCCACGTCGGCCGCGACCTGAGCGCGTGTCACGGCATCCTCGCGCAGAAAGCCGTCGAACAGCGGATAGGTCGTGCCGAGGACGATGTTCCATCCGGGCCGCGTGCCGGCGGACGACGTCGTGGCGCTGGCCGCCCAGCTGTAGCCGGCGGTCGCGCTGATGGTCGGGAGGTACAGGCTGCGCGCCGCGCGCACGGCGGCTTCGTCGGCCAACGTCACGGCCTGCGTCGCCGCGACCGTTGGTGACGCATCGACCGCCAGGCGCACGATGGCGCTGTCGTCCAGCGCCAGGGGGCGAGTCATCTCAGCTGTCCAATCGTCTAGCGCCGCCACTGGGCCGTTCGCGCCGGCGAGCCATCCGAGAGCGTAGGCGTCGGCCGAGAGCGTATCGGCCGCGGCGGCGAGCTGCTGCTGCGTCGTCGTGACCTGAAGCTGGGCGCGGAGAAGATCCGATCGGGTGGCGGTGCCGGCGCGCGACTGGGCGGTGGTGTAGCGCAGGAGTTGGGCGGCCTCCCGTGCGGCGGCCTCCGCGACGCGCACGAAGTCTGCCGCGCGGATCACTTCATAGAACGCTCGTTGCGCCGCGAGCGTGACGGCATAGCGGTCGGCGACGAGCGTTGATCGTGCCGCCTCGACCTCGGCGCGCGCCGCCGCGTCGTTCGCCTTGCGCCGCCCACCGGTGTACAGATCCATCGCCGCGCCGAGCCCCACGGTCGCGTTGCGCGCCACGCTGGAGCTCGTCCCCACCCCTGGAATCGGCGACGAGGTTCCCGCGCTTGCACCGGTTCGCGTTGCCGAGGATGTCGCGGTGATGGTCGGCAGGTACGCGCCGTACGCCACGCGCTGCGTCGACCACGCCGTTCGAACGCTTCCTTCTCCTGCGGCGACGACCGGGTTGACCGCAAGCGCACCGGCGATGACCTCGCGGAGCGTCATGACGGGATAATCACTTTGCGCGCCGAGCCGCGGCACGCGACACGCGACGCACGTCACGAGCGCGCACGCACGAATGCGCCGGTATGAAATCGAGCGAGGTGGAAGTGTCCACCGGGGGATGCGGACTGTCACGCTGAAGAGTCTACGGCCGCGTGGGTGACCCCCGCGTCCCGCCAACGTGGGTTCTTCTCCACCCCCATTCGTGGTAGCATCGCCGCCGCCATTGGCGATGGCGCGGAGTGCGTACCCCATTGGGGGAATGGCATCACGCGACGGGCCGCGGCTGATTTGTAATCAGCATCGGGAGGTTGCCATGAGTCGGGCTCCACGTCACAGAATCGTGCGGTATGCGGTCGCTGCTTGCCTCGTCCTCGTGGCATTCGGCGCGACGGCGTTGCTCAAGCGCCACTGGGTCACGCCGAGCTTCATGTTCTTCGTACCGGCCGTGGCGATCGCCGCGTGGCACGGTGGCCGCGGCCCCAGCTTGCTCGCAACGACACTCTCGCTGCTGTTGATCGATTACTACTTTCTCCCGCCCGCCGGCTCGTTCAAAGCCGGCGGGGCGTCGCCCATGCTCGACGTCGCGGCGTTCCTCATTCTCGCGGCGACGATCGTGCTCACGATGGACGCGTTGCGGAGTGCGCGGCGCGTGGCGGAGTCCCGAGCCGCGGAGCTCGAGCAGATCGCGGTTCGCGCCTCCAAGCTGCACGAGGTCACCGCGGCGCTATCTGAGGCGCGTTCGGTGAGCGAGGTGGCCGCCGTCGTATTGAGCAAAGGCGTGGCGGTGGTGGAAGCGAGGCAGGCGGCGCTCGCGCTCGCGCAGGGGGAGCGCGTCACGATGCTTGGCGTGTACGGGTATCCGGCCGACGTCGAAGCTCGTCTCTGCGCGTTGACGCGAGATGCCGACGTGCCGCTCATGCGCGCCCTGCGCACGGGCGCACCGGTCTGGGTGACCGCTGACGACGCCGACGCGCAAATCGCGACGCCGTTGATTCATCGCGACGAGATCGTGGGCGCAGTCTCACTGTCGTTCGACGGCTGCTCCGCGTTCGGCGTCGCCGACCAGGCGGTGACGCTGCTGCTGGCGCAGGCGACGGCCGCCGCGCTGCACCGTGCGTCCAGCTACGACTCTGAACGCCGCCAGCGCCGCCAGGCGGAGCTGCTCGCACATGCGCGCGCCGACGTGCTCGGCGTGGTGGCGCACGATCTGCGCAATCCACTGAACCTGATCAGCGCGACGACGCAGCTGCTGTTCGAGCCCCGTCTGCCCGTCGCCGATCGCGCGAAGTTGTCGAACACGACGCTTCGCGCGGTGAAGCAGATGAACCGCCTGATCTCCGATCTGCTCGACGCGGCGCGCCTGCAGGCTGGGCGGCTCTCGCTCGCCGTCGAGGACGTCACAGTCGAAGTGCTCCTGCGCCAGGCGGAAGAGTCCTGCCGTCCGATCGCCGAATCGCGGCCCATCCAGCTCGTCGTCGCGCTGGCCGACGACGACGTGGCGGTCCGCGCCGATCCGCTGCGCGTTTCGCAAGTCCTCGGCAACCTGCTCGGCAACGCGATCAAGTTCACGCCCGTTGGCGGTACGGTGACGCTCAGCGCCTTCCGCCACGAAACCAGCGCGGTGTTTCAGGTCGCGGACACCGGGCCCGGCATTCCGTCGTCGGATCTGCCGCATCTGTTCGAGAACTTCTGGCAGTCGACGACGAGTGACAGGCGCGGCGTGGGATTGGGTCTGGCCATCGTCAAGGGACTCATCGAGGCGCACGGCGGCACGATCGGCGTGGCGAGCAAGGTGGGGGAGGGCAGCACGTTCTCCTTCTCGCTCCCTGTGGCCGGCGCGCGGCCGCCGGCCATCCGGAGCTGATCGCCGCGCGCTGGCGCATCCTGGCTCGCCACAGCAATATGTCACGCTGGCACGCCACTTCGCGGAGGCGAGATGGACATGTCCGACCCGGTCGTCTTCGTCGTGGATGACGATTTATCCGTACGCGAGGCGTTGCGGAGCCTCATTCGGTCGGTGGGGTTGCGGTGCGAGACGTTCGCGTCGGCCGCCGAGTTTGTCGGTTATTCGCGACCGGACCATCCGGCCTGCCTCGTGCTGGACGTGCAACTCTCCGACGGCAGTGGGCTCGAGCTGAGCGCGGAGCTGAGCCAGTCCGGTGCCGAGCTGCCGATCATCTTCATCACCGGCCACGGGACGATTCCCATGAGCGTGCGGGCGATGAAGGCCGGCGCGGTGGAATTTCTGACGAAGCCGTTCAGCGAACAGGAGCTTCTCACGGCGATCGAGCAGGCGCTCGGCCGCGATCGTGCGGATCGAATCGCCCGCACCGATCGGCAGGCACTTCGGGATCGGTACGCGAAGCTCACGGCGCGCGAGCGCGACGTGTTCGCGCTGGTCGTGGCCGGCCGCATGAACAAGGAGATTGCCGCGGAGCTCGGGACGGCGGAGCAGACGGTCAAACAGCATCGCGGGCGGGTGATGCACAAGCTCGGCGCGCGGTCGGTGGCGGACTTGGTGCATCTCGCCGCGGGCCTCGAGGCGCATGTCGTACCAAGGTAGCGTATCGACCCGGCTTCCCCATCGATAGCGTCCTCTCATATGGGGATCGTGCTCGCGACAATCGCGATCGTCGATGACGACGAGAGTATTCGGAGTGCGCTCCGCCAGCTGCTTCGCTCGGCGGAATTCGACGCTCGCACGTTCGCCTCGGCGGAGGACTTTCTGACGTCGCCCGAGCTCGAGCAGATGGACATGCTCATCGCCGACATCAATCTGCCGGGCATGAACGGAGTTGCCCTCCTCCGCGCCCTGGCCGCCAGCGGGCGCGGAATTCCCGCTGTGCTCATCACGGCGCGCGACGACGCGGGCACGCTCGAGCTCATCCGCCGTGCCGGCCCCGTGCCGCACCTCCGCAAGCCGTTCAGCGACGACGAGTTGTTCGACGCGATCGCCGAGCTGCTGTCGCGGTGAGGAGCGAGTCGCGCGCGAGCTAGCGCGAAACGAGCTGTTCGGCGGCGGTGAAGAAGGTGCCCCGGTACCACAGCGCGACCACAACGGACGTCATCGCCACCGCGCCGGCGAGCATGAACACCACGACGATCTGGTAGCGCACCGCCGTGAGCGGCGACGACCCGCCGATGATCTGTCCCGTCATCATCCCGGGGAGGGACACGAGCCCGACGACCATCAGCATGTTGAGCGTCGGCATGATCGCGGCCACGAGCGCGCGCCGAACCGCTTCGGCGGAGGCGCGGGCCGGCGAGGCGCCGAGCGCGAGATACGCTTCGACCTCACCGCGGCGCAGCTCCATCTCGCTGTTCAACCGGTCGGCGGCGAGCGCGGCGCCGTTCATCGCGTTGCCAATGATCATCCCGAACAGCGGGATGAGATACTGCGGATCGTACCAGGGATGCAGGCGCAGCACGATCACGTCGACGTAGGCGAGGGTAACGCCTGCACCGATGAGCATCGCCGTGCCGCTGATGACGAACAGTTTCGCCCGCCCGCGTTTCTGCCGGTCGGTCGCCGTTTTGGTCGCGGCGACGAGCATCACGAGAAGCGTGAGCAGTACGAGATACCACCGCCGGGTCGCGATGAGATACGTGAGGACGTATCCCACCGCGACGAGCTGCACCACGGCGCGCACGGCGCCGATCGCGAAGCCGCGCGCCAGACCGAGTCGCTGCCAGGCGGAGATCGCCATGGCGACGATCACGAGGGCGCCGGCGAAGGCCAGGTCGAGCCAGCTCAGCGCGAGGACTGAGCTGCTTGCCGTCTGTGGGGCGACGAGCATCATCACTTTCCTCGCAGGAGAAAGTTGCGCGCCCGCTCGTTGGTCGGAGCGGTGAACATCGTCTCGGTCGGGCCGGCTTCGATCACCCTGGCCGCTTCCATGAACACGGTCCGCGTGCTCACGGCTCGCGCCTCCTCCAGGCGGTGGGTGACCATGACCACCGTGAGCTGCATCGACGCGGCGAGCATGCGCACGGTGGCAATGATGTGATCGGCGACGTCGGGATCGAGCGCCGACGTGGGCTCGTCGAGCAACAGCGTCTCGGGGCCGGTCATCAGCGCGCGCGCGATGCTCACGCGCTGGCGCTCGCCGCCCGAGAGCGATTGCGCGTCGCGCGACGCGAACGCGGGATCGACGCCCGCCAAATGGAGCGCCTCGTCCGGCTCGGGGATCTTGATCGCGCCTGCGTTCGGCGCGGCGCGCGCGAGGTCGCGCGCCACCGCGAGGTTTTCGGCAACCGTGCCGGGAAACATTGCCGGCGCCTGGAACACGAACGCCACCCGGCGGCGCAACTCGCGCACGGGAATAGTTTCGATGAGAGAACCATCATACGTGATGGAGCCGCTCGCCGGACTATCGAGGCGGTTGAGCAGGCGGATCAGCGACGTCTTGCCGGCACCCGACGGCCCGACGAGGGCGACGACTTCCCCTCGCGGAATGTCCAGGTCGACGTCGCGCAGTGTGTGCACGTCGTCGCCGCGAATCTGTTGCACTTGCCGTAGAGAAAACGCGGTGACCGCGTCGGCCGCGGTCACCGTGCGGCTGTCTTCATCGAGCGCCCACCACCGCGGATGCGGAGCCCTGTGGGAATTTCGCGACGATCGCGTTGACCACTTTCTGCATGGCGGAGGTATAGGTGGCCGGATCGCTCGACACCGGCTCGACGCCCTGGCCGCGCCAGAGGAGCTGCTGCGACCGCGGATCGGTCACGTCCACGATGACCTGGCCCTGCGTATACGAGTTGACGCTAACGCCGCCGTTGTCCCAGCGGTAGCCGCCGCCGTAGTACGGCCATGCCCACGCGTTGCGCCGGCCCCAATACGAATAGCGCCAGCCGGGATCGTACGCCGGTCCCCAGTACGTCGTGTCGAACTTTTCCTTCGTGCCCGCGTAGTAGGCGACGACGAAGTCGGCGCTCTGGCGCGGTGCCGATGCATAGCCGCGCGACTGGAATGCCTGCGTGAGATCGGCGCGCAGCTGGCGATTGGTGATGGAGTTCTCGAGCATCGGGTCGTTTACCGACAGCGGTGTCGCGTTGCCGCTGCGGGCCGGCGGCGCGAGCACGTAGAACGAATGCAGCCCGGACAGATTCGCGCCGGGCTCGGCCGTCGTACGGACCTTGACGCCAGAGCTGCTGCAGGCCGCGATCGCGGTCGCGGCGACGGCGGCGGCGAGCAAGATGGTGGATCGCATTTTACCTCCAAGTGTAATGTTCCGGTGACACGGCCTTCGCCATGTCGTGCATCGCGGAATGTCGCGCGAGTCGGCGGCGTGTTCTTGATGACCGTTGTTGCACGAGATTGCGCAGGGCACTGCGGCGCGCCGGACGACAACCACGTTCAAGATTGTCCGAGCCCGTCGACGCATCCTCCGTGTGCCCTCTGCCGGAGAATCTCGTGCACCTCGCCGATCGTCCCGTCACGTTTCGCGGCGGAATCTGGATCAGTCTCACGCCTGTCGTCGCGGCGGTCATCGCGTTGGCGGTGCTCGCCGCGGTCCCTTGGACCACCAACTGGCGACTCACACGGGTCCGACTGGACATCGCCGAGTCACTCGCTCCGGCGCGCCAGCTCGTGCAGGACATCACCGCAGCGTTGGCGTTGGAATTGGCGGCGCGGAACCAAGCGGCCAGGGACGGAACGCACGGCACCGCGGGGTACGACGCGGCCGCCGTCGTCGAGCGTGAGCGCGACTCCGCACTCGGCGCCCTGGGACCGCGGCTCGGCGGAAACCTCGCGGTGGACATCGCGCGCTTTCGCGCGCTGATCGCGCAGTGGCACGCGCAGGACGGTTCAATGAGCGCGACCGGAACACCGGTCGCGCTCACCGACGTCGTGGCCGCAGCGAATCACTTAGACAGCGCGCTCGTATCGCGGCGCGCGCAGCAGATGCGGCGCATCCGGTCGCTCGAAAATGTGGATGTGCTGGTGCCGAGCGTGTTCGTGCCGATTCTCGTCGTCGTGCTGCTCGCGGTGTTCTGGACGGGACGCCGTATGGCCGCATTGGCGCGCGACGCGGAGCGCAGCCGCCTCGCGCTGGCGTTCGCGGCGGAGCAACGGGTCACTCTGTTGCGAGGACTGACGCACGACCTCAAGAACTCGCTCGGCGCGGCGTCGGGATTCGCGACGCTGCTGCGCGACGAAACGTCGGGACCGCTCACGCCGCTACAGCGTGACCAGGTGACTCGCATCACGCGGATCATCGACGAGACCATCACGTCGGTGGAGGATGCGCTCACGGTGGCCCGCACCGAGGCGGGGACGTTGCCGGTTCGCCGTCACCAGGAAGACCTCCGTGCGCTGGCCCTCGAGTCCGCGTCGGATTACCTGGCGGCGGCCGAGCGAGCGGGACTCACACTCACCGTGGAATTTTCCGAGGAGCTTCCTCCGGTCGAGACGGATTCGTCGCTCGTGTCGAAGATCATCGGCAACCTGCTCTCGAACGCCATCAAGTACACGCCGCGCGGCGGCAGGGTGTGGCTGCGCGCCTCCGCCCCGCCGGCGTGGGACCAGTTGAACGAGGCAGGACCGTGGGCGGTCGTCGAGGTGTGCGACACCGGGCCGGGAATTCCGGGGGCGCTGCGTGAGAAGGTCTTCGACGAGTTCTTCCGCGCGCCGTCGGCCACGATCGCCGCGGGCGGCGAGGGCATCGGCCTCGCCATGAGCCGCCGCGTCGCGCGCTTACTTGGCGGCGACGTCACGCTCGAGAGCGAAGAGGGTTGGGGCGCGACGTTCGCGCTGTGGCTCCCGGTGCCGTCGGAGGGCGGCGCGAGTCTCACGCCACCGCCCAAAGTCCTTCCGCATCGTCGCGCGGCAGACATGTTCAATGGGGCGGCGCTGCCCGCCACGGTGCCGCGGTCGCCGCCGATGCAGTGATTGGAGCTCATCGCCGTTTACGATTCCCTCCAGAGCCGGATGCCGTCCATGAGCCGCCGATTGCTGCGCCTCACCCTGCTCGTGCGATGTGTCGTGAGCCTGGCATTCGCGGCCTACCTCGTGGCGGCGCATCCCGAGTCGAATCCCGCGCTCGCGCGTGGGTTCATTCCCTTCGGTCTCGCCGATGGCGCGCTGGCGTTCATGCTCGCGATTCTCGTGCTGAGCGCTGGCTGGCACGCGGGGATCGCCATGGTCGCGACGATCGACGGAGTGATCCGGATCGCCGCGGCGCTCGCGCTGCACTTTGGCCCGGGCGCGCCGGATTTCAGCCTGACGGTGGTGTTGTTCGTTGGCGTGCTCGCCGCGGTGAGCTTCTCACTCGGCGTGCTGGAATTGGGAGAGGCGAAACGGCTGCGGCGCCAGATTGGCCGGAACCCCGTCAGCGTCGCGCTCGCGGCGGCCGGCCTCGCCACGATCGCGCTCGCCGTCGTGGCATTCGTGGCGACGCCACTGCCCGACACCTCGCGCAGGCTGCTGATCGCCGGAGCGATTCTCGAATCGGCCACGCTGCTGTTGGCCGCGATCGGCGCGGGGCGTGAGTGAGAACGACTCAACGCAGATGAGGCACGAACACGCACGGATCGCTGACCGCACCGCCGAGGGCGGCGCTGGCCGGCGGATGGGCCCGCGCCGAGTCGGTGGTGCACGCGGCCGCGAACGCGAGCGCGGCGTCGATCGAACGGAAACCAATGTTGTCGGTCGCGAGCTCGACGTGCGGCCAGTCCCAGGTGTGGTCGGGCGGCCCGATCACACGAAAGCTGCCGTTGCCCCACGACAATACGAAACGCCGAAAGCGCACCCAGTCGGCGCGCGTCGACGGGCGATTCACGCGCCCGTCGCCGACCACGATGTCGACGGCGCGGCCGTACGAATGCATCGACGTCGCGGTGTAGGTCCGTCCGTGGCCTTCAGAGAACAGCAACGCCTCCCGGTCGGGCGACCGGTATGTCTCGCGAACGGAGAGCGCGAAGTCCGCGCGGCGGGCCGCGTCCAGGAGCGCGGTGAACGCCGTGCGCGCTTCGGGATCGAGATCGTCCAGGGACACGTCCACGCGCGCCGCCGACGGAGGGAAGTCCGCGCGGCGCATATGCCGCATGCGCACCTCGAAGTCGTCCCAGATCTCACCCACGCGGCGCATCGATAGATACCCGACGCGGTAGGAGTCCACGTAGCAGGTTTTGCAGCGCTTTTCCTTCGAGTCGTACTTGAGTATGGCGCTCTCGGTGGAGTCGCTCAGGTAGAGCCACTGCGGATCGTCCACGCCGTAGGCGTCGAGCAGGAGCCGCCGCTCGCGCGCACTGAACGGCCGGCTGATATAGCGTGGAATTCCGCGGGCGTCGGTGCCGCCAGGCGTCGTGTCCTGCGCGGTCGACGCGGCTTCGCTCGTGTCGCTCTCGCCACCGCTTCGCGAGCCCGCGCCCGTTGCGTCGTCACGAGAGCTCAGCAAGGCGGCCGAAGTGGCGACGAGCGCCACCAGGACGAGCGACACCGTGGTGCTGCGCACGCTCATGGCGTTCTCGCCGACCTACCGACTCCATCGGTTGCGCGGCTAGGCATGACGCCAGTATACGCCTCGAGACCTGTCAACCCGGTGACATGGGAGTCGCAACCTCTGCGTCGCGGGCGAAGTGCGGGTGTTACGGAACATGCGCCGCAGCCGCTTCGATCAGCGCCGCAACCTCCTTCGGTCTGCTGACGTAGACCGAGTGGCTGGCGCCAGTGACTTCGACCGTGCGGCTCTTGGCTCGGGCGGCGTACCACCGCTCCAGATCCGGGTTGATCGTGCGGTCTTTCGTCGGTATTAACACCCAGCTCGGCTTGGCTCTCCACGCGGGCGTGGTGATGACGCCGCTGAAGTTGGAGGCCGCGATCGGCACTTGCGCGCTCGCCTCGAAGGCGGCTTGCGCAGCCGGCAGGTCCGCGGCGAAGTAGGCGTGAAACTGCGCGGGATCGAGGTACTGGAAACCGTCCGCCGTCGTCTTCACCGCGGTCGACTTGCTGAGGTCACTCGGAAACCGCTTTCCGTCGGCGGCTTCACTCTCGCCTGCATCCGGCATGTGGGCCGCGACGTATACCAGGCCGACGACCGACGCATCCGTCCCGGCTTCGGTAATGACGGCTCCTCCGTAGCTGTGACCGACGAGAATGGATGGTCCGTTTTGCAGCGCAAGGATGCGCTTCACGGCGGCCACGTCGTCCTGGAACGAGGTGAGTGGCTCCTGGACGATCGTCACAGTGTAGCCATCCTTGACGAGAATGTCGTACACGCCTCGCCAGCCTGAGCCGTCGACCCAGGCGCCGTGCACGAGCACGATGTTTCGAACGGGAGGCGCCGCGTTTTGCGCTCCGAGGGCGTGCGCGGCACCCAAGAGTGCGGCTACACGGCAGGTGTGAACTAGTGCTCGCATGACTCGCTCTCATCCGCATGCGTCGCACCAAAGTACGATAGTCTCACGCGAGATCTGCCCACATCCTTCGTATCAGGTCCGACCACTCTCGGGGGGCGGGTGATCATCGACGAGCAACGGTACGAGGTTTCGGGACCAGCGCTCGACTTCTTGACGGGCGGCGGCGAGGTGGGCCGTCATCTTCGAGCTCACGATTGGAGCGCGTCTCGGCTCGGCTTGCCCGAAACGTGGCCGCTCACCCTTCGGGCCGCCGTGAAGCTGCTGCTCACGGCGCGATCGCCGATCGCGGTGGGATGGGGACCGGAGCTGCTCGCCCTGTACAACGACGCGTACGCCGACATTCTGGGTCCCGCGGGGCCTCTGCGATTCGGTCTGCCGTTTCGCGACTTGTCCCCCGAGGTCTGGCAGCGCGCCGAACCGTTGATCGAAGGAGCGCTGCAGCGCGGCGAGTCCGCGATGCTCGAGCACCAGCTCTTCTGTGTCTACCGCAACGGGCACGCAGAAGAGACCTATCTCAATCTCAGCTGCAACCCGATGGCGGCCCACACCGCGAACGGGCAAGGCGTGATCGTCGAAGTCGCCGAGATGACGGATCACGTCACCGGCGCGCGCCGCACCGCGGCGCTGCGCGAGGTGGCGGCGTGCGCCGCCGCGGCGCGCTCGGTGGAGAGCGCGTGCCGCGACGCGCTCGACGCGATCTCACGACACTCCACGGACATTCCATTCGCGCTGCTCTACGTCGTGCGCAGCGGCGAGCGAACGTCCGCCAGGCTGGTCGGCACCGCCGCACTCGCCCCAGGGACGCCGGCGAGCCCGGCGATACTCTCTCTCGATTCGCTCAGCGACGCTGCGATCTGGCCCGTGAGAGAGGCGCTCGAGACCAACCGCACGGTCGTCGTCGATGACCTTCCGGCGCGTTTCGAGCCGCTCCCCTCCGGCGGGTGGCCATTGGCCCCGCGGTGCGCGGTCGTCGTGCCGCTCACGACACCCGGACGCGATCAACCCGACGGCGTGCTCATCGCGGGTGTGAGCGCGCGTCATCAGCTCGACACGGGGAACCTCGACTTCATCGATCTCATCGCGAAGCATGTGGTCGCCGGTATCGCGGGTGGCCGGCTCCGCGAGGAGCAGGAGCGCGACGCCCTGGCGCGTGCCGGTGCCAAGCGCGCCCGCGCGAAACAGCGCGCGCGGCTGAAGGCGCTCGAGGCCAGATTCGCGGGTGTCCTCGAGGAACGGACACGGCTCGCGCGGGAGATCCACGACACGTTGATTCAGGGGCTCACGGGCATCGCTCTGCAACTTCGCGCGGCCGTGTTGCAGGCCGAGGCGTCGTCGGACGATTCGCTCGCGACGCTCGATCGCATCGCGGATCTCGCCGAGAAGACCAGCCGCGAAGCGCGGCGAGTCGTGTGGGACATGCGTCCGAGTGTGCTCAGCGAGCGAGAGTTCGTGCAGGCTGTCGAGAGCGCGGCGCATCGGACCATGGCCGGCGCGGGGCTCGTCCTTCACCTCACGGCGAATGGTCGCGGGCGCTCGTTCCCCGCCGACGGGCAAGCGGCCGTGTTGCGCATCGTTCAGGAAGCGATCGCGAACGTCGTGCGGCACGCCGCGGCGAACACGATCCGCCTCACGATGTCATTC
The DNA here is from genome assembly GCA_028287235.1 of Gemmatimonadota bacterium. Classification (GTDB taxonomy): domain Bacteria; phylum Gemmatimonadota; class Gemmatimonadetes; order Gemmatimonadales; family Gemmatimonadaceae; genus JAQBQB01. The sequence goes on along the minus strand of JAQBQB010000006.1, from coordinate 42,174 downwards.
GGGGTACGCCGGCTTCGCGTGACGGTGGTGGACGACGGACGCGGGTTCGTCGTGGAGCCGGACTTCCGCGCGTACGGCGGGCATTGGGGGCTGGTGGGAATGCAGGAGCGCGCGGAGCAGATTGGCGCGTCGCTGCGCGTGCGCAGCGCGCCGGGCCACGGCACGACCGTGGTGCTCTCCGTGCCGCTACCCGAGCCCGGTGCTATTCGGCCGCGGCGGCAAGTGGAATCGTAAAGCTGAACCGGCTCCCCACGCCCACTCCGCTCTCGACCGAGATTGCGCCGCCGTGCGCCTCGACGATCGCCTTGGCGATCGCCAGCCCAAGGCCCGCGCCGCTGTAAGCCGGGGACTCCGTACGCCAGAAGGCGTCGAACACGTGCTCGAGGTCGAGGGGCGCGATTCCCGGACCCGTATCGGCAACGGTGATACACACGGCGTGCTCGAGGCGCGCCGCGGTCACGCACACACAGCCGCCGCGCGACGTGAACTTGATGGCGTTCCCAATCAGGTTGGACGACGCCCGCACGATGCGCCCGCGATCGGCGAGGATGGCTGGCAAGTCCGGCGCAACGTCGGCGACGAGCGCGATCTCCCGCGCCCGCGCGCTCGACTGATGCATCTCGAGCGCGTCGGCGACGAGGGTCGTCGCCGCATGCACGCCGAGGTCGAGTCGCGGCGGCGCGAGCGGCGTCGTCGTCACCTCCAGCAGATCGGTGACGAGTTGGAGCATGTGATCCGACATGCGGCGCGCGGTCGCGAGCTGCCGGCGAGCCATCTCGTGCGCCTCGTCGTTCGGAAGCAATTCGTCGAGCACGAAATCGAGCGCGGAGCGCATCGTCCCAAGGGGAGTCCGGAGATCGTGGCTCACGGCGGCGACCTGCAGCGACAACGTCTCGGACCTGACAGCACGCTCTGCCATGAGTAGCACCTTCACACCTCTGGAATTACCGGATGGGCCAACGGCTCGGTGTCGCGCAACCGCACTTACGTGATTCGTCAGTCGTCGAGATGGATGATGCCGCGCTGCAACGCCTGCGTGACCGCCTCGGTGCGGTCCTCCGCGCCGAGCTTCGCCATGAGGTGCTTGAGGTGCACCTTCACGGTTTCCTCCGTGCGCCCGATCACCCGCGCGATGTCGCGATTGCGCAGTCCTTTCGCCGTCAGGCGCAGCACCTCGATCTCCCGCGGCGTCAATTCGACGCGCGGCGTAAACTCCGCGAGGCGGCCGGCGACACTGGGCGGAATCACTCGCCGGCCCGCGGCCGCCGTGCGGATCGCGCCGACCACGTCCGAGCCCAACATGTCCTTGATCAGGTAGCCGCAGGCACCCGCGTCGAGCGCGCGATAGATGTCGGCGTCCCCCTCGTAGCTCGTGACGGCAATCACCCGCGCGTCGGGGTGCGCGGCGACGATCGCTCGCGTCGCGGCGATCCCGTCGAGCCGGGGCATGCGCAAATCCATGAGGACCACGTCGGGCAACAGCTCGTCGTACTTGGCGACGGCCTCGAGGCCGTCGCCCGCCTCGGCGACGAGCGACATGTCCGGCTGCCCGGCAACGAGGGCACTGATTCCCGTGCGGACCACGGGATGATCGTCGGCGGTCAGGACGCGAATGGTCATGATGTGGCCGTGTGACGAATGGCGTCGAACAGGTCGTCGTCGCTGAACGGCTTTCGAAGACACCGCACCGGTCCCGCTTGCCGGATCAACTCGGCGGTCGTGGCGTCATCGCGTCCCGTCATCAACACCGCGGGCGGCCCAGCTCCTCGAGCGCTCAACTCCTGCACCAGTGCGACCCCACTCATGCCGGGAAGGTTGATGTCCGCGATCAGGCAAGCCGCCCCGGTGCCGCTGGAAGACGCCAGGAACGCCTCCGCGGAGCCGAACGAGATGGCGCCGAATCCGGCCGATCGGAGCAACTGCTCCAACGCTGTCCGGACCCCGGAGTCATCCTCGACGATCGTGATGGTCGCACGTACGGTGGCCATGGATTCAACGTATGAATGAGACACACGGCGCGGCCATGCTACGTTGGTACGACACACTCACCGGGTAACTCGAACGGGGTACGCGGGCTGACTCGGCGGAGCGTATAGTGACGTCGTGGACGGACTCATCGTGCCCTTGCAGGGCGGTCAGTGGGAATCGCTAACGCCGGAGTCGCTCTCGGCGCCGCAACGATATGGTCTCGCGATTCTCTCCGTTGCCGCCGCCCTCGGTGGAACGCTTGTCCTGGGGCGCTACAAGTTCACCGCCACGGAATTCCCGCTGTTCCTGTTCGCGATTGCCATCACGGTCTGGTATGCCGGGCCCCGGGCCGCGACGCTCGCCGTTTTACTCTCGAGCCTGAGCTTCGACTACTTCTATACGGAGCCGGCGTACAGCTTCGCCATCACACGCGCCGACATTCCACACTTCACCATCTTCGTTCTGTTCGGACTGCTGCTGACCTGGTTCAGCAGCGTGCGGCACCACGCCGAGCGAGAGCTGCTGCGGTCGCGGAACGAGCTGGTGAAGGAAGTGGTGGAACGCACCCAGCAGGCCAGCCTGCTCAATCTCACTCACGACACCATCTTCGTTCGCGACGCCGACGACGTCATCACCTACTGGAATCGCGGGGCGCAGGAGCTGTACGGGTGGACCGCGGCGGAAGCGATCGGACAGCACGCGCACGCCCTTCTGCAAACGGTCTTTCCCGTGTCCATGGATGTGGTGCGTGCCGAGTTGTTGAGCACGGGCCGGTGGGAAGGCGAGCTTCGGAAAACACGCGCCGACGGAACCGAGGTGGTGGTGGCGAGCCGCTGGTCGCTGCGCCGAGACGACCAGGCACTGCCCGCCGCGATACTCGAGACAAACAACGACATCACGGAGCGAAAGCGACGGGAGGAGGAAGTTCGCGCCCTGAACGAGGAGCTCGCGAAGCGCACCACGCAGCTCGAGGCGACGAACAAGGAGCTGGAAGCGTTCTCCTATTCCGTGTCGCACGATCTGCGCGCGCCACTGCGTCACATGGCCGGCTTCACGGAGCTGTTGCAACGACACGCCGCGTCGCACTTGGACGAGAAGAGCCAACGCTACGTGAAGATGATTCTGGAATCGGCCAAGCGGATGGGCAGCTTGATCGACGACCTGCTGGCCTTCTCGCGAATTGGCCGTTCCGAGGCGCACCGGACCACGTTCAGCCTCCAGCAAATCGTACAGGAGGCGCTGGCCGACGTTCGCGAAGAGACCGGCGCGCGGAACATCGTCTGGCGCGTCGGCGCGTTGCCGACCTGCTATGGCGATCGCTCGATGCTGCGGCTGGCCCTGTCCAACTTGATCTCCAACGCCGTGAAGTTCACCCGAACGCGGCCGCAGGCCGAGATCGAGATCGCCTGCGCGGAGCAGCAGCCCGACCGGATCGTGCTTCGGATTCGCGACAACGGCGTGGGGTTCGATATGAGATATGTCAACAAGCTGTTCGGTGTCTTCCAGCGGCTGCACGCCGCCGAGTCGTTCGAGGGCACGGGCATCGGCCTCGCGACGGTTCAGCGCATCGCGCATCGGCACGGGGGCACGGCCTGGGCAGAAAGCGTGTTGGACAACGGCGCCACCTTTTACTTCTCACTCTCGAACGCGCGAGGAGCGTGACCAATGGCCAACCTCGGACGCATCCTGCTGGTCGAAGACGACCCCAAGGACGTGGAGCTCACGTTGACCGCGTTGGACGAATACAACCTCGCCAACGAGGTGGTCGTGACGCACAACGGCGAGGAGGCCCTGGACTATCTGCACTGCCGCGGGCCGTTCGCCACGCGATCGAACGAGAACCCGGCGGTGCTCCTGCTCGACTTGAAGTTGCCCAAGGTCGACGGGCTGGAGGTGCTGCAGCAAATCCGGGCGGCCGAGAAGCTCGAGCTCATTCCCGTGGTGGTGCTGACCTCCTCCCATGAGGAAAAGGACATGGTCGCGAGCTACAAGCTGGGAGTGAACGCCTACGTCGTGAAACCGGTGGACTTCCACGAGTTCGTGAACGCCGTCAAAGAGCTCGGAGTCTTTTGGGGTGTCATCAACGAGCCCCCTCCAGGAAGCCTGGGAAAGACCAGTCGGCTATGACGCCGTCGTTGCGCATCCTGCATCTCGAAGACGATCCCGGCGACGCCGTGCTCGTTCAGGATACGCTCGAAGCCGACGGTGTGGCGTGCCGCATCACGCGCGTCGACACCGAAGCGGCATTCGTCGCGTCGCTCGAGAACGACGACTTCGACCTGATCCTCGCCGACTATACGCTGCCGTCGTTCGACGGTCTGTGCGCACTGAAGCTCGCCCGCGAATCGCGGCCGCATACGCCGTTCATCTTCGTGTCCGGCACGCTCGGCGAGGAAGTCGCCATCGACGCGCTCAAGATCGGCGCCACGGATTATGTCTTCAAGACACGGCTGTCGAGAATTCTACCGTCGGTGCAACGAGCCTTGCGCGAAGCCGCGGAGCGGACGGAGCGCAACCGCGCCCAAGAGGCGCTGCGGCACAGTGAAGCGTTCCTGGCGGAAGCGCAGCGGCTGAGCCAGACCGGGAGCTTTGGCTGGGACATGTCGAGGGGCGACATCTACTGGTCTCGGGAAACCTTTCGAATATTCGAATGCGATCCCACGGCCAAGGTCACGCCCGACTTGATGGTGGAGCGAACGCACCCCGACGACCGGCCCGCCGTGCAAGCCATGATCGATCGCGCGTCGCGCGACAGGACGGTGTGGGACTTCGAGCATCGGCTGCTGATTCCCGACGGAACGGTGAAGCACGTTCACGTCATCGCTCGTCCCGTAACCGACGACTCCGACGGCAATGAATACATCGGCGCGATCCAGGACGTCACGCAGGCCCGGCGCGCCGAGGAGGCGCTGCGGCACGCCCAGGGGGAGCTTGCCCGCGCGACGCGGCTCACGACGATGGGGGAGCTCACCGCCTCGATCGCCCACGAGATCAATCAGCCGCTCACCGCTGTCGTGAGCAACGGGAACGCGGGGTTGCGTTGGCTGGATCGGGATGCGCCCGACCTTGCCGAGGCGCACAGCGCCTTTCAGCGCATCGTGGAGAACGCGGCGCGCGCGGGAGACGTGATCCGCGGAATCCGGGCGCTCGCCATGAAGTCGGAGCCGCAGCTGCGCCGGCTCGACCTCGACGACGTCATCCAGGAAGTCCTCGCGCTCACGCGCAGCGAGCTACACCGCCACGGCGTCCTGCTGCAGATCGAGCTGTCCAACGGCCCGACGGTCGTCGGCGACCGCGTGCAGTTGCAGCAGGTGCTGCTCAACCTGATCGTGAACGGCATCGACGCCATGAAGTCAGTCATGGGGCGAGCGAGAGAGCTGACGGTCTCGTCGACGCTGGCCGAATCGGTGAGCGTGCTCGTGTCGGTCGAGGACACCGGCACGGGTCTCGATCCGGCGACGGCGCCGCGAATTTTCGAGCCGTTCTTCAGTACGAAGCCCGACGGTCTGGGCATGGGCCTGTCCATCTGCCGGTCGATCATCGAAGCACACGGCGGGCAGCTCTGGGCGTCGCCGCGCGACCCGCACGGCACCGCGTTTCGCTTCACGGTTCCGGTCGCGCGACCGGAGCGATCCCTCGAACAAGGGAAGCGATGAGTACACCGACGGGTGATTCGGTGTCATGGAAATTCTCATATCCTCCTGACCATCGCTCCGCGCATACCGGCGGGGGCGGAATGAACGCCGTCGAGTGGGGAGAGGCATTGCCATGTTGCGAAGCGAAGAGATCATCTGGGCCGCGATGGAGCGGAACCCACGGATCATAGAACGGTTCTGGTCGTACGTGCAACGCGACGACACGGGGGAGGGATGTTGGGATTGGGTGGGGCAAGTGCGGCCGGACGGCTCGCCCACCTTCGTGGTTGGGTACCGTTCGGTCGCTCCCTCGCGCGTCGCGTGGTACGCCGCGACTGGAGAACCGATTTGCTTCGGGCGATTGGCGCGGTCGTGCGGCAACCACATGTGCGTGCGCCCGAATCACCTGCAATGGTCGCTCAGCGAAGGCGCGGAGCAGCGAATGATCGCCCGCACCGACGGCTACGTCGGGTTGTCGGGCTCTCCGGTGGAGCACGCCAGACCGCGGAGAAACAGGCGGCACAGCGTTCGACGGATCGCGATCATGCTCGCGTTGGTCGCCGTGGGTGCGTGCGATTCGAGAGGCGGGCCGGACATCGCCGGCATTGGAGTGCCGGCTCCGGTGAATACGCAGCTGGCGATCTCACCGAGCAGCATGCGCGTCACGGTGGGGCAATCCGTCCAACTGGCGACGAACGTTCCCATGGCGCGCCAAGGCGACATCCAGTGGGAGTCGCTCCGGCCCGACATCGCGAGCGTCGACCCCAACGGCCTGGTCCTCGCGGTGAGCAGCGGGTTCGCGACCATCGTCGCTCACCTCTCGTTCGACATCTCGGCGGTGGGAACCGCGACGATCGAGGTGGCGCCGTCCGGACTACCTTGATCCCAACGGAGACCGATCATGTCCACCGATTACCGTACACCGACCGTGACCTCCATCGGCGGCCGCGACGGCACCGTGCGCAGCGCCGACGGACTCATCGACCTGCAGGTGGCGATCCCCAAGGAGATGGGCGGCCCGGGCGGCAAAACGAATCCGGAGGAGCTCTTCGCCGCCGGATACGCCGCGTGCTTCCATAGCGCGCTGAAGCGAGTGGCCGGCGACAAGAAAATCGCGATCGGCAAGTCGACGGTCGAGGCGAACGTCACGCTCGGTCTGGTCGACGGCGGCCCCGCGCGGAAGCTCTCCGCGGAGCTGCACGCGATCCTGCCGGGAACGGACTTCGACGCGGCGAGAGACCTGGTGCGCGGCGCACACATGCTCTGTCCTTATTCCAACGCGACGCGCAACAACATCGTCGTGAAGCTGAGTGTGACACCGGCCGATGGAAGTACATACGAAGTGACTTGATCGAGCGGGCGGCATGAGTGATGCGCGGGGGTGACGTGCGCAGCGACCCCAACGAGCCCGCCTGGAGGTGCACGTGAAGGAGTCGGACCCGATTCAGCGTGCCTCCGGAATACTTCCGGCCGGCACGCCTGCCCCCAATTTTGCCCTCAACTCGACGCCGGACCAAACGGTTCGTCTCAGCGAGCTCCGCTCGCGTCCGGTGATTCTTGCGTTCTACCCCGCCGACTGGAGTCCCGTCTGCGGAGACCAGCTGGCGCTCTACAACGAGATTCTTCCCGAGTTTCGCGAATACGGCGCTGAGCTCGTCGCGGTCTCCGTCGACGGCCCGTGGTGTCACGCCGCGTTCGCGCGCGACCGGAAGCTGCGCTTTCCGCTGCTCAGCGACTTCGAGCCCAAGGGAGCGGTGTCGCGCTTGTACGGCGCCTACCGTGACGAAGATGGGTATAGCGAACGGGCGCTGTTCGTGATCGACGCCGACGGAGTCATTCGTTGGAGCTACCGCTCTCCGGTGGGCGTGAACCCGGGAGCCGACGGCATTCTGAAGGCCCTCGACTCGCTCGGCCGTCGACCCGAGCCGGCCGGGGTGTCTGCGTGAGCGACGGCCACCTCACGCCACCCGTGAGCTCCGCCGATCATGCCGCGGGCCGGGATGACGCTTCGCTCACGCTCGTCGAGTACGGCGACTACGAGTGCAACTACTGCGGCATGGCGTACCCCATCGTGAAGGCGGCGCAACGCGCGCTCGGCGACCGGCTTCGGTTCGTGTTCCGAAATTTCCCGCTCGCCGAGGCTCATCCACATGCCCGGCAAGCCGCACAGGCGGCCGAGGCGGCGGCCGCGCAGGAGAAATTCTGGCCGATGCACGACCTGCTGTTCGAGCACCAGGATGCGCTCGGCGACGCCGATCTCCTTCGCTACGCGCAGACGCTCGCGCTCGACGTGGCGCGGATCGCGCGCGAGCTGGAGGCCGGAACGTACGCGAAGCGCGTGCGCGACGATTTCCGCAGCGGCGTACGGAGCGGCGTGAACGGCACGCCGACGTTCTTCGTCAACGGCGAACGCTACGACGGGTCGTGGGCGGACGAGGAAGCATTCGTCGGCGCGCTTCGCGGAGCGAGCGAGGTGCGCGTTGGCGAATGACACGCAGGCCCCGCGCCAGTGGACCGTGCCCGCCAGCACGGGTGCGGTTCTCGGACGCGGCGCGATTCGCGGCGCGCGGTGGCGGTTTCTCGCCGAAGCGAGCACGGTGCTCGAGCGGTCGCTGGAGTATAAGGAAACTCTAACGAACGTGGTGCGGCTCGTCGTGCCGGCGCTCGCCGACTATGCGGGCATCGCGCTCCTCGACGGTGAGGGCTCGCTGACCTGGGGGTACTCCGCGCACTGCGATGCGGCGAAGGAGCCGCTGGTGGGCCGGCTCCAGGCCTATCAGCCGCAGCTGACGGTGGCAGACAATCCGGCGGCCAAAGCCCTGCGCAGCGGCGAGACGCAGGTCGTCGAAGTCGTGGACGACGCGTTCCTGCGCGCCTTCGCCGACGATGCCACGCACCTCGGCCTGATCCGACAGCTCGCGCCCACGTCGATCATCTTCCTCCCGCTCGCCGCGCGCGACCGCGTCCTGGGCTCGCTCGTGCTCGCCACCACGCGCGACTCCGACCGCCGGTACACCGACCGCGACGTCGCGATCGCGAACGAGGTGGCGCGTCGCGTCGCCCTCGCGGTGGACCGCGCGCTGCTCTTTCGAGCCGCCGAAGAGGCGGCGCGGTCGCGCGAACAGCTGGTCGCCGTCGTCTCGCACGACCTCAAGAATCCGGTCGCCACCATCGACATGGCCGTGAGCTTCCTGCTCGAGGAGCTCGTGCCGAATGACGCGGCGCACGAGCACGAGCGCGAACAATTGCACGCCATTCATCGCTCCACGAAGCGCATGTACCGGCTCATTCATGATTTGCTCGACGCCGCCGCGATCGAGGCCGGTCATTTGAGGGTTGCGCAATCGCCGCTGGCGGCCGACGTGCTCGTGGCCGACGCGCTGGAGCTGCTCGCGCCGCTCGCCGCGCCGAAGCGCATCGCGCTCGTCACGAAGATGGCACCCGCGCTCCCGCCGGTCGCCGCCGACCGCGAGCGGGTCCTGCAAGTGTTCTCCAATCTCGGCGGGAACGCGGTGAAGTTCACACCGAACGACGGTCGGATCGAGATCCACACGCTCCTGCGCGACGCGATGGTCGCGTTCGAGGTTCGCGACACCGGCCCCGGCATGGCGTCGGACGAGCTCCCGCACGTGTTCGACCGGTACTGGCAGGGAACGCGAACCGCGCGCGGCGGCGTCGGCCTCGGGCTCGCGATCGCGAAGGGAATCGTGGAAGCGCACGGCGGGGCCATCAGCGTGACGAGCGAGCCCGGACAAGGGAGCTGCTTCGCCTTCACGCTCCCGGCGGCGACGATCGCGAATTAGTGCGACACGGGATCGGAGCGATCTCGCGAACATGAACGGTGTTGCTTCAGAGAGTCGGCTGCCTAACTCGACCCGCCATTCAATCGGTCACCAACGGGATCTGCCCCCAGCTCGCGCAGCGTCCGCGCCGCTTCCGGCTTGCCGTGCAGCACCGCCACGGTGAGCGGCCGCCACCACCCTTGCAGCCAGTCCGGGGGCTCCGCCGCGAGGTAGGCGCTCAACTGCCGTTCCAGCGCGCCCGGGTCGCGCTCCACGGCGGCACGAATGAGACGACGCGCTCGTACTCGACCGCGTCGAAAACATCGACTTCGCCGTGCAGCAGGAGGTCCACGACGTTCTGATGACCCGCGTATGCGGCCCAACCAATCGGTGTTCCGCCGTAGATCGTGTCGCGCGCGGACACCTTTGCGCCATGCGCGAGCAACGCCGCGGCCGCGGCGGCGTTTCCGCGAAAGGCCGCCGCATGGAGCGGCGTATATCCATAGGTGCCGTCGACGGAGAGCTCGGGAGACTCCGTGACATGCGGCGACGCGCCGCGCGCGATGAGCGCGTCGATCACCGCCGCCGACGCCTGTCCCGCCGCGCGGATGATGAGCGTTCCCCAACGGCGGCCGGGCCGCAGGCAATCGGGCTCGTCGCGCAAGAGCTGGTCGACGACGTCCATTCGTCCAAGCGCCACCGCCGCCGGTGCACGAACCGTGGCGCCCCGCTCGATCAGCAAGTGCGCCATCTCCAGCTTTCCACTCAGCGCAGCCTGATCGAGCGCCGTGAGCCCAGCGCCGTCGAGCGACTCCGTGTCGGCGCCCAGGCCGAGCAGCGTCTCGAGCGACTCGAATTGTCCTTTCACCACGGCGAGGTGCAACGGATGCCTCCGCTGACTGGCGGCGTCCATCGGCTTTTCGAGATCGCCAGGCGATCGCGCGACGATCGCGCGGATCTCGGCGGCGGCACCCATCGCGACGGCCGAGGAGATGTTGTGTCGCGCGCCGTGCGCGAGGAGATAACTCACGATGTCCGGCCTGCCGCTGCCGAACACCGTGGCCCAGCCGATGACCTCCAGGGCATGATCGTCGCCGGCGCCGATCGTGTCCGACCCGTGCTCGACCAGCAGGCGAATGAGGCTCATGCGCTCCCGTTCGGCGGCGAAGTGCAGTGGGAGCGCGTTGTCGCCCTCGTCGCGCACGTTCGGATCGGCTCCGCGAACGAGCAGTAGACGGACTACGTCTTCATGCCCGCCGCTCACCGCGAAGTGCAATGCGGTGCGCAGGCGCCGTTGCAACAGTCCGCGCTCGTCGACGATGCTCGGGTGCGCGGTCAGCAGGGCGTCGACGCGGTCCGCGTCGCCCCGCGCCGCCGCGTCGAGCAACGCCGTCAGCGCAACGGCTCGCTCGTCGCGCCGGTCCGTCGCGTTCGGTGAGATGCGGGCAACGAGCTCGCGCCAGCCGACGCAGTCATGCTCGCGCGCGAGCGCGAACTGTACGTCGCGCAGCGTCGGCTCGGCGGGCGGAAAGGGAATGGCGCGGCGCAGTCGTGTCCGCGCGGCGGGATCGTTGGCGCGAAGCGCGCGCAACCAGCGCTTAGCCTCCCTCTTCAGGTTCTCGAGGGAGCTCTGGGGCGTGAGTGTCCTGCTCATGGGCACCTTCCTCCGAATACGCCTGAAGTCCGCTGAGCACAGGCAGGGAAGAAGGCCGAGTCGAACGTGCCATCAGCCAATTGGGAGGGAGCTTGGCTCCCTTGCCGCGGACAGGAGGCGCCCCAACGCGCACTGTCAGGATTGTCGCGCGAGCGGCGAAATGTGTCAAGGGCCGCTCTTCGGCGACTATCAGCGCTGTCGTTCCGACGACACGACGAGGCGAAACCCGTCGGGGTCCAACAGCCGAAACGCGCGTGCGCCCGCGACGTCAGCCGGCTCCGACTCCAGGGTGCCGCCGCGACGCTTGATCCGTTCGGCGAGCTCGTCGATGTTCTGCGCCGTCGTGAACTGCAAGGAGAATCCTTCGCCTTTCACTCGATCCAAGCCTTTGGCTCCGTTGTCCTGAACGAGCAGGATCTCGACGGCGCCGGCGTTCATGGCCACCGCTCGCACCGTTCCCTCGCGCTCGTATTTCCGGAGCACGGCGAAGCCCGCCACGTGGCGGTACCACGCCAGGCTTGCCTGTACATCCTTCACGGTCAACGACGCCGAAAGGCTGCGCGCCTCGAAAAGTTCGACGTTCGATGAATCGTTGCTCATGGATTTCTTCTGTTGGATGGCGGAAGGTGCGTTTGCCAGGCGGACGTTCGAGCGGCGGTTGAAGTAACGCCGGATGCGTACGCCGAAGCGCGGGAGCTCACGACCTCACGGTTCCGCAGGCAGCCCGTCATCCCAGCGTGCGCCCGCGCCGACGCTCTGCAGCGCGCGGGTAATTGCCTCACTCGTGAATGGCTTCTCGACGAATGCGATGCCGAGTGAAACGGCGCGTCCACCGCTCACCGCCTCTTCAGCGTATCCGGACATCACGACCACCGGTATGCCGGGACATTCCGCGCGCAAGATCTCGGCGAAGTCGATGCCGCTCTGTCCGGGCATCACGACGTCGGTGAGCACGACGTCGAATCGATCGGGGTCGGTTCGGACGAGCTCGAGCGCGGTCGCGACTTCCGGTACCGCGACGATCTCGTGCCCGAGGCGCTCCAACACGTCTCGGGTCGCGGCCCGCACGGCGGGATCGTCCTCCACCAACAACACCGTCAATGGTCCGATCACCGCGCCCGGAACGACGGTGGCGGATTCCTGCTCGTCGAGCGCGCCGGTCTGCGACGGGAAGTAGAGCTTGAACGTGGTGCCGCGCCCCGGCTCACTGTACACATAGATGCTTCCACCGGATTGCTGCACGATGCCGTACACCGTCGCCAGGCCAAGGCCCGTTCCTTGGCCGACCGACTTCGTGGTGAAGAACGGCTCGAAGATGCGGTCGCGTGTTTCGGCATCCATACCGACGCCCGTATCGCGCACGGTCAGCACGACGTGCGGTCCAGGCTTGCCCCCGGGATGCAGCGCAACGTACGCATCGTCGAGCATGGCGTTCGCGGTCTCGATCGTCAGGCAGCCGCCATCGGGCATTGCATCCCGGGCGTTCACCGCGAGGTTCATCAGAACTTGCTCGAGCTGCCCGCGATCGACGCGGACGGATCCGACGCCGGCCTCCGTCTGCGCCTCGAGCTCGATGTTGGACGGGATGACCCGTGCGAGCATCGTCGACACGTCCACCACGACCGCGTTGATGTCCAGCAGGGTCGGGCGCAGCACCTGCTTACGGCTGAACGCGAGCAACTGGCGCGTCAGCGCGGTCGCGCGGTCGGCGGCGGATCGAACCTGCACGAGGTCTCCGCGCGCGACGTCGCCGATGGTGGGGTCGGACAGGGCGAGATCGGTATAGCTCACGACGACCGTCAAAATGTTGTTGAAGTCGTGCGCGACGCCGCCGGCCAGGCGTCCGATCGCCTCCATCTTGTGCGCCTGTTGGAGCTGCGCTTCGAGCTGCTTCTGGGCCGAGAGGTCGTTGACGAACGACGTGTACACGGCAGGGCCGGGCAGGGGGATTCGGCTGAGCGCGAGCTCCAGCGGAAATTCCTTTTCGTCGGCCCGAATGCCGGTGAGCTCGACGCGCGGACCGGTGTTGCTGGGGCTGTAGCGTTCGAGATACGCACCCAACGCGTCGGCGCCACTGTCGTTCCCGGTTTCCGGGCGCAGCGCGGGAATGAGGTCGGCGAGCGTTCGCTCTTTCGCGGCGGCCGCGGTGTAGCCGAAAATCCGCTCGCCGGCGGGATTGAACTCGATGATCCGGCCGTCGGCGTCGGTCGTGATGACGGCGGCGAACGCGCCCTCCACCACGGCGGACGCGCGAGCCTCCGATCGCTTCGCGGCGTCCAGCGCGTCAATTGCGACGTCGACGCTGTTCTGCAGCTCCTCGTTCGTCTCCTCGAGCTCCGCCTGCTGCGCTTCGAGCTCCACCTGCTGATTTTCGAGGTCCAACGTTGCCGCCTGAATCGCGTCCGCCATGGAATTGAACGACAGGGCGACGCGCCCCACCTCGTCGTCGCGATGCACGGGCGCACGCGACGCGTAGCGTCCGGCCGCCAGGTCTTCGGACGCGCGCGCTACGTGAGAGAGGGGAGAGATGACGTGCCGGATGAGCCGCCAGCTCAGGAGCCCGCCCACGATGATGAGCACCGCCGACAGGAGCACCATCCGCATGAGGTAGGCGTAGGTGTCGCGCGTCGCGGCGGCCTCCGGAATCCCCACCCATACCCGCCACGGCGTTCCGGCCACCGCGCTTTGTGAGCCGATGATCGGCGCGCCGTCCGGTCCGCGCGATTTGGTCATCGTGCCGAGTCGCGCGTCGGTGCTCGGCCCGCGCACTTTGCCATTCAGATTGGTCCACACGTCGCCCGACGCGTTTCCGATGAGCAGGATCGCCTCGGGGCCGATCAGGCCGCCCAGCAGTTGCTTCGACTCTGCCGACGAGACCGACGAGAATTCGCGAACGAATCCAAGGGTATCCTTCGAGCTTCCAATGATGGGCAGCCGCACCTCGGTGAGGACGGTGTCGTGCATCGCGATCATCGGGCCGAGGGCCGACGTGAATGGTGCGAGCGGAACGTCGAGCGGCGAAGGTCCACTCGCTTGAGCGACTCGACGGCCGGCCGCGTTCCACAGCTCCACGTCTCGCACCTGCGGAGTTGTCGTCCGTTCCAGCTCGAGGCGATGCAAAGCCGCGGCGGCCGACGCGGCCGTCGGGTGACGCAGTGCCTCGCGAAGGGTGGTGTCGCGCGACAGCGGCGAGCCCTCTTGCTGCATGCGCCGGTTCGAGCTCGCGAGCGATCCTGACACCTGCTGGGCGACATTGACGACACGATCGCCGGCCGCGGCGATCAGCACGCGCTTCATCTCGCGGTACGACGTTGCCGTGTTGACCGTGACCGCCACGGCGAGGAGGAGCACGGTGAGCATGGGCAGCTCGTAACAGATGTCCCGCCACCGGCTGCGCGTGCGTACCGTCATTGCGGTATCCTCCCAAAGCGCGGCCGGTCGAGCAGCTCCCGCACGGCGTCGCTCAGTTGCTGCGCGCTGAACGGCTTCGCCAGGAACGCCGTGGGTGTCTCGGCATGGCCGGACATGGTGGAGGCGGCTTGCTCATCCCCCGACACCATGAGAAATCGGATGCCGGGATACCAGCCGCGCAGCCGCTCGAGCAGCAGCCAGCCATCCATCCCCGGCATGTTGACGTCGCTCACGATGAGGTGCACGGGGGCCGCGTGCTGGGCCACGACCTCGAGCGCGTGCGTACCGTCCGTCGCTTCCAGTATCCGGTACCCGCGGCGTCCGAGCACGGACGCCATGACGGTTCGCACATTGTGGTCGTCGTCGACCACCAACACGGTTTCTGCATCGGCATCCTGCTCGATCATGGCGGCGTCGCCTATCGTTTGGGTGGGGTCAGCGGGAGCGGGACAACTGCAGCATCGCCTCGGCGACGGCGGGATCGAACTGCGTGCCCGACGCCTCCGCGATCATGCGCAGGACGTCGGGCGCCTGGAAGGCGGGGCGGTACACGCGCTTGTGAACCAGGGCGTCGTAGAAGTCCGCCACGGCAGTGATGCGGCCCTCGAGCGGAATGGCTTCGCCGCTCAGACCCAACGGGTAGCCTTGCCCGTCCCAGCGCTCGTGGTGTGTCGCGGCAATGCGTTCGGCGACGTGAATGAGCTCGTGGTCGCCGCCGGCGAGAATGCCCGCGCCTTCGGTCGTGTGCGTCTTCATCACCGCGAACTCGTCGGCGGTGAGCTTGCCGGGCTTGTTCAGGATGGCGTCGGGGATCGCGATCTTGCCGATGTCGTGCAGCGGCGCCGCCTTGCGGATCAAGTCCACGAGCGGCGCCGGCGCGCCAAGACACTCGGCAAGCTCCGCGGCAAGGATTCCCACGCGCCGCGTGTGCTCGCCGGTGTCGTCGTCGCGCTTTTCCGTGGCGACGGCCAGGCGGTGGAGCACGTCGATGCGCGCCGCGAACAACTGGTCCGTGCGTTCGCGTACCCGCTGCTCGAGCGATTCGTTCTCTTCGGCCAGCGCCAGCTGGAGCCGCCGCGTCTGCAGCAGGTTGCGCACGCGCAACACCACCTCGGTCATGTCGTACGGCTTGCCGATGAAGTCCGATGCCCCCGCGGCGAGACTGCTGCGCCGCGCCTCGACGGAGGAGTCGCCGGTGAGGACGATGATCGGAACCCACGAGCCGTTCTGTGCGTGGGCTCGCAGGGCGCGGATGGTCTCGAGGCCGTCGACCTTGGGCATGTGCAGGTCGAGGAGCACGATGTCGGGCCGCGCGCGCAGAAAGGTGGGAACCACCTCGGAGCCGTCGATCGTGCTGAGCGTGTTGGAGAATCCGGCGCCCAACAGGATGCGCTGCAGCAGCGCGACGTTCTCCGGAACGTCGTCGGCAATCATGATGCGGGGCGCCCACTTGCGCTTTCCATTCGTCGGCGGCGCGATCGTCGCGCCGCCGGCGAGCACAGGGACTATTTCCGTTGTGCGATCAGCCTCACTCGTTCGCATCGCGGGGGTGTGCTCCGTTCGCGGGTGGCCATAGACCATCATCTGGCTGGCGGGGGGGGCCAGATTGGCTCAGCTAGGCTAGGGAAAACGTACTGATGCATAGTCCGGTCCAAGAAAATAGCATGGCGCGGCTCGCGTAGTGTGATCCGCGTCACATTAGAGACGTCTCATAAACAACTGGACCCGTCGTGTTGCCGCGAGCTCGCCCGATATTCCCGATCCCGCCAACCCCGCCGGGAGGAGATTTGGTATACCGGACTGGTCTATCGTACGGGCGTGCCGCGCGTTACGTTGGTCCCGCCTCCAATCCGCGAGCCCATGACGCCGACCCGCATCCGACCGAGACTGGTGCTGAGCCTCGTGGCTCTGGCCACCGCCGCCGCCCAGACCGCGCAGGCGCAAAGCCGCGAGCCATATCCAGGGTTCGACGCCTACGTCGCCAACGCCGTCCGGATGTGGAAGATCCCCGGCCTGAGCGTGGCGATCGTGCGCAACGACTCGGTGATCTACGCAAAGGGCTTCGGCGTGCTCCGCGCCGGAACGGCGGCGCCGGTGAACGAGCGCACGCTGTTCGAGATCGGCTCGAGCTCCAAGGCGTTCACGGCGACGCTCGTCGCGATGCTGGTGAGCGATGGCAAGATGCGGTGGGACGACCGGCTCTCGGCGTACCTGCCCGACTTTCGGATGTACGACGCGGCGGCGAACGACGCCGTGACGCTGCGCGACGCCCTCACCCACCGCAGCGGCATCGCGCGCGGCGAGTTCGCCTGGCTCGGCTCCGGCCTCACGCGCGACGAAGTGCTCCATCGCGTGCGCTTTCTCAAGCCCGAGTCGCCGTTCCGCTCCAAGTTCTCCTACCAGAACATGATGTTCCTCGCCGCGGGCCAGGCGGCGGCGAAGGCCGGCGGGGCTCCGTGGGAGGAGCTCGTGAGGCAGCGGATCTTCACACCGCTCGGGATGACGTCGAGTCTCGCCACGTCGAGGGGGCTCACCACGTCCAACGTTGCCATCGCACACGGGATGGCGCAGGACTCGGCATTCGCCGAGGGAGCGTTCGAGGCCGACAACATCGCGCCGGCGGGATCGATTCTGTCCAACGCGGTGGACATGGCGCAGTGGCTGCGCTTTCAGCTCGACGACGGCGTCGCGAACGGCCAACGGCTTCTCAGCTCGGCCGCGCTGCGCGAGATCCACACGCCGCAAATTCTCATCAACGCCGGCGGCGGCGTGCGGGTGTCGAACGCCGACTCCGCCTCGGCGTCGCACTTCAGCACCTATGGTATGGGCTGGTTCGTCGAGGACTACCACGGCGCGCTCGTCTGGCAGCACGGCGGCAACACGCCGGGCATGACGGCGGCGGTCGGAATGCTTCCCGAGAAAAAAGTCGGCGTCGTGGTGCTGAGCAACATGGCGAGCGCCGCACTTCCCGGGCTCATCGAGCGGTACGTCTTCGACCGCGAGCTGGGCGCACCGGTGAAGGACTTGAGCGGCGAGGCATTCGCGCGCTCCGCGGTGCAGCGCAAGCGGGCGGACTCGGTGGAGAAAGCGCAGGCCGCGGCGCATCCGCTGGATGCCCAGCCGCAAATGCCGCTCGCCGCGTTTGCCGGCACGTACGGCGACAGCCTGTACGGCGATGCGGTGGTGACGGTGAAGAACGGGCATCTCGAGATGACGCACGGCGCCTGGTCGGCGGCGCTGCAATACTGGAACGCGAACAATTTCCGCTGGCTCCTACCCGCGGGGACGCCGGGCGGACAGATGTTCGTCAAGTTCGAGATCACCCCCGACAACGCGGTGAGCGGTCTGTACTTCGGCCCGCAGGGCGACGCGACGCTGCTCGCGAGGAAGGGCAACCGCGGCGGGCGGGGTGGGCGTGCCGGTGCGGGCGGTGCGGGCGGTGCGGGCGGTGCGGGCGGCGGTCGGTAACGCCGCACCGCTGCGGCGCTCGGCGCTCAATGTTTGTGGCGCCAATCGTAGTATGCATGCTGCTCCTCGGCCGGCCGCCGGCCGAAGTCGACATGGTCTCGCCGAGTCTCTCCTTCCCATTGCCGGTAGAGACCGTCCTCCGAATGGTTCCACCGGTGATAGTCGCCGTAGTACGGATCGTAGACCCGGTGACCGGCACAGGCGCTGATGCCGGCTGATGCGGCCGCGAGCGCGGCGAGTAGGACTGGCGTGACGAGCCGATGAGGAAGGCGCATGTCTCGAATCCGTGAAAGGTGAATCGGACGCAAGATGTGCAGCCGTCACGCAGGCAGATAGAACGAGATTGCCCTTCGCGTCAGAGCGTGTTGACGCTCGAGCTGGTGGTCGCCGGCGTCGCTCGCATGTCGTCGAACAGCGCCATCAACTTCTCGAACCCGCGCTCCGCCTGTTCGGGCTGGTACACCCGGCCGCCGGGAATCATCCATCCGTGCAGCGCACCGTCGTACGTCTCGCTCTCGTACACGCCGCCCCAGGCACGCAACGCACTTTCGAATTGCTCGATCGCGACCGCGGGCATGCCGCGATCGTTGGACGCGTGGCCGAAGTAGAGTCGCGCCTTCACCCTGGGTAACACCAAGTGCGGACTCCGGTCGGTATCCGTATAGAGGCCGCCGCCGTGAAACGACGCGGCGGCTCCGATGCGATCGGGCCGAGCGGCAGCGACGCGCAGCGCGAACTGTCCGGCGAAGCAAAAGCCCACGACGCCCATTGGCCCGCCGCCGACGAACGGCTGCGCCGCGAGATAATCGACGTAGCTCGATGCATCGCGCTCCATGGCGTCCGGCGTGAGCGGAGCCGTGATCTCGCGGAACCGGTTCACCGTTCGCTCGCTCGCGAAGTCCGGCTCGAAGTCGAACACCGGCGACTTCGTGGTGCGGTAGAAGATGTTCGGCGTCAGCACCACGTAGCCGTGTTCGGCGATGCGTTTCGACTGGTCGGCGAACGCCTCGCGGAAGCCGAGGCCGTCGGTGAGGTTGATGACGGCGGGGAGTGGCTCGGGCGTGTCGGGCCTCACGAGCAGGGCGTCGACGGTTCCGTCGGGTGTAGGAATCTCCCGAAGTTCAATCACCACGTTGGTCCCCGAGTCCAAGGCTCCCGTGCGGCGCGCGTTACAGTTTCGGTGCCGGCGTCAACACCGACGGAAGCTGCGTGGTCACACCGGCCGCCGTGACGGTGATCGTGTACGACGTGCTGAACGACGCCGTAAGATAATCGGCTGAAAATCCATACGCGCGGTTGTAGGTGCCGTTCCAGATGGGCTCCGTCGCGCCAGTCTGGTCGTTCGTGATCGTCACCAGAATCAGGGAAAATGTCCCGGAGCACGGATCCGTCAACCCGATGGAGGTGTGAACGGTTGCGAACCCGTTGCGGGCGCCCACGGAGGTGCTGAACTTCGCGACCGAGCTGCAGACCGGCGTGGTCGAGGCACCGCCTCCCACGCCGCCACCGCCGCTCAAACCAGAACCACCGACCGCGCGCGGGTTGCTGGGCGGCGTCAGCCGACTTAGGCCCGTGAGGGCGTCGCTGCAAGCGGTCGATGCGAAGGCCACCAGCACGGCGGCAAGAAGGAATCTGGTACGAGCAATCATGTAAGCACTCCGAATCGGGTGGGCGCCAGACTGCTGACGCATCGGGACCAGCGGATATCCAGCGCGCGGGCTGATAGTTCCCGTTCCATGCCGAGCGTAGGTTCACGCGGCGGCGGGCTTGTCCGAATCGGAAGCGCGCCTTCGAGGCGGCGGCCGACTTCTTCGATCGGAAGCTCGAGAACCGCGTAGGCCACCCGCGCGGGTCGAACAGGTCCGCCACTCGTATGGGCAGGCCCTCACGCTGGCGATGAGAATTATTCGATAAGTGGCGATGCGCTCGAATCCAAAGAGGGCCTGGCGGCGCATAACGCCACCAGGCTTCTTCTCGTCAGGCGATCTCTACGCCCAAATCACGACGCCGGCGACCGCAGCCAGCGTCCAGATGATGACGCCGCCGTAGATCCCTGGCCTGAGCATGACTGCCCAGTGTCCGCGACGGCCGGTGCGCGTTAGTTGACGACGATCGTTCCCTGCATCTTCGGGTGCAGGGAACAGAAGTACTTGTACGTTCCCGGCGTGGACAGCGTGGTGCTGAACCGCTGATCCGTATCGAGCACCGGCGACTGCTTGAATTTGTTCTGCACGTTGACGATCAGGTGTGGCACGTCGTCGTTGTTGATCCACGTGATCTTGGTGCCGCGCTTCACGGTGAGCACCTGCGGCGTGAAGTTGAAGTTGTCGATGCCGATCTCGTCGGGCCCGAGCGGGTTGGTTGTCCGCGCCGTCTGCCGCTTCATCATCGCCTCGTGCGACGCCGCCTCGAATGCCGGCGGCTCGCCGGACAGCGTCGAGTCGACGACAGCCAACGCGCTCCGCCCCGGAATGAACGTCACGTTCGCGATACCGAGCACGCTCTTGAGCTTGTCCGCGTCGACCTTCATGGGTCCGGGCGCGGGTGCCGTGCCGGGCGTGGGCTGCGGAAACGCGGTGGACATCGCGGTGTGAAAAGACATGTGGCCTTCCACCTTCTGCATGATCTGGTGAATGTGGCCGTTCAGCACCGTCACCGACCCAAAGCGCTTCAGGAGGCCGAGCGCCTGCTCGGAGTCGTCGGTGCCCCAGCCCCACTCGGGATACACGGTCCATAATGGCACGTGCGCGAACAGCACGATCGGCGTGCTGCTCGGCAAACCGGCTACGTCCTTCTTCAGCCACGCGATCTGGTCCGGTCCGAGTGTGCCGAGGCCGCCGGCCTTGAGGTTCAACACGTTCACGAGGCCGATGAAGTGGACGCCCGAGTGATCCATGCTGTACCAGCCGCCGCCTTTGGTGCCCTTGCCGTAGCGCTGGAGATACGATGCGCCGTTGTCGGTGGCCACGTCGTGCTCGCCCGGCACATAGAAGACGCGGTCGCTCTTGATGCCCTTGAGCACCTCGTTCGCCGTGTCGAACTCCTCGGCTTTGGCGAGCTGCGTGATGTCGCCGGTGTGCAGCACGAACGCCGGACTTTGCGGCAGCGCGTTGAGCTTGGCGACGGCTTCCTGCAGCGTCGCCGTGACGTCCTTGTTCGCCTCCTTGCTGAAGCCGATGTGGCTGTCGCTAATCTGCGCGAAGAAGACGCTCTTGCGCTCGGCGTCGGTGAGGAAGGGGAGTCGGCTCACAGCGAACGACTTGGGAATGCCCCCCGCCATGCCCCACACCGTCGCGGTGCCCGCCCACGCCATGCATCGGAGAAAGCCGCGGCGATCGACGCCGTCGTCGCTCTGGTCGGTGGTGATGAAGTTGCTGCCCGTCGGCCGTGTGTTGCCCTGCTCGTCGAACCGCTCGGCGTCGCGGTCATCGTGGTGAGTCATTCGAATGGTTCTCCAGTAGTGAGGTCGGCAGTGCTGAGCGCGCGACATGGAGACTCATGGATGCGGTTGTTTATTCCCGCGTGGGGGGGAAGGGAATAAGCGGGTCCCGCGGCGGGTCCTTGTCACAACTCTTACCTGGATGGATCGCAGTGAAATTGAGAATGATGCTCGCTGGATTCGGATCGATCGCCGGCGCGGTTGGCGCGAGCGCGGCACAACAACCGACGGCGCGCGCGGTGGGCATGCCTGCACCAGGCTTCACGCTCCCGTCGGCGGGTGAGGCAGGCCCCGGGCGCGCGGTGAGCCTGCACGACTTCAAGGGCCGCGTCGTGGTGATCGCCTTCTATCCGGGCGACAAGACGACCGGGTGCACCGCGGAGCTCAGCAAGTTTCGCGACGAGTACGACAGTCTCTTTGGCTCGGACGTCGCCGTGCTGCCCATTTCGACCGACGGCCTGGCCTCGCACGCGAGCTGGGCGAGCGAGATGCACTTCCCATTCACGCTTCTCTCAGACACCGCGCAGACGGTGGCATCGGCCTACGGCTCGACGCTCGCCGGCCGCCCGTTCGACAATCGCACGATCTTCGTCGTGGGGCGCGACGGACGGATCGCTTATCGCCAGATGAAGTTCAGCGCGCTGAGCGAGACCGCGTATCGCGATCTCGCAAACGCAGTCGCGGCGGCCAAAGGAGGGCCATAACGGCTCAACAGCGTCGGCACGTGTCAAGGCCGGTTGAAAACTGAACACGTCACCGGTTGAAAATGGAACGCGGACGACGGCAGTCAGTAGTACCGCCGGCGGTAGGTCAGCGCAAACACAATCGGCAACGCGACGAAGATGCTCAGTGCGAGTGCCGGAGCGAGGAACGCGCAGGCGATCCCCAGCAGCGCGACAATCAACTGAAGAGCGAAACGCCGCACAATGTAGCGTCGTTGTCTGGCCGTCGCTTGTTCTGTGATGTGAGAATGGTCCGCGACGAACCACACACCTGCCAGCGTCGACGTACAAGCGGCGAGATTGGCACCATAAATTGCGAGCGCCACTGGCGCGAGAGAGTAACGACCCAGCACCGCGGTCGAAAAGGGCAACACGGCAATCGTGAACAGAAACAGCATGTTCGCCCAGATCAGAGCGACCTTCACGCCGCGGAGTGACGCGAAAATCAGGTGGTGGACGAGCCAGTAGTAGGCAACGATGGCGAAGCTCAGCGCGAAGGTCCCGAGTCTCGGTGCAATCAGGATGAGCCCGTGCACGAGTTGGGATACGTCGCCTTCAGGAGGCCGTACGTCGAGGATGAGAAGCGTCAGCGAAACCGCGAAGACGCCGTCGCTAATCCCTTCTGTCCGGTCGGTTCGATAATTCCGACCGGTTGTTAGTCTTTCCTCGTTCGACGAATCACGGTCCCTCATGAGATCCTCCCGTCAAGTGCCCTTTCATCCGGCCGACGATCGCGATGCGTTCAGAGGATCTGTGCTGACACTACGCGTTCGGCGGGAAGTCGGTAGACATGCTGAGCTCCTTCCACTGCTTGTCGGACGCGATGCGAGCCAGCTCCGCTTCCTCGACCGTGCGCGCGGCGTCGCTGCCGAGCGGCAACCGCAACGGCGGCGCTTCGAGGCCGGCGATCTGCATTAGTGCAGCGGCGGCGCGCGCTGGATCGCCTGGCTGCTTGCCGTTGTACTCGCGTTGAAAACGCGCGGTCGCTCCGACCGTGGCCGCGTAGATCGGGTTCTCCGGCGCGATGTTCGTGGAAGCGCCCGCAAAGTCGGTACGGAATCCGCCCGGCTCGATGATCGTCACCTTGATGCCGAAGGGGCCGACCTCCTTCAGAAGGACTTCCGAAAAGCCCTCGACGCCCCACTTCGCCGCCGCGTACGCGCCGCGCCCCATCGGCCCAACTCGTCCACCCACCGATGAGAACTGCATGATGTGCCCAGATCCTTGGCGCCGCATCAGCGGAATCGCAGCCTTGGTCACGTTGATCACGCCGAACAGATTCGTTTCGATCTGCGCGCGAAAGTCCTTCATGCTCGTGTCTTCGATCGAAGCGAGGTCGCCGTAGCCGGCGTTGTTGACGAGCACGTCGAGACGGCCGAACGAGTCGACTGCCGCCTGGATCGCTGCCGCCGCGGCGCGCTCGTCTGTGACGTCGAGCGCTACCGCGCGAACTTGGTCGCCGTAGCGCTCGACCAGCGGCGAGAGCTGTTTCGGATTCCGTGCGGTAGCGACGAGCTTGTGTCCCGCAGCGAGAACCGCTTCGGCGAGCGCGCGGCCGAGCCCGCGAGAGCTCCCAGTGATGAGCCAAACGTCATTCTTCATGCGGGGTCTCCTGTGTCGAATCTGGTTCGCCGACGCGGAGTGCTCCGTCTGATCGACGATACGTGCGCCATGGCATCCCCATAATAACGAAACGACCGATTTCGTATATATTCATTGCGTAGTGGCTTCTCGTCAACTATGAACGAAACTGCTATTGTCGTATTACCAGACTCGCTGTGAGCAGGCCGTGCCGATGCGCAAGTCACGAAACTCCACGCCCCGCCCCCGCGGCCGACCTCGAAGCGACGCTTCAAAGCAAGCCGTGCTCCGGGCGGCGTACCGTCTGCTGAAGACACGGGGGATTGCGTCAGTATCGACGCAGGAATTGGCCAAGCAGGCAGGCGTGAGCACGGCCACTCTGTATCGTTGGTGGAAGAGCAAGGAGGCGGTCATGCTCGACGCCTTTCTGGCGCGGGTGAAGCCGGCGCTGGCGCCACCGCTCGAGGGATCGCCGCTCGAACGGCTGCATCAGAGTGTGGTCCGCGGCGCGGAGTGGCTTCATTCGAAGGACTCACTCGTCGCCGTCCGCCTGATCAGTGATGTTCAGGAGAATCCCGTGCTTCGGCGACTCTTCCTCGAACGTTTCTATCTGCCGCGCCGAGCCATGAATTTAGACTTGGTCCAACAGGCCATCGCGGCCGGAGAACTGCCTCGGGATACCGATGCCGACCTGCTCATTGACGCGCTGACAGGACCGCTTTATTTCCGGCGAATCATTGGACATGCGCCGGTGAGTGAGGCCTTTGCGAGCGAGCTCGCCTCGCGTGTCCTCCAGGCATTTCGACAGCCGATTGGTCTCTGAGTGTCAACGCCGGCTGAAACCTCGGCGACACGACACGGGCAACCCATTGTACGAGTTCTCCGTGTTGAGCCCGTGCAGGTCCGTGTAACTCCGTGCTACCGCTGTTCGAGCCCTCGCCCCTGATAAAGCGTCACGAATTGCGAGAGCTCCCCGGCATTGAGATCCGATACCACCCAGTATGCCACGCCGCCCTTGCTCCAGCGCATCAGATGATAGCCCTGCGCCGTCGTCGTGACTTCCGGCGTATCGCTCCCGGCCTCCGGCCATGAGTATACGTTGATGACGTGTTGCCGCCTCGTGTAGACAACGACCGCCACGGGCCGGCCCGCCAGGTAGTCGAGACGACCTCCGGCCAGCACGAAGCCCGACGAATCGAGCGCCGGCACCTGGGGCGACAGATCAACCCGGCCGTTGAACCACGGCTTGACGTTGTGCTGGTCGTTCGACGCCACGTCGATCAGATGGTTGGGCATCAACGACCGCACGTGGCTCGCGAGCACCTGATCGGCGGCCGAGCGAGCCGCGGTGGATTGGCGCATCGCCGCGAACGTCGCCGCGCTACTGGCCAACGCCACCGCCAGTCCCGCTGCCGCGAGGCGAGACCAGCGGTTCCAGGGCGCGACGGCCCGCACCGGAGGCTCGGCGTCGCGCTCCCGCATCAACGCGCCGTGAATGCGTGCCTTGAGTACGTCGGGCGCGGAGTAGTGCACGAGACCTTCCTGTAGAAGATGGGACGTTCGGGCGAGGATATCGTATGCCCGGGCGCAGTCGGGACAGTCGGAGAGGTGTGCGCGCAGAGCCGTCTCCTCGACGGGCATCAGCTCGGAGTCGTGCAGCGCGTCGAGCTGGGCGAGGCAGTCGTCACATCGCATGTCAGCTCGCCTCCTCCGCGCCGATCCCCAGCGCGCCGGCGAGTCGTTTCCGCGCGCGCGACAACCGCGACATGACCGTGCCGACGGGCACACCCACGACCTCGCTGATCTGCGTGTACGACAATCCCTGCAACTCTCTCAGCACGATGACCTCGCGAAATTCGACCGGCAATGCGCCAACGACTCGCGCGAGCGCCGCGCGATCCGACTGCTCGATCGCCGCGGCGTCCGCGCTGGGGGATTCTCCGACGGCGGAGAGGTGGTCATCGGCATACGGAACGGTCATCGTGTCGATGTGGTGCCGCCGCCGCCATGTCATACAGCAGTTGCGCACGATGACCATGAACCAGGCCCGCGGATCTCCGTCGCGGAAACTATTGAAGTACTTGAACGCGCGAAGCGCGGCGTCCTGGACGACGTCCTGCGCGTCGTGCTCGTCACGAAGCAGGTACCGGGCGAGCGTGTACGCGTCGTCCAGGTGAGGGAGTATCAGTTCCTCGAAGCGGTCGCCCTTCATCTCATTCGCACCACGCGCCGGGAGACGATCACGCTCAACTCGTACAAGCCATACAGTGGAACCGCCATGGCGAGGGTCGTCCAAACGAGATCGCCAGGCGTGAGCACCGCGCCGATCACGACGCTGCCGAACAGCGCCGCGCGGCGAAATGTGGCGAGCCGCTCGGGCGTGACGATCCCCAGCCAGACCAGCGCGACGATCACCACGGGTAGCTGAAAGCTGACACCGAAGGCAAGGGCCATGTCCACGGCGAACGAGAAATACTCGCGCGCGGTGATCACGGGTGTGAGCGCGTCGGTCTGGAGGCCCATCAACCATTGTACAGCCAGCGGGAGCACGACACCCCACGCCAGCGCCACGCCACTCATGAAGAGCACGATCGATCCGGCAATGGCGAAGCGCGAGGTGCGGCGCTCGGTCGCGGTCATGGCCGGCCGAACGAACGCCCACGCCGGCCAGAGGATCACCGGAAACGTGAAGACGACGAACTGCGCGACCGCACTCGCGGCCGCGACGGCGCCCACGATCCAGAACAGGCGGCGCCGGAGCTCTTCGACGTGATCCAGCATTGGCATCACGTGACTCGCGTGAGCCACTAGTTGCTCAGCCGCCGGACCTGCGCCGGCTCGCGAAGGGGAAGGGTCACGGTGGATTCGGCGGCAGTGACCGACGGATCGTACACGGTCGCCACGGTCGGCAACGGTTCGTCGAGGCCGGACAGACTGCCCTTGAACTCTCGGATGCCCTTGCCGAGCGAGCGACCGATCTCGGGCAGCCGCTTCGCGCCGAAGAGCAGCAGGAACATCACGAGCAGCAGCAGCAGCAGCTTGTCGAGTCCAATTTCTCCGAACATGACCGGTCCTCGGCGAGTGACGCGGGCGGAATCGCCCTGCTGCCGAACAAGACTTCGCCGCCGTCCGATTTATTCCCCATCGCGGTCGCGCACGCCGGGGAATAGATGCATGTACGCCGAGGTCAGTACGTCGAAATGGACACTCGCCCGCATTCACATTTCAATCATCGACCTCAATATGTACACCATGAGAACGTTCGTCGGACTTGCGGCTCTCATCGCATCCTTCTCCATCGCCACATCCAGCTGCGGCGGGAGCACGTCCGGTAACGGTTCATCGACCGTGTCGACGGCGCCCCAGAGTCCCCCGACCCAGAGCCCGCCGTCGGCGTCAGCCGGCAACGCAGTGACTGTCGGCAACAACGTGTTCACCCCAGGCACGATCGTGGTGTCGGCGGGACAAACGGTGAACTGGACCTGGGACGCCTGCACCGGCTCCGCCGGGTACGGAACGAGCGACACATGCGTCACGCACGGCATCATCTTCGACGACGGCGTCAAGTCGGCGCTGCAGTCGGAAGGAACGTTCAGCCGGACGTTCCTCGCGAAAGGCACCTACCCCTACCACTGCCAGATCCATGGTCAGGCGATGGCCGGCACGATCACGGTTCAGTAGGAGACGATGCGGATGAACAACGTCAAGAGATGTCCGCTCATCGCGGTCTGCATGCTCGCCGCGTGCGGCGGAGCCGTCACGACGGCGGCCGCCACGGCACCGGCCACCATTCCGCTGACCGAGGAAGTGTCAGCCGATCCGTCGCTCGTGTTCACACCCGGCACCGTCACGATTCAGCGCGGCGGCTCCGTGGTGATCGACTTCGGGCCCGTCGCGCACAACGTCTTCTTCGACAACCAACCGGCAGGCGCACCCCCGAACATCGACGGCACGAATGCGAACGTCAGCAAGTCGCTCACGTTCTCGACGGCGGGAACGTTCGTGTACAACTGTCACATTCATCCGGGAATGCATGGGACGGTGGTGGTGGTCGCACCGCGAGCGTCGGTGCCCTGATTTCTCTCGGCTGGGGCTGTTTGTGACGCAGATCACAACCGGCCCCATCTGGAATCTGAATTGCGATACTCAGCCGTATGCCCATCCGCGAGTTTAGCGACGCAGCCGGTGTTCATTGGAAGGTTTGGAGCACCGTGCCGTCCACGACCGGCGTCATGGGCACCATGCAGCTCGGGTGGCTCACCTTCGAGTCTGCGCAGGAGCGGCGCCGACTCGTGCCCATCCCCCCGGCGTGGGAGGAGGCGTCACCTGCCGAGCTCCGTGCGTACTGCGCGCGCGGTGAGCCGATCGGGCGGACACCACACACCGGCAGTTGGCGAATCGAGCGCCGAGACTAGCGGGCGCACGTTGTGCATTAGCGCTCAGTCCGCGATCTCATTGACCCGTCTTGGCTCTCCTGGTGTCGAACAACTCCCGACGAAGCTCGAATACGCCGGCTCAGAATCTCGCGCAGTCCAGCCTGCCATGGGCGTCGCATCCCGCCGAGTGGCTCGCGGCGATCGTCGATTCGTCGGACGACGCCATCATTGGAAAGACGCTCGATAGCGTCATCCGCAGCTGGAACGCGGGCGCGACGCGGATGTTCGGCTACACCGCCGAGGAGGCGGTCGGACGATCCGTGCTCATGTTGATCCCGGGTGAGCTGCAATCCGAAGAGCACGACATCGTCGCCAAGCTGTCGCGCGGCGAGCGCATCGAGCACTTCGAGACCGTGCGCGTTCGGAAGGATGGAAGGCGCATCGACGTATCGTTGAGCGTCTCCCCCATCTGCGACGGCGAAGGGAGCGTGATCGGCGCCGCGAAGATCGCGCGCGACACTACCGAGTCGAACCGGTTGCGCCGCGCGGAACGCGAGCTCTCGGAGCAGCTGCAGCAGCAGGCGCTCGAGCTGGAGGCGCAAGTCGACGAGGCGCAGTCGCTCCAGGAAGAGCTCGAGCAAACGAACGAAGAGCTGCAGCGAGCGGTGGAGGCCGCGCGGAACGCACAGGGGGACGCCGAGCGCGCGAGCCAGGCGAAGACTCAGTTTCTCGCGACGATGAGCCATGAGCTCCGAACGCCGTTGAACGCGATCGCGGGCTACGTCGAGCTCATGGAGCTCGGGTTGCGCGGTGCGCTGTCGCACGAACAGCGGTCCGATCTCGCGCGGGTCAAGCACAATCAGGAAACACTCCTTCGCCTGATCGAGGACGTGCTCGACATCGCGAAGCTCGAGTCGGGCCGGCTCGAATTTCTGCTCGGCGACGTGCCGATCGACGATCTGCTGCAAACGCTGGACGCGTTCGTCGCGCCGACGCTCGCGAAGAAGGGAATCGCCTACCACTTCGTGCCGTGCGGCGCCGGCGTGCACGCGTATGCCGACCGAAACAAGGTCGAGCAGATCATGCTGAATCTCCTATCCAACGCGGTGAAGTTCACGGACGGCGGACGGATCGAGCTTCGGTGCACGACGAACGAGCGGTGGGTGCAGATCGCGGTCACCGACACCGGCCGCGGGATCAACCGGGAGCTGCTGGATTCGATCTTCGAGCCGTTCGTGCAGGGAGAGCAGCAGCTGACGCGCACGGCGCAAGGCACGGGGCTGGGGCTGTCGATCAGCCGCCAGCTTGCGCGCGGTATGGGCGGCGACGTCACGGCGGTGAGCGAGCCGGGGTGTGGATCGACGTTCACGCTCGTTTTGCCGAGGCAAGCGTCGGTTTGATGAAGAGCTCCGGCTAGCGTAGATGTCGAGCGCAGGCAGCATGAGCGGGCCGACGACAACAGCGGGGACGCGGACGAACGCGGTCACGGCGCGGACCAACGCGGACACACCCTGATGATGGTCATATCGAGGAGCGTAGCGACGAGGGATCTTTCGTACCGGGCGTGAAGCCGGCTCAAAGGACGTTCGGCAAGATCCCTCGCTTCGCTCGGGATGACCGGTCGAGCGTATGGCACGACCGGGGGATCGCTGCGCGCGACCGGTCCGCTCGGCTCATCGGCGACTCCTTCGTACTGCACTGTACGTTCATCGCCGGGCTGCCATCCCCCGAGGACGAATGCGACGTGCGGCTGCGCGCGCACGTTGCGGACTTTGCGCGTCGCGCTCAGCGAGTCGAACACGAGCTCGAAGGCGTCAGTCACCGCGATGCCGACGAGCGCGGCTTGCACGGTCTCGCCCGCACCGCGCGATGCTTGCACGGCGAGGTGTTGCGAGCGGATGAAGACGAGCAGGTCGGCGGTTGTCATTGTCTTGTCCCATCGAGTGGACGATCCATGGAGGATGAACGCGCCCGGACGCGTGGTGCGCAAGCTGCCGTACGCGTGGACCTCTTGCCCTTCTACAAGAGCGGCTGCATACTTCCGCCGACCTGTAGAAGATAAGGGGAACCGTGACCGAGGCCCGACTCGACCTGCCGCAAGGCACGCTCGACCTCCTGATTCTCAAGGCGCTCTCGCTCGAGCCGATGCACGGCTGGGGGATCTCCGAGCGCATCCAGCAAGTGTCGCGCGAAACGCTGCAGATCCCACAAGGCTCGCTGTACCCGGCACTGCATCGGCTCGAGCGCCGCGGATGGATCACTGCCTCGTGGGGCGTGTCCGACAACAATCGCCGCGCCAAGTACTACGAGCTCGCGCGCGCCGGCCGCAAGCGCCTCGAGACCGAAGCAAAGGATTGGGAGCGCCTGACCACGGCGGTCGCGCTCGTTTTGCGGATGTCGTAAGGACCGGAGGACACCATGCTCTCTCGAGCCCTCAGCGACATCCGGTATCGTCTGCGCGCCTTGTTCTCACGTGCCTCCGTCGAGCAGGAGCTCGACGACGAGCTCCGCTTCCACGTCGAGCACGAGGCTGCGAAGCACGAGCGGCAGGGCATGTCGCCGGAGGCGGCGCTGCGCCGCGCACGCCTCGAGTTCGGCGGCATTGAGCAGACGAAAGAGACGAGCCGCGACGCGCGCGGGACCGCTCGGCTGGAGTCGATCGCGCGCGATCTGCGCTATGCGGCCCGGTCGCTCAAAAGCCGACCCGCCTCCACCGTCACGGTCATCGCCACGCTCGCACTCGGCATCGGTGCCAATACGGCGATCTTCACGCTCGTCGACGCGCTCATGCTGCGACCGCTTCCGGTGCCGCATCCCGAGCAACTCGTGATCGTGGGCGATCCCGCCGCGGTGAATGAGAACAATGTCGGCTCCCCGACCACCGACTACGTGTCGTTCCTGCTCTATCGAGACGTGCGTGCGCGGAACACGGTGTTCGGAGACATGTACGCGAGTGGGTGGTCCGGACCGATCGACGTGAAGATCGGCCCGAGCGCCAATGCAACCGCTGAACAGCCGCACGCACGATTCGTCACCGGAAATTTCTTTTCCGTGCTCGGCGTATCGGCGTATGCGGGGCGCACTTTTGCGGCAGCCGAAGACGAGACGCCGGGGCAAGATCCCGTCGCCGTCCTCACGTACGACTATTGGCAGCGCCGCTTCTCGGGATCGCGTGCGGCGATCGGCAGCGTCATGCGCGTCAACGACGTCACGGTGACCATCATCGGCATCACGCCGCCGGGGTTCGGCGGCGACGTTGTCGGCCAGCCGGTGGACTTCTGGCTCCCCATGATGATGGACCCCGTGATTCAGCCGGGTATGAATCTGCTGGACGACCGCGCGTGGTCGTGGGTCGTGATGATGGGGCGTCTCAGGCCGGGCGTCACGCTCGAGAAGGCCCGTCTGGAGGTCAGCGCGATCGAGGCGAATGCGATTCGCGAACATCTCTCCGGCCGCGATCTGTCGCAGTTCGAGGACGGCCTCGAGGACACGCCCATTCACGTCGTGTCGGGCGCCCGCGGGTTCTCCGAACGGCGCGCCGAATACGGAAAGGCGCTCTGGGTGCTGATGGCGGCCGTCGGCTTGGTCATTCTCGTCGTCTGCGCAAACGTGTCGAGTCTCATGCTCGCGCGCACCGTCGCCCGGAGTCGTGAGATGACGGTCCGCATGACGCTCGGCGCGGGCCGCGGACGGTTGATGCAGCAAATGCTCGTCGAGGGCGCGTTGCTCGCGATCGTGTCGAGCGTACTCGGTCTATTCGCGGCGGCGTGGGGCAGCCGCGTGTTGCTCACGACCGTGAGCGGTTCGAACACCGCCAGCCCGATCGCCATCGATACGGCGCCCGACGCCCGCGTGCTCGCCTTCACGGCGACGCTGACGCTCGTGTGCGTTTTGCTCTTCGGCCTGCTGCCTGCATTCCGCGCGACGCGGGTCGATCTCGCAACGTCGTTGCGCTCGCAGGGACGCAACTTGATGGGCGCCGCGCGAGTTGGAGGAGGCCGTATTCCGTTCGGGCGCGCGCTCGTCGTGGCGCAAATCGCCTTAGCGATGCTGTTGCTCATCGCCGGCGGATTACTCGTCCGCAGCATGCAGCAGCTCCTGCATAGCGATATCGGAGTGGATCGCGATCACCTGGTCGCCGTGCGCGTGCGGACGGCGCGGTCGCCGTACGTCGGAGCGCGCCTGGCGCAGTTCCGGCGCGACCTTGCAGACCGCGTCAGCCGAGTGCCTGGCGTGGACGCGGCCGCGTTCGCCGATCACGGATTGTTCAGTGGTGGCCTGTCCGGCTATTACGTCAATGTGTCGGGCTTCGTTCCGCAAGCCGATTCGGAGCGCCGGGTATCAGTCGATCGCGTGGGCCCGAACTTCTTCCACGCCATCGGCGCGCGCTTGATTCGCGGCCGCGACATCGACCGCCAAGATCTCGAGACCAGACCGCTCGGCACGGTGATCAACGAGACGATGGCGAAGCGGTATTTCGGCGCTCGCGATCCACTCGGCGCTACGGCGACGCTTGGCAGCGTTCCGTACACCATCGTCGGCGTCGTCCGGGACTTTCAGAGCAGAAACGTCCGCGGTAGACCGCGTCGCGAGATGTACGTCGCGTTCAACGATCCGACCACCGGCGAATCGGGGCAAGCCAAACTGTCGGTGCACGTTCGTGGAGATCCGTCCCGTTTGGTGGAACCAATTCGCCATGCGATCGAAGAGGTCGACCCGACGCTGCCGATCGTCGTCGATCCGGTGAACGATCTCGTGCGCGGCACCGTATCGCAGGACATGCTGCTCGTGCAGGTGACGATGTTCTTCTGCATCGCCACGTTGATACTCGCGGCACTCGGGCTGTATGGGGTCACGGCGTATTCGACCAGCCAGCGCACCAGCGAGTTCGGACTACGCGCGGCGCTCGGCGCTGAGCCGGGCGAGGTGACGAGAATGGTGCTCGGCGAAGCGGTGCGCGTGGCCATCATGGGAGTCGTCATCGGCGTACCGGCGGGGATTGCGGCAACGCGGTTGATTCGCGCGCAGCTCTTTGGCGTCGGAGCGATCGACTTGCCGTCGCTGAGCATCGCGATCGTCGTGCTGGTGACGACGGCCGTCGTCGCGAGCTATTTGCCGGCGAGACGAGCGGCGAAGGTCGGGCCGTTGGAAGCGCTGCGGTTAGAGTAGCGGGTGCGGCGACGACAACAGCGGGGGACGCGGACGAACGCGGCCACGATGGCATGTCGCATCTGCCCGCCGTGAAGATGCAGGAGCTCGTGCCACCCTCACACCGAGCTATCTATGCACCGAATCAAAAGGCCCGTGCGATTGCTGATGGCTCTGTTGATCCGCGGGCCCGTCGATCGCATGCACGGCCGACCAAGCGTTGCCGGTTGCACCGACCGTCAGTGACGAGGCGACGGGTCTTTCTCAGCATCCACCGAAATGGAGTTGGATTCATGCGAAAGTCTGCATTTGGAACCGCTCAACATCGCTAAGAAAAGTTAATTGGATTAAAGGCTTCTAATCGTTGGCGAAGGCCCTCTCACTCACCACTTGACAACACTTAGGCGCGATACAAAAATTGGCGAGAGTCGCGACCGACATCCGCAGCGCTCCACGCCGTTCGCCGGCATTGGCGTGCGAACGACCGGGTGGTGCGAATCGGGCGATGCGCAATTAGGACCAGCGCGACGCTGCGCGGTAATATGGCCATCCCAGGGTACTCGATCCATCGCGATTGCGCGTGTGTGTGATCGCAGTTGGCGAGAGCGTTGCTGCTCGAACGGGCAGCACGTCGAACGACATGACGTGCCTGCGTGCAAGGTCGCATGCGCCGCCGGACGTGCAGGGGCTCGACGCGCGTTACATGTCGCGTCCGAAACGAGCGGCAATCCCTGAAAGTCAGCGGACGCCGGAGGCGCCGCAAATATCGGTACTCGGGATGGGCGATCGGATGGCGGCGAATTGAACGAGATGTTGCCATCCCGCTAGCGAGGAAAGCGACCCATGAAACAGAAGCGAATACTAATCGTGTCACATCCGAGGGACCTCCACGCGAGAGCGACAGCATTTGCAGTCAGAAAGAAGGGCCACATCTGCGAGGAATTCTTTTGCGCGGACCTGCCGACGCGGACGAGTATCACTCTACACGAGGGAAACGAGGCGACAACCGGGAGGACTGCGACCGTACTCCGTCGGTCCAATGAAGAAATCGAACGCGGCAACAGGTTCGACACGATATGGCTGAGACGAGTGGACGATGCATGGCTCCCTGACAGCATGCACCTCGGCGACCGCGAAGTTGCAACGCGTCACTGCACTCGGTTACTCTGGGATTTTCTTGCTTCCCTCGACGGCCCTTCCGTCTATTGGGTTAGCCATTATCAACGCCATGTCACGCATACGCACAAGGTGTATCAACTTCGCGAGGCGCGCCGCGCGGGGCTTGCCGTGCCGCGCACTACGGTGACAAATGATCCGGCCGAGATGCGAGCGTTTGTTGAGGCGTGCGGCGGAGTTGCGGCGTACAAGCTCTTGGAGCGCGCGTCGTGGGAGACCGCAGACGGCAGGAGATTCGCGACGTATACGAGTTCCATTTCAACGGCCGATCTTCAACCAGAAGATACGCTGCGTCTCTGTCCGGCCATCCTACAACCGCTGGTGGAGAAGGCGTTCGAGGTACGAGTAGCGTGTTTCGGCGATCACCTAGTCGCGCTTCAAATCGACTCGCAGTCCGACGATCGCGCTCGCATTGATTGGCGTATGGGGCAATGGTTCGTTGACATGAAGCCTTACTCGCTACCCCACGCGGTTGCCGAGAGTACGCGCCGCTTCCTGCGGTCGACCGGAATGGCAACCGCGTCTGTGGATTTCATCGTCACTCCGCAGGGCGAACACGTTTTCCTGGAGGCAAACCCTCAAGGACAATTCCTATGGCTGGAGGAGCGGGCCAGCCTGCCACTCTTGGATATTGCGAGTGACTATCTCATCGCTGGCGATCCCGAGTTCTGCTACGACCGAGAGGCTCCCGCGGTGTCGTGGTCGGAGTACCTGGCGCATTCAGGTGACGACATCGACGCACTAACCGGCGATCATGTCGCAGAGCGGGGCGGCTTGCGAATCTTCGCCGATGATTGACCGACGATTCTGCTAACGCATCGAGGTGGAGAAGGTCACATGATGACAGGAGGTGCTTACGGCCGCCGGCGCGTCTCCCGTGGTTGGAGGAGTACCGTCCTCGGCCGGCCCAGACGAGCCGTGGATGCGACACCAGATTCTCATCCGCAGTGAATCCCAGACCACTACATGGAGGATAAGATGAACAACGGAACAGCGAGCCGGGTCGCGTCGAAGAACGTCCGCATCCTCGCGCGCACCATGGCGACTGAGCTCACAGACGAGGCGCTTCGCGCCGTTCGCCAGCCCTCAGCCAGCAGCACGTTGTTGTCGACGGGCTCACTCACCGACGAAGAGGACGCGTAGTTCGAACAGCAGTATCCACTGGGGCGCCTCGCGCCCCAGTGGAACCGGCATCGATGATACCGTGAGTTCCTGTCGAGACACATGGTGGGTTGTGCCTCTGGATTCGTCCAATAGTCAGCCATGATTTTCCGCCTTCTGGTCACTCGAGATTTGTGGCGGTCGTTGAAGCGCCGCGGTGCGTCAGCCGTTCTCTCCATCCTTAGTGTTGCCATCGGTGTCGCCGTCGCTGCAGTCGCCTTGAGCATCGTTCGCACAACGATGCTGCGACCGCTTGCCTACGCACGGGCCGACGAAATTGTCGAGCTGAAGAGGTCGAACAAGTTCCTCGGCAACCGCCCGTTTACATACAAGTTCTTCTACACAGTTCAGGAGAGAATTCCCGGTCTTCGCTCTCTCGCTGCTCTCAATTCGGTGGATATGACGCTGCAAAGCCGGGTTGGTGACACCGATCCTGAGCGTGTTACTACGCTTGCTTGCTCCGCCTCGCTGTTTCAAGTCTTGAGTGTACGTCCTATCCTTGGTCGGCTTTTCGACGCGTCAGAGGAACCGCGTCATGCCGGCGCGGCTGTGGCTCTTCTAAGTGAGGAGCTTTGGCGCGGTCGCTTTGGCGGAGACCCCGGTGTCGTCGGACGAACTGTTTGGCTCAATGGTCGTGCCTTTCAAGTCATCGGCGTAACGCCGCAAACACTGCGCATACCGCCGCTTCCGTCGCCACCATCCGTTTGGATTCCGCTCGGAGCAGACCCGACCCTTGATCAGCTCGAGAAAATGCTTCCGTCGAAGTGGGCCCAGAGCATTTATCTGAGACTTTGGGCACGCGTGGATCCGCGCGCAAGCCAAGCACAGGCTGAGTCGGCGATCCGGTCGGTGAGCGCGCCAGTGCTCGCTTTGGAGGACCCAACGGATCATGACACGAGCCCGATCCAGATCGCACGCCTTGAGGAAATAGTACGACAGCGCTACCGCGGCGAGATGTACGTGCTCTTTGCGGTTGCGTTCTTGGCGCTGTTTATCTCATGCGCCAACACATATGGCCTGGCCCTGTCTCGTGCGCTCCCTCGGCAAGGCGAGATGTCCATTCGGCGCGCTCTTGGTGAACGCGGTGTGCATGCCGTCGCGCGAGTCCTGTTAGATGGCGTAGTGCTCGCGACTGCTGGCGCCATCGTCGGTTTGATAGCGACACCGTCCTTGCTGCGTTGTCTCGAGGTGGCGCTCCCGGCTGGCGTTCTTCCGTTCCGCTCGGTGGGCGTGAGCGCTGGCGTCCTTTCGCTTGTTGCTGTCGTCCCCGTAGTTATCGTCGCGGCCGCTCTCGTTCCAGCAGCGATTGTCTTAGCTCAGGAATCTCTCGGCGAAATCGGGTCAGCGAGTCGTCGAGCCACAAGTGCTCGACCCGCGTCGCGTCATCGAAGCATGCTCGTCGTGCTCCAAGCCGCGTGCGCCGTCGTCTCCCTGGCCATTTTGTTGTCGTTGTTCCGCGCGTATCGCGATGTTTCGAAAGTGCCGCTTGGATTCGATCCGAATTCCGTGGTCGTCGCAGAGCTAACGCTGCCTGAAGGTGGAGGATCGGCGGACGAGTGGAGGCGTTTGGCAAGTACTATGGAGAGCGAACTCCAGACTGGTCCACGGTTTGAAAACATCGCAGTCGCGATCGCCCTGCCTACTCGAAAGACGATGCGTCCCACGTACCGTGTGCTTGGTGGGTCGTCCGACGGGGCAAGAGGACTCGCCGAATACCGTCCCGTGTCGGCTGGGTATTTTGCGGCGCTACGAATTCCGTTGATCAGCGGCCGGCCCTTCCGATCGTCCGACGTCGAACCGGTGTGCGTCGTTAGCCGGGGTTTGGCGCGGAGTGCTTTCCCGAATAGGGACGCCATTGGCGAACACATCGAGCCCGCGGCCGGTAAGCAATGCCGCATTATCGGTGTTGCCGGCGACGTGGTTTCCTCTGACCTGAGAGCCGAGCCGGTACCGACGATCTACATCCCGTTCTGGCAGACGCCGAACGAAGCCATTCAATCGTGGCTGGCTGTCATTGGTCGAGTGAGGCCCGCGCCTACGACGAGTGGTTCCCGCGCCGATCAGTATGCGTTCGCGCAGACACTTCATGGCGTTGCCCCGACGTTGCCGATCACGATCAGCGCATTGCAGACGATCACAGATAATCTGAGCGCCGACGAGAAGTTTCACGCTGATCTGATGATCGCGGTCGCTTTGGCAGCGCTCGTACTCCTTGCCGCGGGTGCGTATGGCATCGCAAGCACATACGTTGCTAGTCGGCACCGTGAACTTGCAACCCGTGCTGCATTGGGAGCGACAACCGAGCGGCTCATTTCCTTGGTCGTGCTAGAAAGCCTGCGTCTTGGGTTAGTGGGCGCAGTTGTCGGCTGGATCGCGACTGTGGCCATTCTCGCCACCCTGCGAACACAAATGCGGTACGTGCCAACCGCTGGACCGATCTCCTTCGTCGGTGTCAGTGCAGCTATCGTGGGCCTTCTCGTCGTATTCAGCTATATGCCGAGTCGGGCGATTGGGCGCATCGCTCCGGCCAGTGCATTGCGAGAAGGGTAGCTCCGAATAGGAAAGCCGGAGGTCGGGTGCTTCCTCAGATCATTCAGTGCTCCAGCTTCCAGCTGAGGCCATGGCGGATCGCGGACAAACCTGCGCTGTTGCGTTATGCCAATGATCGCGTGGTCTGGCGCAATATGTCCGGTAACTTCCCGTATCCGTTCACCGACGCAGACGCCGACCAGCTGCTTGCTGTGGCGGCGGGTCAGACCCCGCCCGAAGGCATCTACGCGATCGAGGCGGATCGTGAAGCAGTCGGCATGCTTTCAATCGTGCGTGGTCGGCATATCGAGTGTTGTTTCGCGGAGATCGGTTACTGGCTCGGCGAAGCTCACCGAGGGCGTGGCATCGCCACCGAAGCCGTCGGGAGGGTTGTTGAAATGGCCCTCGCGGAGCCGAATCTCGTTCGTGTCGCGGCCCCCGTAGCCGCCTGGAATACGCCGTCGATGCGCGTCCTCGAGCGAAACGGGTTCGTGCGCGAAGCCGTACTTCGTCGCGCGGGTTATAAGGATGGGACTTTGTTTGACCGAGTTATCTACGCCCGAATTCGGGAATCAGCAGATCCCTATGTTGCAGCTCTGGAGTGCGGCCCAACACACGATATGGGTGAATCGCGTCGCGGACAGCCACCCGCTTCACGTTCGGTGGGCAGCGCCACGTAGGCCGAGCCTTCGGCATGCGGCCCGTCGGGCGCAGGACCCAATGCAATACGACGCGCCGAAGAACCGTCCTCGGGGCAGGCCCGGAGTGAGCGCAAGCAGCAACCTTCTGACGACGAGCAGCGCGAGGAGACCGATCGCGACTGCCGCACGTGAATGGGGTCCAGAGCTGATCACGTCGGCAATCGAGCATTAAGGGTTTCGTAGCTTGTGGGCCTAGCTGCTTTTGAGCGGTCGGGGCATTTTCGTTGTCCCGTCCGTGGGATGTATCGTGGGATAACTCTGGCCCGACACTCGCGTGCAGGCTTGTGGCTGCTCGGCGTTCGGCAGGCATTGCTGATGCAGTCCTAGGGCGGTTGATCCGCTGCACCACTGTCAGGAGGATCGAATGCGGCACCTTGTCTTGGGCATCGCCATTTCAGTGACCGTCGGCGCCTGCACGCTCGCGGCGCAGACCATTCCCGTGACTGTCGCGCAAGCGGAATCGGAGGCTATCGGATTCCCGCACGCCAAGGCTCAGGACCCGAGCCAGCCCCTCTTTGCCGCTTCACAATTCGCTGGTATCAGTGACAGGCGGTGCCTGGCCTCGACGACCGTGGATCGGCGTGCAACCGGGTCTCTACGTTCGGGGGACATCATCGTGCGCGGGGGCTTGATCAACACGCATGAAATGAAAGCAGGGGAGAAAGACAAGCTCTTATGGATTCCTCTGCACGCGCCGAGTTCTGGCCGCCTCCCACTCGTCCTGCGGGCTGCTCGAATCGATCACCCTGCGGACTCGCTGCGTCTCACAGTTGCAGGATTGGCGCATGGCCCCGGGCCGTCGGGACGTATGTATGGCTATCCGAGCCTCGTCTCGTTTCCGAAATCCGGACAATGGCTCGTGGTCGCGACTGCGGGCGACGATTGGGGCTGCTTCGTCGTCGATGTGGTGGAAAGGAAAGCGAACACAAACTGATCGGCCACGTGACGCGAGCGCATCGTAGTCGTACCTGAACTCGGCGCAGGAGATGGTTAGAAGTCAAAACAAGAACAGCCTGGCGACGCGTAGCATCGCCAGGCTCCTCACTTCAACCGGGAACCGTCAATTCCAGATGACGACCCCGGTTAGTGCCAGCACGGTCCAGATGATCGTGCCCGTATACACTGCTGTTGATATGCCCACTGAATACCTCGTCGTATTGGTGAGTGTGTCTCGACGCTTGCAGGAGAGTCAGTTCCCGAGCCGAACGCCGCTTCCGATGAACAGCCCGAACGCGGGCGAACCGTTCGTCGCCAGGTGGAAGCCGGCGCCCAACACGAGCGGTGCGAATCGGAACGACCGCCGCGCCGGTCGTTCGCGTGTCAACGCCGGAGACGCGCACACCTCGGGCGATTGCTCGACGTGCCCGAATCGAACCGCGGCCCAGGACGGCGACGATGCCGTCACGGAAGCGGTGCGAATGCCATCGGCGTTCGGTGACGCGCAGCTGAGACGCGCTTCGATCGGAATGGGGTCGATCGCGATCCGGAGGGTAATGCGTGCCGAATCGGGCGGCGGAGGGAGAGTGACCGCCGCTTCGATCGTGTATGGCTCCTGACACAAATCGAAGGTCGCGAGACGAACGCCGTCATCGCTGCGCACGGACGCCGGTACCGTGATCGCGCGGTGCAGGGAATCGACGGTCGCGTCGAGCGCGTACCGCGCGCGCCGCTCGCCGGTCAGCGCTCGATCGAGCGCGTCCTGCTGTTGCGTGACTTGAATGGCGTGCTTCTCGACGACGCGTAGCGAATCGCCGATGAGCGCTGCCAATCGCGAGTTGGTGATTGCGACGTTTCGAGTGCTGTCGCGCTCCGCCGCCAGATTGGTGAAAGCGAGCGCGGCGTGCGCGGCTCGTACGTGGTCCTCGTCGATGCGCCGTTGCTCGATGGATACGGTCATACCGAGCGCGAGACACAACAGCATGAGGGCCTTGAGTGCCGTCATACGGATCATGCGTGCTCCAGTTGTAGTGTGTGATCAGACCAACGCCGCGATGCTCCGACGGACGTCGTTCAGGTCGATGATCTTCTTGTGGTCGGGACGTTGCCCCGTTGGATCGACTTTCCGTCCCGTCGTTCCCCACAGCGCGCGCTGCGAGGTGTACGCGGGAGTCCAGATGGCTTGCTCGTCGTGACCTGCTATCCCGTGCGGTACGGACGGGAGCGTCCAACGGTGATGTCGCATGAGTGCGACGCAGATCGCGGCGATCGAGGCAAGCTGTCGGTCCGTCGCGGGCACGAGCCCGTTGGTGGCCGCGGCGATTCCATAGAACACGGAGTTCGCCATCGGCGTCTTGCACGCGCCGGCGTGCGGTGTCCGGTGCGCCGGGTCGGCTAGCTCGACGACGCGTCCGTCGTCGAGCACCAACCAGGTGTAGCCGTTCGTGCAGCGTGGGTCAGAGAACCACTCGACGGCCCAGTCGTCGCGAGACGAGTCGTCGTAGTGCAGCATGATGCCGCCGCGAGGAGCCGCGAGTGGTCCCTGCAACACGTGTGAATGCCGGCGCTCGTCCACAACGAGCCCCGGAATTGACATCATGCGTCTATGCCGGTGTCGTTCCGGTGATCGTCGTACTTGGACGGCTCGTTCGAGTACACACTACCCATTCGTCGAACTCCACCGACGCCGAACCGATTGATGAGCGTCTTCGCGAGCTCCACGACGTCCTCCGGATGTACGCGCTCGAGCGCGCCGAGGAGTGGGAGAGCGAGGACGATGGCGATGGCGAGCGTGGCGTCTGGCCAGCCGGCAACGCCGGCGCGCCAGATTTGTCTCAACAGGGCAACGGCAAACGCGAGCACGATGACGCGGCTCATCGAGAAGACCACTGGCAGATCCAGTGCGAGCGTTTTGATGACGTTCTTCTCGAGGAGCGGCGTCACGGCCGCGAGTGCGAGGTGTCGCGCCTTCATAGCAGCCCGTCCTGCTCAGCGGATTCAAGGCGATCGAGGCGGCGCTCAGTGCGAGACTGGCGGCGC
This sequence comes from Gemmatimonadota bacterium, assembly GCA_028287235.1. Lineage (GTDB taxonomy): Bacteria > Gemmatimonadota > Gemmatimonadetes > Gemmatimonadales > Gemmatimonadaceae > JAQBQB01. Next base: position 447 of record JAQBQB010000006.1, on the reverse strand, counting down.
GCGATGCGGGATCCTTGGTCGGCGGACAGCGCGAGCTGGTGATCGATCGCTTCGAGACGACGCTCGAGGCGGTCGAAGCTTGCCGTGGTGGACTCCCGGTACGACTTGAGCTCACCACCGACGTCGTGCTTGGTGTGTTCCATCTCCTGCCGCCACACACCCAATCGGTAGACGAGCACCGTCAGCGTGCCGAGCACGCTGGCGATACCGACGAGACGTGCGGCGTGTTCTGTGGGCCCGACCGTTTGAAGGACGCCGACCCAGGCCGCGATGGGAAGCAGCGCGCTACGCATGCGCGCGCCTCAGCCCTTCGGCGGGAACGGGTCGGAGCCGTGACTGTCCTTCGAGCGAATGCGACCGGCGCGGTTCTGCACGATCAACTCGCTGCGGTTGTTCCGGGCGAGCAACCTGGCCACGGAGATCGCGTTCCGTTGGGATCCGGGTGGA
>JAQBQB010000014.1 GCA_028287235.1 Gemmatimonadota bacterium | reverse complement strand
GCCGCGCCGCCGCCGCCGCCGGCGAAGCGGCGCGCGAAACGCTGACCGCCACTCACCCGAGGACGTCATGAGCCTGTTCGCCTTCGTGCTGCTCGCCCAGCTCGCCGCGCCGGTGACGGCGCCGGCGACGAAGACGCTGCCCGTTCTCGCGTTTCCCGAGCGCGGGCTCGACGACAGTGCCGCGTACCAGGGGTACCGCACGCGCCTCTTTCGCGACGCCGCCGGCAACACCGTACAGATCTATCTCGACGCGCGCGCCGACCGTGTGGTGCACCTCTGGGCCGACGCCGAAGACGAAAGCATCGGCTTTACGGCGCGCGGCGCCGGTGGACGGCCGGCGTTGCTCGAGTGGAGCGGCGACGGTGCCCTCGTCTCCCGATCGGGCCGCGCGCGCACGCTCGAGCATGCGCTCGTCGCCAACGAGCCGCGCATCGACGTCGGCTGGTTCCTCCTGGGCTCCATGCGCGTCGAGCGCGACTTGCAATACGCCAAGCGGCAGCTGACGCCCTTCGCAAACGCGCCCTTCCGGGTGGAGGAGCTCGAGCGGCTGCTCGCCGCGCTCGCCTCGCTCCCTCCGGTGGAGCGACAGAGCCACCTCGCGCTGTTGCATGCGTCGAACGAGCAACAGCTGCGCGCGCGGATGCGGCCGACGCTCGCGTCGCACACGGATGGCGGCGTCTCGATCACGCGTGTGACGCAGCCCGCGCTCGACGGCCTGGATACGCTCGTTCTCGAGCTCCGGACCGATCCGCGCCTCGTGGTCGCGGCGATCGACGGCGACTCGGTCTCGCTGCGCGCGCGCTCGGGCAGCCGCATCCCGTTCGCCGTTCGCGTAACCACGAGCGGCCGGGCGCTCACACCGCTCACGCGCGCCGAGATCTTCAATGCGCCCTTTCTCGCGTTTCTGTCGGCGCAAGGCACCGCGACGCTCGCCGGCCGGCGCCTCGAGCGGCAAGCGCGCGGGCTGGAGCTGCTCGTGTCGCACGAAAAGCTCATGGCGGGCCTGCCGACGTACGCGACGTACTTCGGACGCGACATGCTGATGACCGCACTCATGATGCGTCCCATCTGGCGCGACGAGATGTCCGAGTTCGTCATCGCCAGTGTGCTGCGCAAGCTGTCGCCCGAGGGACAGGTGAGCCACGAAGAAGCGCTCGGCGGACAGGCCGTGCGCGAAGCCGCCGGCGAATACGCGTCGCTGATCGACCAGTCGTCGCGTGTCGCGCGCGCGGGCGATCGAACCGCGGCCGACAGCATGGTCGCGCGGGCGCGCGCGGTGCTGCGCGACCTGCGCCGCGTGCGCGAGAACTATCACATGATCGACGCGGAGTTTCAATTTCCCATCGTCGCCGCGCGGTGGCTCGCCGATACGACCATTTCCGCGGCGCGCAAACGCGCCTTTCTGCTCGATGCGTCCGACGGCGGCGAGACGCGGGTCGCCCGTCTGTTGCGCGAGCTCGCGCTGGTCGCGCGCGTGACGGCGCCCTACGCGGCCAACCCCGTGGCGACGAATCTCATCTCCTTCGCGCCGCGCGACTCGGGCCGCTGGCAATCGCAGAGCTGGCGCGACAGCAACGTGGGCTACGCGGGCGGCAGGTTCGCCATGGACGTGAACGCCATCTGGGCGCCCCATGCGCTCGAGTCGGTCGGCCGCATTCTCGACGTGCTGCGCACACTGAAGCTCTCGGCCGATTCCGTCTCGCCCACGACACCGCTCGGCCGCTACGCGCGCGATCCCGGTCTGCTCAGCCGGGCGGTCGAAACGTGGCGCGGAGCATCGCGCCACTTCGTCGTGCAGCTCTCGCCCGCCGAGGTGCGCGAGCGTGTGAAGGCGCGCCTGGCCGCCATGCCCGCGGACGAACAGCGGTACTGGAGCGGCGTGGTGCGTCGCACGAACGCCGACGCCGACTCGCTCGCGTTCCTCGCGCTGTCGCTCGACGCGGGCGGGCGCCCGATCTCCGTGGCGAACAGCGATCCAGCCACGCGCCTCTTTCTCGGCGACGCCGAAGGCACGAGCGCCGCGTCCGACGAGGCCGCGCAGGCGAGCGTGCTGCGCGACGTGCGGTTCTTCGCGCGCCCGTACCCGGTCGGCTTGCTCGTCGAGAATGTGGGTCCGGTAGTGGCGAACGACGCGTATGCGTCGCCGCGCATCTGGCAGGATTTCGAGCGCGACCGCTATCACGGACCGCGGGTGGTGTGGGGGCGAGAGAACAACCTCTTTCTGCTCGGCACCATGCGGCGCATCGCCGATGCGGGAGCGCGAGACGATGCGTACGTCCGCGAGCTTCGCGCCGCCTTGGACCGAGTGCTCGCGGCAGTCCAGGCGTCGGGGTTTCATAGCGAGCTATGGAGCTACGAGCTGCAGAACGGCCGAATGGTTCCGGTGCGGTATGGCTCAGGCTCCGACGATCAGCTGTGGAGCACGACGAATCTCGTCGTACAGTTCGAGCGCTCGCGACTGAAGCGGTGACACCCGGTCAGCGCACGAGCACCCGGAACCCATGCGCCGGAATGTCCACGCTTCCCTGCGCGCCCAGCATGACTCTACGCTTCGTCATCCAGTCGGTGTAGCCTCCGGCCTGCTCGAGCCCCTGGTAGTTGGCCTTCACCGTCGTATCACCGAAGTTCACGACGGTCAGCACCGTGTTCGACCCCCGCGTTCTCGTGAACGCGTACACGCGATCGCCGGCGGTCGTCGTGAGCGGCGTCTGCGTGCCGCCCCACGGGCCGTTCGCCAGCGCGGGTTCTTTGTGCTTGAGGGCGAACATCGCCGTGTAGAAGCTCGCCAGCGACGGACCGGTCCAATCCACGGTGTCCTTCTCGAAGAAGCGCAGGCGCTTCTGCATGCTCACTTCCTGACCCGTGTAGAGCAACGGCATCGAGTTCTCCGCCGTGGCGCTGAGGACGAACGCCGGAATGTGGTTCGCGCCCATGCGCTCGAACTCCGAGCCGTTCCAGCTGTTCTCGTCGTGATCGCTCGTGAAGTACATGCGATACGCGTCGCGGCCGAACAGGCTGTCCTCCTTCGCGAAGTACGGGCCGAGCGCGGACGTGCCCTTCTTCCGCTGCGCGATGTCGTTGAGCAGGTGATGGAACTCCCACCCGTACGTCATGTCGAACGCCGCGTGGATGCGCGGGTCGTCGGCTTCGGCGAGCATGAAGAGGCCGGGATGTGATGCCTCGAGGGTACGGCGCGCGTCGAGCCAGAAGTCGGTCGGCACGCCGCCGGCCACGTCGCAGCGGAAGCCGTCGATGCCCATGTTGTCCATCCACCAGCGCATGTCGGTGATCATCGCGCGGCGCAGGCCGGCGTTGTCGTAGTTGAGCTCCGCCACGTCGGTCCAGTCGGTGTCGTGCCCTTCACCGTCGCGCGCGTTGATGATCGTGCCGTCGCTCTTCGTGACGTAATAGTCCTTGTGCTGCGAGATCCACGGATGGTCGAAGGCCGTGTGATTCGCCACCCAATCGAGGATGACCTTCATGCCCCGGGCGTGCGCGGCGTCGACGAGCGCCTTGAAGTCGGCCTCGGTGCCGAGCTCCGGGTTGATCGCCGTATAGTCGGAGATGGAGTACGGGCTGCCGAGCAGTCCCTTGCGATTCTTCTTGCCGATCGGCTGAACCGGCATGACCCACAGGATGTCGACGCCGAGACTGTCGAGGCGCGGTAGATGCCGCTGGAACGCCGCGAGCGTACCCTCGGGCGTGTACTGCCGCACGTTCACTTCGTAGATCACGGCGTTGCGGGACCATGCCGGGTGCACCACGGTGCTCGCCACCGAGCCGCCCGCGACGGGCGGCGAAGCGGGCTGGCAGGCCGCGAGCAGCGCAACCGCGACGACCAGCCCGGCTCTCATGAGAATTTCCTCATGCGTGCGGCGCCCAGGCCGGCTCGCCGGGCTTGTACGTCGTGCATGGGTCGAAGCGTCCCGGCGATTCGACGTACCGCATCGCCTGCGTGCACCCAATCTGGGAGGTGAAGTAGCCGAGCAGCGCGAGCTCCTTCATCATGCGGAAGTAGTGCGGCGGCTCGTCGGCCGAGATGGCCGGCGCGGCGCTCACGTCGGCGGCGCCAGGTGCATTCTCCTTGCGCTCGTCCGGCAGAAACGCGTCCGCCTTTGCCGCGCCGGCCTTGGCCGCGACTGCGTCGACGCGCACCGGAGCGAGGCCCTTCTTTTTTCGATCCGCCGCTTCACGCGCATCCATCGCCGCCTTCTGCTCGCGATCGAGCACGGTGAGCACCGCGAGCCGCTGTTGCGGCGTCGCCGACATGAAGGCCACCTTGTTCGCCTTCTTGCTCGCGGCGTCGACTTTCTTCATCCCGTCGCGAAAGACACGCTGCTCCGCCGGGCTGTAGCTGTCGGTGACCATGAGCGCCATGAAGGCGCCGGTCTTGGCCGCCTTCGCGCCGGGCGTCTTGGTGGTGGGAAGAATCGTGTCGGCGATCTCGTCGAGGAAGGCGACGTCGCCGGCCGTGAACGCGCCGGGCGACGTATCGGAGATGGCGCGCGCGCGCTCACACGCCGCGAGCAGCCCGCTGCCGCCGACGAACGCGACGCCACCGAGCGCCGCGCTCACGCGGCGAATCGCCTCGCGGCGTGTGAGTAGATCCTGGTCGATCGACATGGCGATCTCCTCGCTGGTTACGAAGGGTTACAGGTTGCGCCGATTGAGCTCGTTCACCGCGAAGTCCGCGGCGCGCGCCGTGAGCGCCATGTACGTGAGCGACGGATTCTGGCACGCCGCCGACGCCATGCACGCGCCGTCGGTGACGAACACGTTCGGCGCGTCCCACACCTGGTTGTGCGAGTTGACCACCGAGGTCTTCGGGTCGCGGCCCATGCGCGCCGTTCCCATCTCGTGGATGCCCATGCCCGGGAAATACTCGTTGTCGTACGTCTTCACCTGCTTCACGCCGGTCTGCTCGAGCATCTCGGCCATGTCGGCGGTCATGTCCTTTCGCATGCGGCGTTCGTTCTCGCCCGTGGCGCAATCGATCTTGAGCACGGGAAGCCCCCACTTGTCCTTCTTGACCGTATCCAGCGACGCGCGGTTGGCGTGGTTGGGCAGCATCTCGCCGAACGCGGTGGCGCCGACGGTCCATCCGCCCGGCGTAGCCATGTCGTCCTTGAACGCCGCGCCGACACCCAGCTCCTTCACCGCACGCGACCACCCGTCGCGGCCCGCGCTGCCCTGATAACCGAAGCCGCGCAAATAGTCGCGCTTGTCGCCGAACAGGTTGCGGTAGCGCGGAATGTAGAAGCCCGTGGGACGCCGGCCGTAGTAGTACTTGTCGTCCATTCCCTCGATCACGCCGTCGGCGCCGCAACGGAAGTGATGATCCATGAGATTGTGTCCGAGCTCGCCGGAACTGCTGCCAAGTCCTTCGGGCCACACATCGGTCGCCGACCGCATGAGGAGCCACGCCGTGTTCAGCGTGGACGCGCAGAGAAAGACGACCTTGGCCGAGTAGTCGGTGGTCTGCTCGGTGAGCGCGTCGAGCACGCGAACGCCCGATGCGCGTTTGTGGTCGCGATCGTAGATCACTTCAGTCACGATCGACCACGGCTTGAGCGTGAGCCGCCCCGTCTTTGCCGCCGCCGGCAGCGTGGAGGACTGCGTGCTGAAGTACGCCCCGTACGGACAGCCGAGCCAGCAGGCGTTCCGATATTGACAAGCATTGCGTCCCTCGAGCGCCTTCGTCGCGTTCGCCGTGCGGCCGGGAATGATGTGGCGCTTGCCGCCGTACGCTTTCGCGAGACGGCCCGCGATCATCTCTTCGGCGCAGTTGAGCGGCATCGCCGGCTGAAACTGCCCGTCGGGGAGTTGTGGCAGCCCGTCGCGCGAGCCGGCGATGCCGGCGTGCCGCTCGACGTGATCGTACCAGGGCGCGAGCTCGGCGTAGCGAATCGGCCAATCGATCGCGATGCCGTCTTTCACATTCGCGTTGAAGTCGAAGTCGCTCCAGCGATAGCTCTGGCGTCCCCACATCAGCGAACGGCCGCCCACTTGGTAGCCGCGATACCAGTCGAATCGCTTGACCTCGGTGTAGGGCGACTCGCTGTCTTTCACCCAGAACGAGAGGTTTTTCTCATTGAGCGGGTAATCGCGCTTGAGCACCTGGTACTCCTTTTCCATCGCCTTGGTGCGGCCACCGCGATGGAGATATTCCCAAGGCGCCTTCGTCGCGTTGACGTAGTCCTTGATGTGCTCCACGTTGCGCCCGCGCTCGAGCAGCAGAACGTGAAGTCCTTTCTCGGTCAGCTCCTTGGCCGCCCACCCGCCGGAGATTCCCGAGCCAACCACGATCGCATCGTAGACCGGCGACTGCATTCGTTGCCTCCGAGGACGTTGGCCACGACAATACGGGTCGCGCGCGCGTTACGGAAGACGCAGCGCCTCGGCGACGGCCTTCTCGGCGAGCGGCGCCATGACGCGGTAGCCCGCCTCCGTCGGATGCACGCCGTCGGTCGTCAGGTCGCTACGCAGCCCTTGCCGCGTATCGGCCATGGCGGAATGGAAATCGAGGTACACCGCACCGGTGCGCGCCGCGTACGCCTTGATCCACGTGTTGAGCGCCATGATTTTCGGCGCCGGCTCGAGGCCGGGACGCCACGGATAGTCGTACACCGGCAGCACCGACGCGAGCACGACACGGATGCCGTTGGCCTTCGCGAGCTCGGTCATCGACGCGAGGTTGTCCTCGATCATCTCGAGCGTCGACGGGCCGGTGTTGCCGGCGATGTCGTTGGTGCCGGCGAGGATCAACACCACCGCGGGCGCGAGTGCGATCACATCCTGGCGAAAGCGCACGAGCATCTGCGGCGTCGTCTGTCCGCTGATCCCGCGTCCGACGTACGGCTTGCCGGGAAACATGTCGGGAAACCAGCGGGCCCACGAATCGGTGATGGAGTTGCCCATGAAGACCACGCGTCGCTCGCCCGAGGCTGGCGGCGGCAGCTCGGCGTTCGCCTTGCGATAGCGCGCGAGGTTGGCCCAATCGGTGGACGACTGCTGCGCGCCCAGAGGCGCGCGGATCGTCGACGCGGCGAGTAGCGCGAGCAAGCCGAGCAGGCGCACCGCACTCGCCCGACTAGCCGCGTTCCACCGCGCGCGCCGCGTCGGACGACCACTCGCTCCACGAGCCTGGATACAACTTTGCGCCATGGAACCCCGCATGTTCGAGTGCGAGCAGATTATGGCATGCCGTCACGCCGGAACCACAATAACACACGACGTGATCCGGCGGCACGTTTTCCGTGGCGGCCCCGAGCATCTGTCGGAGCTCGCCAGGCGAACGGAACACGCCACTCTCTGTGAGATTTCTCTTATAGAAGTGATTGACGGCGCCGGGAATGTGTCCCGCAATTCGGTCCAGCGGCTCGACCTCGCCGCGATATCGCTCGGGTGCGCGGGCGTCGACCACGCGCCAGTCGCGGTTCGTGGCGAGCGCGGCGACGGTGTCGACGTCGACCGTGAGCTCGGCGCGCGGCGAACCCGTGAATTCGCGCGGCGCATTCTGCTCGTCGCCCCGCGTCGTCGGCCGGCCTTCGGCGGTCCACTTCGCGAACCCGCCGTCGAGCACCGCAACGGACTCGTGGCCCGTCCATCGCAGCAGCCACCAGAGGCGGCTGGCGTACATGCCAGATCCCTCATCGTATGCCACGACCTGCGTTTCGTCGCCGATGCCGAGTCTCGACAGCGTGCGCCGTAGCGCATCGGGCGCCGGCAGCGGATGCCGGCCATTCGTTCCCGTCTTCGGCCCCGAGAGGTCACTGTCGAGATGCGCGTACACGGCGCCCGGAATGTGGGCAGCTGCGTATTCGCCGCGGCCCCAATCGACGTTGGCAAGATCGAAGCGGCAGTCGACGACGACGCACGCTCCGCCCGCCAGCTCCGCGGCGAGCTCCGTGGCCGAGATCAGTGTCGTGAACGGCATGCGCGGTGGGTTACGAGTGGATGTTCGTCTAACACTAACGAGCGCGGCGCGTCACGGCTTTCGCGAACCAGCATACGCCGCTGCCGCGATCATGTCGTCGAGGCTGAGCGTAGCAGCGACGTCGCGCATCGGCGCGCTGGCCGGTGCGGCGCGCCGTCCGGTCTTGAATGCGAGCAACTGCCGCAGGATGTACGACGGCGAGCGGCCCGCGATTGGCGGAACGAGTCCGACGCCGCGCAGCTGTGGACCATGACAACTGGCGCACGGCTTCGGAGCGGTTCGCGTGACAGTGATCGCGAGCGCGCGGCCGCGCGCGATGCTGCCCGGCGGGACGTACGCGACGTACTCGACCTCCGCATCTCGCATCTCGTGCCGCTCCGGCTCGACCGGCATCTCGATGAGCCGCTGGCCGAGCGGCTCGACGCTTCCGCTCTCCGCCGGAAAGTACAGCCCCAGCGCGGGGATCGGCCGCGGAATGTCGCGCGCTTCGACGACGCGCGCGCGTTGGTGCGGGCGAATCCTCGAGAAGTAGCGCGCGGCCGCCGCGATGTCGGCATCAGTCGAGCTATCGGCGATGGCGCGCATCAACTCCATCGGACGGAACGGGCCCTCCCACGCGCTCTGGCGTGCGCGCGACTTGATGTCGGCCACCTGCTGGACGATGTACGCGGCGGGCAATCCGGCGAGCGTGGCGTTCTCCGGGCGTCCGACGCCGTTCGGCAGATGACAGAATCCGCAGGCGATCACGGTGGGCTTGCGACCGTGTGCGACGATCGGCGGCATGGCCGGGTGCGTGTCGGGATGCCAATCGGGAATGGCGAACTGATTCCGGACTTGCACCGCGGTGAACGCCTGACTGCTGCGTGGAACGTGCAGCAACGTGACGCTGTCCAGAGCCGCGGCCGGCGCCGGCGCGGGGAGCGGAAACGCCCACGATGGGACGTCGAGCCCGGCGCGCGGCGTTCGAGCCGCCGCCGGCGTCGCTTGGGCACACAGAGCCGAGCGAGACAGCGCGGCCCCGATGCAGACGGCCGCGATGCGAGTGATTGGATGCATGTCCGGAAGGCTGAGGTCGATAACAACGTAAGCGATATAGCCCGTGACGGTACCTGGTGCGCACGGTCCGTGCGAATTCCGCCCCTAGGCACGTCCGATTCAACTCCCTATCGCGAGGACATCACCTGACCAAGCAATCGCAACCGGCGGCGGACGCGAGCGGGCGGATTGGCGCCGTGTTCGGCCGCCACGATCCGGCTACCCTCGAACAGTTGCGCGACGTCGCGTCGCGCGCCGAGCGGGTCGCGTTGATGGCCGATGGGCACGTGGGATACGTCATGCCGATCGGCGGCGTCGCGGCATACGACAACAAGGCGAGCGTGGTCGGAGTCGGTTTCGACATCGCCTGCGGCAACGCCGCGATTCGCACCGACAAGTCGATCACCGATTTCGATCCGGCCTCCTGGAGCGCGATCGCCGACGAGATTCAGAACAGCGTGTCGTTCGGCATCGGCCGGTCGAACCGCGCCGACGATGCGCCGACGGATCATCCGCTCTTCGAGGATCCCGCGTGGGCCGCGGTGCCGACCAAGGAGCGGAACGCGCTGAAGAAGAAAGCGCGCGCGCAGCTCGGCACGGTGGGGAGCGGCAACCACTATGTGGACGTGTTCGCCGACGAGACCGGCGCAATCTGGGCGGGTGTGCACTTTGGCTCGCGCGGCTTCGGCCATTCGGTGGCATCGGGCTTTCTCGCGCTCGGGCAGGGACGGCAGTGGGGCGAGCGCGTTCCCGAGCGCGAAGTGCTCGTCGACCTCGACGCGCCGATGGGACATGATTACTGGCACCTCATGGGGCTGGCGGGACAGTACGCGTACGCGGGACGCGAATGGGTGGCGCGCAAGGTGGTGTCGATCCTCGGCGCGCGCGAGCTGGAGCTCGTGCACAACCACCACAACTTCGCGTGGAAGGAGACGCACGAGGGCCGCACGCTCGTCGTCGTGCGGAAGGGAGCGACACCGGCCTTCCCCGGACAACTGAGCTTCGTCGGCGGCTCGATGGGCGACGACTCGGTGATCCTGCGCGGCGCCGCGAACGACAGCGACGAACAGCGCGCCGCGCTCTACTCCACGGTGCACGGCGCGGGACGGGTCATGTCCCGCACGGCGGCGCGCGGCAAGATCAACCGCCGCACCGGCGAAGTGAAATCGCCGGGCGCGATATCGTGGGAGATGCTGCGCGAGTGGATCGGCGAGAAACGGGTCATCCTCCGCGGCGGCGGACTCGATGAAGCGCCGCAGGCCTATCGCCGGCTGCCTGAGGTCCTCGAGGCACAGGGCGCGACGATCGAGATCGTGCATCGGCTCACGCCGATCGTCGTCGTGATGGCGGGAGAGAACGAGTTCGATCCCTACAAGGATTGAGGCGCCGGCGGGTCTCAGTTCGTCAAAATGAAGCGCCTACCCCGATGCGCGTCGTTGCTTGCCTTCATCCCCTCGGCGCGATACCCTATGGCGCTTCAATGACCCTTACCGACCTCTTCAAGCCGTCGCTGATCGGCCGCGCGAATCGCGCTGGCCTCGAGCTCACCGGCGCCGACGGCAACACGACCACCCTTACGTTCGGCGAGATCGACGCGCGGGCGAATCGCCTCGCGGCCGAGTTGGCGGCGCGCGGACTCGCGCGCGGCGACCGGCTCTGCGTTCACTTGCCGAACCGCGTCGAGTTTCTCGATCTCTTTCTCGCCTGCACGCGGCTCGGCGTGATCTTCGTTCCCGCGAACGTGCTGTACCGCGAGCGCGAATTGCGCCACATCGTCGCCGACGCCGAGCCACGCGCGGTGGTCTCGAGCCGCGGGGCCGACGCGGTCTATCCGCCGGATACGCCGGTGTGGCTGGTCGAGGAGCTGAGCGCCGCGGCGGCCTCGCGCAGCGCGGCGCCGCCCGCGACGACGCTCACCGGGACAGATCCCGCGCTCATCGTCTACACCTCGGGAACGACGGGTGTCGCCAAGGGCGCGGTCCTCACGCACGACAATCTGGCGGCAAACGCACGCACGCTGACGGAGGCGTGGCGCATCACCGAGGCCGATCGGTACCTGGCCGTGCTGCCGCTCTTTCACGTGCACGGATTGGCGAATGGAATCCACTGCTGGCTGCTCAGCGGCTGCCTCATGCGCCTCGAAGAGCGCTTCGACCAACGCTCGGCGCTGCGGACGTTTCTGGATTTCCGGCCGTCTCTCTTCTTCGGCGTGCCCACGGTCTACGTGCGTCTGCTCGACCCGGCGGTGATTCCCGACGAGCATGCGGCCGAGATCGGCCGCGCCGCGCGCCTCTTCGTCTCCGGCTCGGCGCCGCTGCCCGCGCACGTCCATGCGGCGTTCATCGACAAGTTCGGACACACCATTCTCGAGCGCTACGGCATGAGTGAGGCGCTCATGATCATGAGCAACCCGTACGACGGCGAGCGACGCGCGGGAACGGTGGGTCCGCCGCTGCCCGGGGTGTCGGCGCGACTCGTTGGCGACGACGGCAGCGTGGTGGGCGACGGCGACGTGGGCGAAATCGAGATCCGGTCGCCGCACCTCTATAAAGAATACTGGCGCCGCGCCGACGCCACCGCGGCGGCGGACCACGACGGTTGGTTTCGAACGGGCGACGTGGCCGTCCGCTCCGACGATGGCTATTACACGCTTCGCGGACGGCGCGGCGATCTGATCATCTCCGGCGGCTTCAACATCTACCCGCGCGAGATCGAGGAGCTGCTGCTCGAGGACTCGCGCGTGCATGAAGCTGCCGTCACCGGCATGCCCGACGACATTCGGGGCGAGGTGCCCGTGGCGTACATCGTCGCGGAAGAGTCGCTCGACGTTGCGGAGCTCGAGGCACTGTGTCGCTCGCAGCTCGCCTCGTTCAAGGTGCCGCGGGCGTTTCGACGAATCGACGTGCTCCCGCGCACGGCGCTCGGGAAAGTGCAGAAGCATCTCCTGCCGACGACGTGAACCCACACACATGACCAAGCTCAATCGTCAGCAGATCGTCGGGTTCTGGGCGGCGTGGGCCGGGTGGCTGCTCGACGGCATGGACTCGGTGATTTACGCGCTGGTGCTCGCGCCCGCGCTCACCGAGCTGCTCCCGCGGTCGGGGATGGACGCAACGCCGGCGCACGTGGCGTACGTCGGATCGATCCTCTTCGCGGTATTCCTCGCCGGGTGGGGATGCTCGTTCATCTGGGGGCCGATCGCCGACCGCTTCGGCCGCACACGCGCCCTGGCCGCGACGATTCTCGTCTACGCGGTGTTCACCGGCGCCGCGGCGTTTTCCACCGACGTCTGGCAGCTCGGCATCTTTCGCTTTCTCGCCGGCGTCGGCGTGGGCGGCGAGTGGGCCATGGCCGGAACGTACGTCGCCGAAGCGTGGCCCGAGGACCGCCGCAAGATGGGCGCGGGGTATCTCCAAACCGGCTACTACTTCGGCTTCTTCATCGCCGCGGCGCTGAACTACACCGTCGGCGTGCGATACGGGTGGCGGGCGATGTTTCTCTGCGGCTTCGTCCCGGTGGTCGTGTCGGTGGTCACGCTCCTCCGCGTGAAAGAGCCGGCGAAGTGGAAGGCCCACGAGGCCGAAGCGAAGCGCACGCATCCGCTCGCCGAAATCTTTAGCAAACGCTATAGACGGCGGACGCTGGTCAACGCGGCGCTGCTGACGGTCGCGATCATCGGCCTGTGGGGCGGCGCCGTCTATGAGCCGGCCGCGATCACGACATTGGCCAAGCGCGCCGGCATGTCGGCCGCCGAGGCGGCGAAGATGGTGTCGGTCGGAACCGGCATCCTGTCCATCGGCACGATCCTGGGGTGCATCTGCCTCCCGCCGATCGCCGAGCGCATCGGGCGGAAGACGACCGTGGCGCTCTATTTCGCCGGTATGATGATCACCATTCCGCTGGCGTTCGGCTGGGCGTTCTACCTGCCCAACGGGCTGGTGCCGTTCATCACGGTTCTCTTCTTCATGGGCTTCTCCGGCGGCAGCTTCGCGGCGTTCAGTCTGTGGTTACCGGAGCAGTACGACACGCGCGTTCGCGCGACGGCCTTTGCCTTCGCGACGTCGGCGGGGCGCTTCATCGGCGCGGGCGCGAACTTCCTCATTGCGCACCTGGTGCTCGGCATGGGCACGCTCGGCAAGCCGATCGCGCTGACCGCCGTGGCGTTCGGCATCGGCATTCTGATCGTGCCGTTCGCGGTGGAGACCAAAGGCCAGACGCTGCCGGAGTGAGGCGCCACCAGGCTCGCGTGAGACTTATCCTCTCTCAGCTATCGAGGATTGCGGCAAAATACGCCGTCAAATCGACACGAAAGGGATCGTCGGCGCCCTCGGGCGACCATCCCAGTTGCTCGACGAGAATCTCCGGGCGCGCTTCGTGCGGCGTCGACCGCTCCACCGTTCGCGCGTCGAGATCGACGATCCAATATTCGCCAACTCCCACGTCACGGTACATCATCCGTTTGGCGACCCGGTCGGCCCGCGCCGACGTCGCAGACAGCACCTCGATCGCGACGAGCAAGCGCCCGACGTCCGCGAAGCACTCAGCGCGGCGTCCGTCATTGAGGGGCACCACGAATACGTCGGGCTGAACGGCGCGCGCGGGCGAAAAGACGACGTCCGCCGGCGCAACGAGCGCGGTCCCGATCCGCTGCCGCGCGAGATACTCCCGCAGCAACGCGTACATGGAGCCGACGGCTTCCTGATGTCGCCAGCTTGGTGCGGGAGTCACCAGCAACTCGCCGTCGACGACTTCGTATCGATTGCCGTCTGTCGGAAGGCCGCGGAGATCTTCCGCGCGCCATCGGCGCTCGAGATCGGGCATGGACACAGGATATACCTCTCGGCGCCATCGATCCAGCGGCGTCTACCGCTCGCTGTCGAGCATCTGCATCTGGTGCGCATCGTAGCGAGTGCCGGCGACGTTCGCCGCAATTCGCTCGAGGGTCGCTTGCTGCTTCGCGGTGAGCGTCACCGACAGAGCGCCGAGCGCCTCGGCGAGCTGCGCGCGCGTGCGCGCACCGATCACGGGGAAGATGAAGTCGCCCTTGCTCGCCACCCAGGCGATCGCGAGCTGTGAAACAGAGTGGCCGAGCGCCGCAGCGATCTCCTGGAGCTCTGCGACGATGCGCCGGTTCTGCTCGCCCGCCTCGCCGCTGAAACGGGGCAAGCGGGCTCGGAAGTCGCCGGCTGACGACGTCTTCGAGCCGCTGAGCAGTCCGCGCGACAGCACGCCGTACACCGTGCAGCCGATGCCCAACTCTCGCAGCACGGGAAAAATGGCCGCTTCGGGGCGTCGGCTGATGAGAGAATACTCAATCTGGAGATCCACGATCGGATGCACGGCGTGCGCCCGGCGGATCGTGTCGGGGCCGACTTCCGAGAGCCCGATGTGCCGCACGTACCCCGCCTTCACCAGGTCGGCGATCGCACCGATCGTCTCTTCGATCGGCACGTTCGGGTCGAGCCGTGCCGGCCGGTAGATATCGATGTGATCGACGCCGAGCCTGACGAGCGAGTAGGCGAGAAAATTCTTGATCGCCGCGGGACGCGTGTCGACGCCGACGAACGCGCCGTCGGGCGAACGCATCGCGCCGAACTTGACCGACAGCAGCGCCTGGTCGCGGCGTCCCTCGAGCGCCCGCTTGATCAGCAGCTCGTTGTGGCCGGCGCCGTAGAAATCGCCGGTGTCGAGCAGCGTGACGCCGGCGTCGAGCGCGGCGTGAATCGTCGCGATGCTCTCCCGTTCGTCGGAGGGTCCGTACATGCCGGACATTCCCATGCAGCCGAGGACGAAGGGCGCGATCGCGGGACCGGTCGCGCCGAGCTGGCGAGGGGCGAGGTGCGGGGTTGTCATGCCGAAAGGTAAGCCCGGCACGCCGCGTGGTCTCATCGCGGAGTGCCGGGTACGGAGACGGCCAACCGCCGCTACGGCCATCGCGCTCCGCCGCGCGGCCGCTTCGGATTCGCGACGTCGTTCGCGGTCGGAATCGAGCCGGGATCGGGAAGTGTCCATGGCGCCGGGATCGGATCCACGTGCAGGATGATCGCGCGCTCGCCGAAGAGCGCGGCCGTGAGGCTGTGCAGTGCCTGATGCTTCCACGTCGCGAGTTTCACGTCCATGGCGAGCAGCAGGTAGGCCGCATCCTGAAACGACGGCATGGTGTCCGGCGGCGCGAGCCCGCAATAGCTCTGCGTCGACGGCCACGAGCATCCGTGCCCCACGCCGAGCGTGTGCATGGCTTCGTGCATGATGATGTCCTGCGGCAACTGGCCCGTCACAGTCGGATTCCAGACGATGGCCTGCGCTTGCGACACCTGATTGAAGACGCTGACGTGATCCACCGCGGATCCGCGCCAGCCGGTGACCACGAAGTCGTTCAACAGCAGCGGCGCAGGCGCGCGGGCCTTGTCGGTGAGCGGTCCGGTTCCGCCGCGTGCGGTCACGGCGCCGGCGACGCTCGTGTCGTACTGGAAGATGAGCACGCGGCTCGTCGCCTTGTCGCGGTCGGCGGTGAGCGTGGGACTATCGTTGATCGGTTTCCAGATCGTGTAGCCGAGCGTGTTCTGGATCGTGGACAGCGCCCGCATCACTTGGACCGAGTCGTCGGCCGAGATCGCGTGCGACGAACAGCAGCCGCGATGGAACGCGACGCCGATCGGAAAGCTGTCCGCGAACCACGTTTGCTCCAAGGCAGCGTACAGGTTCTGCAGGCGCGGCGCATTCCCGTTTGCGGTGAGCGGCTGCTGGTACTGTCCCGACGTGGAGAGATACGAGGGCCCGGTGTGCAGCGACGTCACCATCGCGTCGTTGAGCTCCACCGTGAGCGTCTTGCCGGCGTACACACCTCGCTTCACCCGATACTGCGTCGGCACGAGCACGAACGTGATGTCGGCATTGATGTCCGAGCCGACGCAATTCGCTCCGGCGCGAACCGAGCAATCGGCGGCAACCGGCATGAGCGCCGGAAAGTACGCGCGGCCGCTCTTGTTCACGGCGTCGATCAGCACCTCGCTCGCCCAGCCCACGGTGTGGCTCGTGAGCTTGATGCGATACGTGCCGGCGGCCGAGACGTCGGCGCTGTCGGTGACCGTGCCGTTCGTCGAGTACGCGCGGAGCGTTGGCAGCGCCGCGTCGTCGTACGTCCAGACGGTGCCGTGCAGCGTGCGATAGACGTCCAGGCGCACCGAGTCCTTCGGCGTGTTCAGCAGACCCACGGTGGCGACGGCCCACGTCACGCCGTCGCCGCGGCCGACGAGCGCTCCAGTTGAAAGCTGCGCCACGATCGAGGTGTCGCGCACGAACATCGGAGGTAGCCCGGTGAGGACCGTGCCCTTGGTGTCCTTCACCGTTGCGGCGACCGGTAGCGTGTCGCCCACGTAGTACTTGGTGCTGGTCGCCGCGAAGGTGATCGTGCCGATCGGCACGGTGCCGGTGAACACCGCCGGCGTCGCGACCCGCGGGTTCGACGCGGTGAGCGTTTGCGTGGCGCTCGTGGGGCCGAGCACCCAGAGCGCCAACGCCACGCCCGTGCTGTCGGTGATGGCGGTCGACAGCGCGACCTTGCCGCCGCCGGAGGTGACGGTCCACGTGACAGGCTGCCCCGATACCCGGGCACCGGAAGCATCCGTCACCCTCAACGCCATCGCTTCCGGCGGATTTTCGCCGGCCGGGAACGACTGCGACTTCACGCTGATGATCGTCATCGTCAACGGCGCCGACGTCGGCGTGCTGGGAGTCGACGGCGGAGTTGGAGTCGACGGCGTCGACGGAGTCGCGGGTGTCGACGGTGTTGTCGGTATCGTCGGGGTCGACGGTGTTCCCGCGTCACCACCGCATGCCGCGAATACGGCGAGTGTGCAGTACGTGACGATCGCTGCGCCGACACGCGCCGTGTTCGAAAAACGCATCCTGCGGGCTCCGATGTTTGGTTGTGTTGGTTGTGTCGATCGTGGTGGGGACAGCCTAGTCGGAAGCCGTAAACAGCCGGTGAGTCTCCGGTTAACCGGGGGTAAACGCGCCAAATGTTTACCTTGCGGCGAGTATGTATCCCCCGATAGTGTCTGCGGATGGGACAAGCCCCCGCCGGAAAACGCACAATCTCCTTCTTCGGCGGCGCCGCCATCCAGGCCGATGGCGTCCCCATCGGCGGCCGGGCGGCGCATCGCCACCCCCTCGCCCTCCTCGCCCTGCTGGTCGTCAACGGCGGAAAGCCGATGACGCGCGACAAGCTCATTGCCCTCCTCTGGCCCGAGCGCAGCGCCGAAGGCGCCCGCAACCTGCTCAAGGTCAACGTCCACGAGCTGCGCAAAGAGCTGGGCGACACGGCGATCCGTTCGACGGGCGACCAGCTCAGCGCCGACCTCTCCGTGCTGGAGTGCGACGTCTCGCTCTTCCTGGCCGCATCGGCAAAGGGCGACGATCGTGCGGCCGCGGCGCTGTACACCGGCCCGTTCCTCGACGGCTTCTATATAAAGGACGCCGCGGAGCTCGAGCACTGGGCCGACGCGGAGCGTGTGCGGCTCGCCGGTCTGTACGCCGGGGTCCTCGAGCGCCTCGGCGCCGCGGCTGAAAGCGCAGGCGACCACGAAGCCGCCGTACGCTGGCGCCGCGCACACGCGGTGCACGAGCCGTATCGGCCCGACGTCGCGCATCGCCTGATGCAGGCGCTGGCCGCGTCGGGCGATCGGGAGGGAGCGATCCGCTTCGCCGAGTCGTTCGCCGAGCGGCAACGCATCGATCTCGAGATCAGCGACGACCACGGTATCGTGACGTTGGCTCGGCGGCTGCCGAGCGCGTTCACGCCCGTCGCGAGCACCGGCGCCGTTTCGGCGCCGATGAGAGATCTCATACCAACTCTGCCGGAGATCGGCCGGCCGCCGCGGCGCCGGTCGATGGTCGCGATTGCTGCCGTCGCGACGCTCGTCGGGGTGGGGCTCCTTTCCACCGCGGCGATGGCGCTGCGCCATGCCAGCGGAGCGCCCGCGGATCGCGGCGCGGCGCTCACCAATCGCCCCGCCGAAGCCGTGCGCGACTACGCCGCCGGCGAACGCGCATATCGCGCGGCGCACTACGCCACGGCCGAAAGTCTCTACGCGCGCGCGCTCGAGGCGGATTCGACGTTCGGCGCCGCGGGCTTGGGGCTCGCCCTGGCGAACAGTTGGACGGGCATCAACGAGCATTACGGCATCGGCCGCGACGCGGCGATCAAGTATCGTGACGCGTTGAGCCGGCGCGATCGCGCGTTCGTCGCCGCATTCTTCGGGCCCGATCCGGCGCTCGGCCCTCCGCAACCGGCGCCCGTCTATCTCACGGGGTGGGAAGACGTGGTGGAGAAGTGGCCCGATTGGACGGAGGCCTGGTATCAGCTCGGCGACCGCTACTATCACTTCGGCGGTCTGTCGGGGCTCGCCGATCCCGGCGACCGCGCGCGCACGGCCTTTCGCCGCGCGCTGTCGCAGGACTCGAGCTTTGCCGCGCCGCTGCATCACCTCACAGAGCTGTACGCCGGCCGGCACGAAACGGCCGCGCTGCGCGATGCGGCCGCCCGCTACTTCGCGGCCAATCCGGCGGTGGACCGGGATCGGTCGGCGATCGGATGGGAAGTCGCGACGGCGCTCGGCGACAGCGCGTGGCTGCGGCGGGTGCGGGCCAACTTCGACACCATGCCGCGCGAGGACCTGACGCGTATCGGGTGGGTCACCGACGCCAACGGCTGGCCGCGCGCCGACGCCGACCGCGCCGCGTCGATCGCCGAGCACCGCTCGACGGTCACGAGCGAGCATGAGAAATCGTTAATACTACTATTTACATTGAGCGAGAATGCGGGCGACACCCCGGGAGCGGTCCACGCGGCGGCCGGTTTGGGGGCGCTGTTTCCCGGCGCGCCGGTCGGCGCGCTCTGGGAGCTGTATGCCGGCCTGTTCGGCGACGGCGACCGCCCGCTTGCCGCGGGCGCGGCGGCACGGCTGGCCGCCTTCGCGAGAGTGCCCGCGTCCGGCGACCACGTGCGCCGCGACCAGCATCACCAGGCGGCGTGTCTGTCCGGCTATTGGAGCGCCCTGCAGGGGGATCTCGCCGCGGCGCGCGCGGCCGACGTCCGGGTGCGTGCCGACCTGCGGACGGAAGACAACAAGTTTGTGCGACGCAACGCCGACGTCTGCCTGGCGATGCTCGCCGCGACGATCGCCGAGCGGAGCCATGCGGCCGATGCGCGGCTGCTCGTCGCGCGCCTGGACACGATCCTGCTCCGCGAGCGAGTCCCCCCGCATGCGATCCTCGAGGCGGGGACCATCGTTGCCGCGCAGCTTCACGCGGCGCTCGGCGATACCGCGGCGGCGCTGGTCGCGGCGCGGCGGCGTGAGCACCTCACCGGCGATCCGCTCTTTCTGTCGACCCAACTCCGCGAGGAAGCGCTCTACGCCGACGCAACGGGCGACCACGACGGCGCGGCGCGAGCGGTGGCGCACTTCAAGGCGTTGCGCGGCGGCTCGAAGTAAGAGCGGGGCTCAAAGCAGGCAGCCCCCCTTCGCGACGCCATTCGTGCCGCGACGCAATCGCCGCCCGGCAATGCTAGCAGCGCCCGCGACCGGAGAGGTATCATTGTTCGCAGCAATCGTATCCCGCGACATCCCTCCTGCCCCGGTCAGGCCTTCTGCACATGCGAACACCCCTTCTCGTCGCCGTCGTCGCTGCACTGGCATCGTTCACATCTTCGCCCGTCCTCGGTCAGGGGCGCACTGCACCGTGCACCACGCCCACCGCGGCCTGCGAGCGCTGGGTCGCGCTCGGCGGCGGACCGGCGCGGTCGATGGTCTATGCCAGCTATTCGCTCGACGCGCCCAACTCGAACGTGACGCGCGCGCTCGTCATGGTCCACGGCACCGGGCGTAACGCCGACCACTATTTCGAGACGGCGATGGCGGCGGCCTTTCTCGCGGGCGCGCTCGAGAACACCGTGGTCATATCCCCACACCTGATTGCCGCCAACGACAAGCCGCAGGCCAACGAAGTCGTCTGGCCGAACGGCGGTGACAGCTGGCGCTCCGGCGGGATGTCCACGTCGAACCCGACGCTCTCGGCGTTCGACTTCATGGACGAGATCCTGCGCAAGCTCGCCGACAAGAAGAATTTCCCGAACCTCACGAAGATCGTCGTCGCGGGGCATTCGGCCGGCGGCCAGTTCGCGACGCGCTACGAGATGGCAAACAAGCTGCATGGCACGCTCGGTGTTGCCATCAGCTATGTCGTGGCCAATCCGTCGAGCTATGCGTGGCCGGCCGCCGTGCGGCCGCTGCCCACGGGCGATGCCGACCCCGCCACCGCGGACAAGGAAGCGCTGGGCCCAACGGGCGACAGCCTGCACACGCGGTTCACCTACGGAACGTTCGATGCCGCGAAGGCTCCGAACTTCAACAAGTGGCCCGCGGGGCTCGAGAATCGCCCTGGCTACACCGCCCAGATCACGAACGAGCAGCTGATCAAACAGCTCGTCGAGCGTCCGACGACCTATTTGTTGGGCCAGGTCGATGTGCTTCCGCTGGGCGGATTCGATTCGTCGGCGGGCGCCATGGCTCAGGGTCCCACGCGGCGTGCGCGCGGCGAAGCGTTCTTCAAGTACGTCACCGAGACGCTGGGCGCGAAGCACAAGGCGATCATCGTTCCCGAGTGCGGGCACAACGATCGCTGCATCTTCACGACGAACGTCGTGTTTCCGTCGATCTTCCCGCAGTAGGCGCGCGATGATCCGTCGCTTCGCGCTCGCCCTGCTTTCGGTCGGCTCGGTCGCCCATGCGCAGTCCGCCGACTGGCCCGTCTTCGGCGGCAACGCCAACAACAGCCACTACTCCACGCTCGGGCAGATCACGCCGGCGAACGTCAAGCAGCTCCGCGTCGCCTGGCGGTACGACACGCATCAGGAGTTCAAGGATTCCGAGATGCAGGCGAATCCCATCGTCGTGGATGGGGTGTTGTACGCCGAGACGCCCAAGCTTCACGTTTTTGCGCTGGACGCGGCGAGTGGGCGGCTGCTCTGGTCGTTCGATCCGAACGGCGGCAAGCCGCCGCTGAGCCGCTTCCGTCATCGTGGCGTGGTGGTCACCGGCGACCGCGTGCTGTTCACGTATCGCAACAAGCTCTGGGCGCTCGACAAAAAATCGGGTCTCCCCATCCAAAGCTTTGGCGACAGCGGGTCGGTCGACATGCGTGCCGGCCTGGATCGCCCGGTGGCCGGCGTCACCGTGAGCGCGAGCACGCCGGGTGTCGTCTATGAGGATATGCTCATCATCGGCAGCACGGTGAGCGAGACGCTGCCCGGGTCGCCCGGGGACATTCGCGCGTACGACATCAAAACGGGTGCGCTGCGCTGGTCGTTTCACACGATTCCGCATCCGGGCGAGCTCGGCTACGAGACGTGGCCGCCCGATGCGTGGAAGGTGAACGGCGGCGCGAACGCGTGGTCCGGCGTCACGGTGGACCAGAAGCGCGGCATCGTCTTCGCCGCCACCGGTTCCGCGTCGTTCGACTTCTACGGCGCCAACCGGCTCGGCGACGATCTCTTCGCCAACACGCTGCTCGCCATCGACGCGCACACCGGGAAGCGCATCTGGCATTTTCAGGGCGTGAAGCACGACCTGTGGGACTGGGACTTTCCGGCCGCGCCCACGCTCGTCACGGTGCAGCGCGACGGACACGACGTCGACGCCGTCGCGCAAATCACCAAGACAGGCTTCGTCTACGTCTTCGACCGCGCCACGGGCAAGTCGCTCTTTCCCATTCAGTATCGCGGCGTGTACGCGTCGCCCACCGACGGCGAGCGCGCGTCGCTGTCGCAGCCGTATCCACTGAGCCCGCCGCCGTTCGCGCGGCAGTCGCTCACGGAGAAGGATCTCACGACGCGCACGCCGAAGGCGCACGCGGCAGCGCTCAAGCAATTCCGCGAGTATGCGACGCGCGGCATGTACGATCCGCCGAACACCAAGGGCACGATCATTTTTCCCGGCGTCGACGGCGGCGGTGAGTGGGGCGGCCCGGCGTTCGATCCAACCACGGGCCTGCTCTACGTCAACTCCAACGAGATGCCCTGGTTCCACAAGCTCGTGGAGCGGAACGACCGGTCGCTCTACGGCTCCAACTGCGCGACCTGTCACGGCGACACCATGAAGGGATCGCCCGCGGCGCCGTCGCTCGTGGGCGTGGGCGACCGCCACCCGCGCGCCGACATTGCGAAAATCATTCGCGAAGGCGGTGGGCGCATGCCCGGCTTCTCGCAGGTGCTCGACAACGGCGCCGTCAACGACCTTGTGAATTTCCTCATCACGGGCCACGACGTCGCGGAGTCGGCGGGCACCAACCCGAACTACCAGAAGTATCGGGACACCGGCCTCGAGATCTTCCTCGATCCCGACGGCTATCCGGCGATCAAGCCGCCGTGGGGCACGTTGAACGCCATCGACCTGAACGCGGGCACGATTCGCTGGAAGATTCCCTTCG
This sequence comes from Gemmatimonadota bacterium, assembly GCA_028287235.1. Taxonomy (GTDB): domain Bacteria; phylum Gemmatimonadota; class Gemmatimonadetes; order Gemmatimonadales; family Gemmatimonadaceae; genus JAQBQB01. The sequence goes on along the minus strand of JAQBQB010000014.1, from coordinate 120,991 downwards.
GCGAGTATCCTGCGCTGGCCGCGAAGGGCCTCAAGAACACCGGCACCGACAACTATGGCGGCGCCATCGTCACAGAGAATGGTCTGCTGATCATCGGCGCGACGACGTACGACAACAAGTTTCACATCTTCGACAAGCTCACCGGCAAGCTCCTATGGGAGTTCACGCTGCCGGCGGCCGGGAACGCGACACCGTCGACGTACATGGTGAACGGCAAGCAGTACATCGTGATCGGTTGTGGCGGCGGGAAGAACGGCGCAAAGTCCGGAGGTACGTACGTGGCGTTCGCATTGCCGGAATGACATAACCCGCCGCGACGGAGGCGGCGATCTGGAGGCGAGAGGGCGTCGCGGAACGACGCCAATAGGTCGGGACGATTGCTGGGATTCGCGGATGACGCGGAAGCTGCCGCGGATCAAAACGGATCGCTCCATGCGCGGGGACAGCTCCATGCGCAACGAGCCCGGACGACATTTTCTTTGGAACAGACGCTCGGGATGCTACTAGAGGTCTCCCGAGCGTCGGTTCCCAATAAGAGCGTTCGTCCGGGCACGTTGCGCGCGGAGGCATCACTCCACATGGAAAGATCCGTCGTGATTCGCGGTTTCCGCGTCATCCGCGAACCCCCAGCGCTCGTCCCGACCTAATGGCATCGGTACGCGCGCCACGCCCAAATATTTTCTAGCGCCGGCTCACGATCTCCGGCGCGCCGGTCGTGGCGCTGGTGCTACTCACATCCGAGGGTTTCTGGCGACGCAGACCGAACAAGCCCACGAGCCCGAGCAATCCGAGCAGGCCCACGCGCGAGCTCCCTCCTCTGCCACCGCCCGCCGACTGTTGATCGTACGTCCCGCTCTGCGTGCCGCCACCGGCTCCCCCGCCATTCGCTGTACTGTCACCCGAGCTACTCCCGACTGCTGCCCCGCCTGGGCTGCTGGTGCCGGCGCTGATATCACCGGCTGCGCCCGCCGCGGCGCCTGAACCGCCCGGCACCGTGCCGGCGCTTCCACTTGCTGCTCCGGGTTGATTCATTCCGTTCGTGCTGGGCGTCCCCGTGACTCCTGTTTGTCCCGTTTGTCCCGGCGTTCCGACCACTCCACCCGGTGCGGCCTGCGTGCCGGCGCTCTGTGCGCCCGTTACGGTTCCTTGTGCACCATAAGTCGCGCCCGCGCCCGGCGTTCCGGTTCCAGTCACGTTCCTGGTCCCGGTCATTCCTGTAGACCTCGGCGCTCCGGCGGTGCCTGTCTGTGTGCCGGTCGCTGTGCCGGTCGCTGTACCTGTCGGCGAGCTCGCCGATCCCGTCTGTGCATTCACGACGACAGCGGGCGCCGCCGTCAAGCAAATTGCGAGCAGAACCGCGCCGACGGTTCCTCCTCTCTCGTTCTGGTGCATATGAGAATCCTCCTCTGCAGTCTGCCGGAGGATTCAAGCACGCCTCATGCCTCGGTAACGGCGCAGCCAGCTTCGCTCGCCGTGGCGGACCTAGCCACTAGGTCGGGATGATTGCCGGGGTTCGCGGATCACGCGGAAAACATCTTCGATCACGACGGATCTCTCCATGTGGAGTGACGCCTCCGCGCATGGAGCGATCCGTTTTGATTCGCGGCAGCTTCAGCGTCATCCGCGAACCCCCGGCAATCGTCCCGACCTAATGGCCAGCCCCCGACACCGGCAGTCGTCGTTTTTCCATGCTGACCAACACCGTGTACTCGGGATCGACGAGCTGGATGATCGACGCCTTTGTATTCTGCGCGACGAATTGATAGGCATCCATCTCGGAAAGCTTCGTTCGCGCGCGCGACCAATTGACCATCGACTTGAACGCCACACGCGCCGCGTCCTCAAGCGGACGTCCGGACCCGACGAACATCACCTGACTCGCGTTCTCGATGCGCGGAACGGGCGTCGCCAACTTCTTGATCAGTTCCACGTAGACTTCGACGTTCATCGCGCCCTCGATCGCGGCACCCATGATCTCGCCCTCACCCATGGCGTAGTGGCCGTCCCCGAACGACAGCAGCGCACCCGGCACGTTCACGCCGAGATAGACCGTGTTGCCGGCGCGAACCTCGGGGCAGTCCATGTTGCCGCCGAAATTTCCGGGCACGATCGTCGTCCGAACCTCGCCGCCCGCCGGAGCGACGCCAAGGCACCCGAGAAAGGGCGCGAGTGGAACCTCCCAACTGTGTGAGCCGTTGCGCGTCGATGAGCGCGCGACGTTGCGCTTCGTGTCGACGTCGTAGCGCCACGTCGTCTCGGGGAAATCGGGGCCGAGCATCGCCGTCTCGTTGTTGCCCACGAGCGCGCCGAAACCCGGGCCGAACGACGAGACGGCGTACGACCGCGCCGGCTCGAGCTTCAGGATGTGAATCGCGACCGTGTCGCCAGGCTCGGCGCCTTCCACATAGAAGGGGCCAGTCTGCGGATTGTCGTGGCCAGGGGCCATCTTCTTCGACGGGAGGTCGGCGGCGGTCTTCACCACGCCGTCGAAGCAGTCTTCGGTCCACGTCACGATTCGAGTGCCCGGTTTGATGCGCTGCCGCGGCGCGGCGCCACCGAAGGTGTAGCTGAGCTCCTCGTGCTTCGGGATGTAATTCAGCGTCGGCGCGTTCGCGGGGATCGCGGCGAGCGGTGTCGCGGCCTGCTGCGGCATCGCCGTGCCGGCGGGTGCGGCGCCTGCGCCAGACGCGTCGGCGCTCAGGCCGCGCGCTTCGCCCTTCTTGCACGCGGCGAGCACGCCGGCGAGACCGAGTGGCGCGCGAACGAGGAATTGGCGGCGCGAGTTCACGATTGATGCTCTCCGTTCATGAGTGGGCAGTGTGGTGCGGCCGGATGAACCATGGCCCCGAATCATAGTGCGAGCAATGGAACACACCACCTCAACACATCGGACAGTCGAAGCTCCAGATCCAAAGCCACACGGAGCCCACGACACCCACGATCCAGACCGCGTGCAAGAGCTCCCGCTGCCACCACGGCCGCCGGCGAATCGCGGCCACCAGGCTCCAGAGTATCGCGTTCGGCGAGAATTGTCGTTGCATCGTTGGCTTCCCGTTTAGAGAACGCGAACTTCTCACGCGCCGCCGCGCTCAAGCTTACCGTCCGACTACCGTTTGCACGAGGTTCGCGGGATTGCGTACGTTCGGTATCGGATGCACCGCCAGTGTCGTGTCGGCGATCCAGCGTGCCCGCTCAGCCACCTGGAACTCGAAAAAGACCGTCGAATCGTTGCACGCCGCTGGATGCACGCGGGGCCACCCCATCACGACGCCGCTTCGATCTTGAAGATCTCCCGCTTGCCATGGTCCACCAGATCGTGGTATCCGCTCATGATCTTCTCCATCTCCTTCATGTCCTCCTTCGACCCCTGTGCGCCCCCGCCCGACATCATCGTCTCGAACTCCTGCAGGCTCGGCACCTCCATCTCGGACACGACCGTCCAGTAGCGATCGGCGCAAAAGTCGGTCATGATGCGCATCTTCGGCATGCCCACCCGTGCGCCAAGTGCGGACATCGCGAGGAATTTCTCGACGAGTGGGCGCACTTTGCCCGGCTTGCAGTACATGATTTCGCGGATGAGGTACATGGCGGCGTCCTGGAAGTTGGGTTGCTATGTTGCGGGCATCCGAACGGGGCCCGGAAGGGGGCCTCGCTTCTACGTCGAACGAGAATGCGGGATTTCGACAGGAATCGAGAAGATTCGGACACATCGGATGGGTTCGTTCCTTGCCCTTGTCTACGGTCATGAATGAGCCCCCCACCCCGCCGCAGAACGCCGGCAACGTTCTGACCCGCGTTTCCCCCGGCTCGGTCCGGCGCATCCACCTCGTGGGGGTCGGTGGAACGGGAATGGGCTCCTTCGCGGGCCTCCTCGGGGCCGCCGGCTACGAGGTCACCGGGAGCGACCAGAACGTCTACCCGCCCATGAGCGACATGCTCGTCCGCTGGGGCGTCGAGACCATGACCCCGTACTCGGCCGACAACCTCGACCGCGCGCGGCCGGACCTCGTCGTCATCGGCAACGTGATCCGGCGCGACAACCCGGAGGCGACCGCGGTGCGCGAACGAGGCATGCCGCAGATGAGCTTCCCTGCGGCGTTCGGGTCGCTGATCCTCGACGACCGCCACAGCATCGTGGTTGCGGGCACGCACGGCAAGACGACGACGTCGGCGCTGCTGTCGCACGTGCTCGTCGTCGCCGACGCCGACCCCACGTTCCTCGTGGGCGGTGTGACGATCAACGCCGAATCCAACTTCCGCTTCGGCGAGGGACCGTACGTCGTCGTCGAGGGAGACGAGTACGACACCGCCTACTTCGACAAGGGCCCCAAGTTCCTGCACTACCGCGCGCGCACGGCGATCCTGACGAGCATCGAGTTCGACCATGCCGACATCTATCGCGACATGGAGCACTACGAATCGGCCTACGCGCGCTTCGCCGAGACGATTCCGGCCGACGGCACGCTCGTGGTGTGCAGCACGTATCCCAATGCCGAGCGGATCGCGCGCGCCCACTGCGCGGGACGCGTCATCACCTACGCCGGCGAGTCCGACGCCGACTACCGCGCCCGCAACGTGACCTTCGGCGCCGAAGGGGCGAGCTTCGACATCGTGCGGCGTGATGACAATTCTGTAACGAAGCTCCTGCTGCCCATGTCGGGACGGCACAACGTCGAAAACGCGGTCGGCGTGTTCGCCGTGGCCATGACGCTCGGGCTCTCATCCGAGGTCGTGGCGAGGGGCTTCGCGTCGTTCAAGGGCGTGAAGCGGCGGCAGGAGGTGAAGGGCGAAGTGGGCGGCGTGTTGGTGATCGACGACTTCGCGCACCATCCCACCGCGGTGCAGGAGACGATCGAGGGGATTCGCGAGCGGTACGCCGGCCGGCGCGTGATCGCGGTGTTCGAGCCGCGCTCCAATACGAGCCGACGCGACATCCACCAGTACGCGTACGTGAACGCGCTGCGCGACGCGGCGCAGGTCTTCCTCAAGGTGCCGGAGCCGCACGACAAAGTGCCGATCGATCACCAGCTCGACGTGAGCGAGATCGTAGCGGATCTCGAAACGACGGGCGTGACGGCGCACGGATCGCGCGACGTGGGGGAGCTCGTGGGTTTGGTGGCCGCCGAGGCGCGGCCGGGCGATCTCGTGCTGGTGATGAGCAACGGGGCGTTCGGTGGATTCGTGTCTAGTTTGATGGAGCGACTCGGGCGTAACCGCGCCTGACGCGGACACGTTCCGTGGCCCGCGTTCGCTGCAGTCACAAGGAGCTCATTCATTGTCAACGTTCTTTCGATTCGCCGCGGCAGTCGGCGTAGTCGCCGTTCTGACGTCGTGCACCGCCGCTCACGACGCCACGCCGGCCGCAGGCACGCCCGCGCCGGGTCCCGCGCAGACGGCAGCAACGCGCTCGGATACAGTGCCCGTCGCGAGAACCGATGTGCCGGACACCGCACAGGCACACCTCATCGCCAGCCGCAAGAAACACGACTCGGTCACGTTCGCGTCGACCGTGGCCTTCGGCCGGCGCATGGCGGCCAAGTGGCCCGCCCTACCGGCCCCTCTTCCGCAGTCGGTGCTGCCGGCGCACCGCATCGTCGCCTTCTACGGCAATCCGCTCTCGAAGCGCATGGGCGTGCTCGGCGAATACCCGGTCGACGAGATGCTCGCCAAGCTCGACACCGCGGTGCGCGAGTGGCAGCAGGCGGACCCGTCGACGCCGGTGCAGCCCGCACTGCAACTGATCGCCGTCGTCGCGCAGGGCGCGCCGGGCAAGGACGGTATGTATCGCCTGCGCATGGACACCGCACTCATCGAGAAGGTGTACGGGTGGGCAAAGCGGAAGAATGCACTCCTCTTCCTCGACGTCCAGGTCGGCCACAGCACCATGCAGCAGGAGCTGCCGCGGCTGCTGCCGTTCCTCGCGCGCCCCGACGTCCATCTCGCGATGGACGCGGAGTTCGCGATGCACTACGCGCACGAAGGCGTGGTGCCGGGGAAAAAGATCGGACAGTTCGACGCGAAGGACATCAACTGGACGTCCGAGCAGCTTCGCCAACTCGTGTCCGACAAGAAGATCCCGCCCAAAGTCCTCGTCGTGCACCGCTGGACGAAGCCCATGATCTCGAATGCGTCGCAGATCACCCTCGATCCGCGCGTGCAGATCGTGATGGACATGGACGGCTGGGGCCCGCCGTGGATGAAGTTCGAGTCCTTCCGCGACTACATCGACCTCGAGCCCGTGCAGTACACCGGCATCAAGCTGTTCTTCCACAACGACGTGAAGCACCGCGACGCGCTGCTCACGCCCGGCGAAGTGTTGTGGCTTCGTCCGCGGCCGCTGTACATCCAGTACCAGTGATCGGCTCGAGCCGACGCACGCTCACCCGCCCGCCAACGCCCCCACGACCAGAAACGGCTCGCGCCCGTCCGCGACTTCGTTCGGCACCGGCGTGTCGGGTCCCTGCATCGACAGATCTTCCTGACATGCATAGAACCGCACGTACGCACGCCGCTTCTTCGTATCCTGATCGCGCATCGTTCCGCGCAGCATCGGATAGCGCGCCTCCACGGCGTCGAGCAACGTACGCTGCGTAATGCGGCCGCCCTCGCCCGGCGCCGCATCGACGACCAGCTCGCCGGTGACTCGCGCGAGCTGACGCAACGGCCCCGGAAGGACGACCCGCACCGCGCTCACTGCCTCGACTGCTTGCGTCATGCCAACGTTTGCACCTCGACCGAGAGCACCGCGGGCAGGTCGTGCACGATCGCCTGCCAGTGGTCGCCGCCATCGGGCGAGACGTACACCTGGCCGCCGGTCGTCCCGAAGTACACGCCGCACTCGTCGAGCGAATCGATCGCCATCGCGTCGCGCAGCACGTTCACGTAACAATCCTTCTGCGGCAACCCGTTGCCGAGCGGCTCCCATTCGTTGCCGCCCGTGCGGCTCCGAAACACCCGCAGCTTGCCGTCGTGCACGAAATGCTCGGAGTCGCTTTTGATCGGCACCACGTAGACCGTCTCCGGCTCGTGCGCGTGGACGTCGATGACGAAGCCGAAGTCCGTGGGAAGGTCGCCGCTCACCTCGTGCCAGTTATCGCCCGCGTCGTCCGTCCGCAAGACGTCCCAATGCTTCTGCATGAACAGCGTGTTCGGCTTCGCCTTGTGCTGCGCGATGCGATGCACGCAGTGCCCCACCTCGGCCTCGGGATTCGGGATGTGCTGCGAGCGCAGACCGTGATTGATCGGCTTCCACGTGGCGCCGCCGTCGTCGGTGCGGAACGCGCCCGCCGCGGAGATGGCGACGTAGATGCGCTCGTGGTTCGTGGGGTCGATGAGAATCGTGTGAAGACACATCCCGCCGGCGCCCGGCGCCCACGTCGAGCCCGTGGTGTGATTGCGCAGGCCGGACAGCTCTTGCCAATTCTGCCCGCCGTCGGTCGAACGAAACAGCGCCGCGTCTTCGACACCGGCGTAGACGGTGTCCGCGTCGCTCAACGACGGCTCGAGGTGCCACACGCGCTTGAACTCCCACGGATGCGGCGTACCGTCGTACCACTGATGCGTGCCGGGCATGCCGTCGTAGGTGAACTTGTTGCCCACGGGATTCCAGGTCTTTCCGCCGTCGTCGGACCGCTGCAGCAGCTGGCCGAACCAGGAGTTGCTCTGCGACGCATACAGCCGGTCGGGATCCACGGGCGATCCCTTCACGTGATAGAGCTCCCAGCCCGAAAAGTGAGGGCCGGCGACGTCCCACGATTTGCGCGCGGCGTCGGAGGTGAGGATGAAGGCACCCTTACGGGTACCGACGAGGACTCGGACGCTGGGGGTCATGGATGTGGAGCGGAATGGTGATGGATGATCGGCGGCGGGGTGGCGCAAACATACCAACGAGCGCGAACTTCCGCGAGACATTTTACTCCAACGCCAATGTCACCAACACGTCGCGAAGCCCTCGCCCAACTTGCCGCCCTCGCCGCGCTTCCATATACGCGGTGGACGTTCGCCGCGGACGATCCTCTCGACGGCACCATCGCCGCCTATCAGGCGGGCCGGACTCGCGGGGCGTGGACCGCCGCCGAGGTGACGGCGCGCGCGCTGGACCGCTGTCGGAGCGACGGCACGCGTTGGCGCGCCATCGATGCACTCTCCGACACCGCGCTGGCCGAGGCGCGCGCCGCCGACGACCGCCGGCGTGCGGGGCGCATGCGCGGACCGCTCGACGGAGTCCCGGTGTTCGCGAAGGCGATCTACGACATGAATGGCCTTCCCACCACGGCGTCCAATGCCGAGTGGGCGCGATTGTTTCCCGAGCCCGTGCGACGCGACGCACTCGAGATCGCGCGGCTCCGCGCGGCCGGCGCGATCGTCCTCGGCAAGACCGCGGCCGACGATTTCGCCTTTCACGGCAACGGCACGAGCAGCCACACGGGGCAGGTGCTCAATCCGCACGACGCGACGGGCACGCGCACGCCCGGCGGCTCGAGCGCCGGCTCGTCGGTCGCCGTCGCCGGCGGTATGGCGTTCGCCGCGCTCGGCACCGACGACGGCGGCTCCAACCGCATTCCGGCGCAGTTCACCGGCATCGTTGGAATGAAGCCGACGTTCGGTCTCGTGCCGCGCACCGGCGTGATTCCAACGTGGCCGTACCTCGACACGCACGGTCCGATCGCGCGCAGCGTGGCCGACGCGGCGCTGTTTCTCGCGGCGATCGCCGGCCCCGATGCGTCGGACCCGCTGGCGCTCACCGCCGCGTGGGACGGCACGCCACTCGCCACTCTGCGCGACGACTCGCTCTCCGGCGTGCGTCTCGGTATCGTCGAAGCCCACGCGCCGCGCGCGCAGATGACCCCCGAGGCAGTCGCCATGTGGGACCGCGCCGTGAGCGACTTGCGCGCGGCGGGCGCCGTGGTCGAGCCCTTCACGCCCGCGGTCACGCGCCTGAACTATCGCGATGCATTCGCCGCCTCGGCGCGCGCGCGCAACGACGTCGCGGTGGATCCCGATTCGCCGGCTCCCACCGCGAACGCATTGCTCCGCTACTTTGCCGGACGCACCGACGACCCACGCGCGGCGCTACGCCGAGGCTACACGGCATACCAGAAGTTTTACAACGTGCTCCCCGCGACGTACGAGGAGTGCGAGCCCCTGCTCGACAAGCCGATGACCGACGATCCGGCCGGACGCTCCTTCGCGCGCTCGCGCGCCGAGGTGGTGGCGTCACTCGCCGACTCGATGCGCGCGGCGGGCGTCGCGGCGATGGCGTATCCGACCATGCCCTTCAACGCGCCGCGCGCCGTCGATCCGTGGCCGAAGATCGGAACCGCGCTCGGCTACGGCAACTGGCTCGGGCTGCCGGAGGTGTCGGTGCCCGCGGGAATCGGCGCCGATGGCATGCCGGCGCTCAATCTGTCGGTGGTCGGCTTGCCGGGGACGGACGCGCGAGTGTTGGCGTTGGCGCATGCGTACGAACGCCAATCGCGGCGGTTCGTGGCGCCCGCGTCGCGCTAGGGGCACACACGGATACGCGTGACATTGATGAGTAACGACGACATGAACCGCCCGCCGCTCGATCATCTCCGTGGCAAGGCGATCGGCGCAGCTCCAGCCTCGCCGTCTGCGGCCGAAGATCTTTGCGACCATTCCGCCGGCGAGCTCGCATCGCTCATTCGTCGACGCGAGGCCTCGGCGCGCGAGGTCGTCGCCGCGCATCTCGCGCGGATCGAACGCGTGAACCCCTCGGTGAACGCCGTCGTCACACTGGTGGCCGACCGCGCGCTGGCCGATGCGACGCGCGCCGACGAGGCGGTCGCGCGCGGGGATCGAATCGGACCGCTCCACGGAGTGCCCGTGGTACACAAGGATCTCATCGAGACGGCAGACATTCGCACGACGTTCGGCTCGCCGTTCTACCGCGACAACGTGCCGACGCAGGACGCTCTCATCGTCGCGCGCGCACGCGCGGCGGGGGCGATCACGTTGGGCAAGTCGAACACGCCGGAGTTTGGCGCCGGGTCGCAGACGTTCAACACCATTTTCGGCGCGACGAGGAATCCGTACGATCTCACCAAGACGTGCGGCGGAAGCAGCGGCGGCTCGACCGTCGCCCTCGCGTGCGGCATGACACCGATTGCGACCGGCACCGACTTCGGCGGGTCACTCCGGAATCCCGCGGCGTTCTGCAATGTCGTTGGCCTTCGGCCGTCACCGGGACGCGTCCCCGTCACGAACGGCTCCTGGTCGCCGTTCTCGGTGTCCGGTCCAATGGCGCGCACCGTCGCCGACGCGGCGCTCTTTCTCAGCACGATCGCCGGCGCCGACTCGCGCGACCCGCTCTCGATCGATACCGATCCGTCCGCGTTCGCCGCCTCGCTCGAAGGCAGCGTTCGCGGCGCGCGGGTGGCTTGGTGGCGCGGGCTCGGCGGATTGCCGTTCGAGCCTGACGTGCGCCGCGTGGTCGACGCCAATCGCGCCGTGTTCGAAGAGCTGGGCTGCATCGTCGAGGAGGACGAGCCCGACTTTAGTGGCGTCGACGAGGCGCTGCCTACGCTTCGCCACCTGTCCAACTCCGCAAGCTACGCGGCGCTCGCGCGCCAGCGGCCGGAGTGGATCAAGGACACTATTCGGTGGGAGATCGCCGAGGCGGAGCGCATGACGGGCGCGGACGTCGCGCGCGCCATGAACCGGCAGGCACTCATGTACCAGCAGACCCATGACTTTTTTCAGCGTCATGACTTTTTCGTCCTGCCGGTCACGCAGGTGATGCCGTTCGACATCACGACGCCGTATCCCACGAGCGTCGCCGGGGTCGCGATGCCCACGTACATCGACTGGATGCGATCGTGCTGGTACGTGAGCTTCATGTCCAGCCCGGCGATCTCCGTTCCGGGCGGCTTCGCCAACGGGCTGCCGGTGGGATTGCAGATCGTGGGTCCTCACCGCGGCGAGTGGAGCTTGTTGCGGCTCGCTCACGCCTTCGAGCAGGCGACGCGATTCGGCGAGCTCCGCCCCAAGCTCGCGATGGCGACCGGCGCCCCGACGGGCGGCCGGTTACGGGGCTAGTCGGCCCTGCAACTGCATGTGATACGACCCGCCGGCACCGGACAGCTCCACGACTCCGGCGACCGGCGCACCACTTGGCGCGGCAAACGCGGTGGCGGTCGCGCCCGATAACACCTTGCACGTCGCCACGCATTCGAGCGCGCGCCAGTACGTCGTACCTCGCTCGTTCGTCAGCAGCAGCGTCGCCGAGCCGAGCCAGTGCGCGCCGTCCTTGGTGATCGGTGCGAGCGCGGACGAGACCGCGCCCGCCCGCGCCGCGGCGGGTTGTGACAGCGCCTCGGTGGACGCGGCCGCCGCCGCGGCTTCGTCGGTTCCTTGCACCTTCGCTCCCTCGAGCACGGACACGAGGAGTCGCACGGTGTCGCCTGGCTCGAGACTCAGGTCCACCAGCGGCCGAGTGCCCAACGCCTCGCCGCGGCGAATGTGCAGATGGCCGGACTCGGGAAGATGGATGGTCTCGGTCTTCGTACGCGGACCGAGAACCGAGACGAGGAAGTACGGCCCGTCCACCGAATCGGTCGCCGCGCGCGGCGCGGTGAGCGCTGCAGCGTGCAGCGTCGCGAGCGTCAGATGGATCTTCGCCGGCACGTGGTGCTGCGCGGAGCGGAACGACATGGCGGCGAGGACGGGGAGCAGCACGCCCACGCTCACGCTCACGGTGGTTTTGGAGGACATTGGCGGCGGAGTGAAGGGTCGACGGTGCCCATTCGTGTCGAACCAATACTCAACGACGCGACCGAGTTCCGCGACAACTGCTTGGCACGGACGAGGTCGACACGAAGCGCGCCACCGACTGACACTAAGATTCTCTAATGTTGCGAGACGTCGCCGCGCCGCTCGCGTTCTGGACATTTCCAGAACGTCAACATATCGTCATCAGATGGGCCGCACTCTCCTGCACGTTGCCGCCTTGCCGTTCGTGCTCGTGGCCGCCGCCGGTGCGCAAACCGTTCGCGTTCGCGTAACGGATTACGAGACCGATGCGCCCGTGGTCGGAGCGCTGGTCACTGCACTCGGCGAGCGGTGGCAATGGCGCGCCGATTCCGCGGGGCTCGCGGTATTGAAGCTCGGCCACCCCGGGTCGACGGTGTTCACCGTTCGGCGGCTGGGCTTCGAACCCGCCGTGGCAACGCTCGACGTGCCGAACCGTGACACGTTGAAGGTGCACGTGATTCTGCACGCCACGGGCGCGGCCGTGCTCGAGGCGGTCACGATCGACGCGAGCGCTCTCACGGATGCCGCGCACATGACGCAGTTCGACTACCATCGAACGCACGACGCCGGCGGATATTTCATTACTCGGCGCGACATCGAACGGAGCAGTCCGTTCGAGACGCACGATCTCCTGCGCAGCGTGCCCGGGCTTCACACGCAGGGGATTCGCGGAGACCAGATCGCGTCGACCCGCGGCCGAACGACGCTGAACACAGCGAGCGCGCGGTGTACGCTGGCGGTGGGCGTCGACGGGCACGTGTATCCCGGCGCCAGCGTGGATGACGTCGCCCCGAGTGAGATCTACGGCATCGAGGTCTATAACGGCCCGGCAACCTTTCCGGCTCAATATCACGCGAGGACCATCTCGTCGTGCGGCCTGGTCATGATCTGGACTCGCGCGCAGCGGAACGAGCGTCCCGCGCCTCCGCAGTGACGCTGGAAAGGGACACTGCTTGGCACGGACACGGCCGGACAAGGCACGGAATGGCACGGGGAAACGTGACCGAGAATTCTCTTGGGATCGGACGCTCGGGAAGCGAGTAGTGGCGTCCTGAGCGTCACGCTTTTCCGTGTTTGTCCGTGCCGTGTCGGTTTTGTCCGTGCCAAGCAGTTATCGATGCCTCCAACTCACGGAGGCGTCCCCGGCGCCGGCGGCGCGGCGGCATCGGGATCTTGCTGTTTCGGCTGCAGCTTGATCGCCTTGCCGAAGTTGCGCGTGATCGTCAGGAACACCGCGCGCGACCCGAAGAATCGCTGGTTGTACTCCACCACCGTACCATTCGCCGTGCGATAGCCGAACTTCTGCAGCTTGAACGGATCGGACACACGCAGCGAGACGTTCCCCTGCTCACCCCACACCTTGTACCGCGTGGCGAAGTTCATCGAGACGCTCGCGAGCTGCGATCCGCCTTCGGTGGCGTACGGCGCGCGATAAAAGATGAACGCCTGAGCGTCCGTGGCCGGCGAGAACTTCCACGTGGCGTTCGTGCGCGCCGACCACACCATCGCGTGCGTCGAGAGGTTCCCCGACAGGTTCGACGCGTCGCTCGAGTAGTGAAAGAGACTGCCGCCGCCGCCGAGCTGCAGCGGGCCGTGATGTGCGTTGACGTTGAGATCCGATCCGATGGTCATCGTGCTCGCGACGTTGTCGAACGTGCTCACCGACACGCCTGTCGTATCCACGAACTGGATGTTGCGCACCGCGTGCAATGTGCGGCGCAGGTATGGGTTCAGCTGCACCGAGCCCCACGACCGCGATTCCTGGTAGCCGAGCTCCATGGCGTCGGTGTACTCGGCGCGGAGGCCGGGGTTGCCGCGGAACACGTTGCGCGTATCCTGCCGGAATTCGATCGGGCTGAGCTGATACGGATTTGGACGGCTCACGCGGCGCGAGTAGCTGATCTTCGCCTGGCGGAGCGGCGTGAAGTTGTACGAGACGATGGCGCTCGGGTACACGCTCGCGTACCGGCGGTCGAAGCGCTGGCCCACGGTGTTCAGATCGAGATACGTCGCCGCGTTCTCGAGGCGCAGGCCGGCCTGCGTCTGCACCTTGTCGATCCTGTTCGACAGCAAGAGATAGCCCGCGCCGATGTCCTCGTGATAGTCGAACGACGTCGTGCGCGACGGCACCATGGAGTAGACGCCGGTGCTGGGATTGAGATAGGCCGCGGTGAAGTCGTTCGACGTGGTGCGCTGCGTGACCTTGAGCCCCGATTCCAGCTTGGTTGTGGTGCCGAACTGCTGCGTGAAGTCCGTCTTCCAGTTGAGATACGGATACTTCCCCGCGGTATGATCGCGCTCCGTGGGAATCGCCGCCGGTGTCGACGGATCGGCCTGCAACACGATGCCCGAGAGGTCGACGTCGTTGTTGTTGTAGTTGTTCGCGTACTCGAGCTCCGAAGAAAAGCGAGGCAGGTTCTTCTCGGTGAATCGACGGAAGGTGAGATCGTAGTCCTGCGACATGTTCCGCGAGAGCTGCGACGTTCGCTGGTCGAAGAGACCGATCACCGCGCGCGTCGCGTCGAAGTCCGTGTAGTCCGACGCGTTGTCGCCGCCGTAGCGGCCTCCGTAGAGGAATGCATCGAGCGAGAGTGAGTTGCGCTCGGTGAACCGATACTCCGTCCGCAGGTTGCCGCCGCCCGAGAGCGGCGCCTGGTTGCCCTGGAGCCGCGTCTCGGTGAACGCCGGAACCGGCAGCACGAGATTGGTGCGCGAGATGGTGCCCGACGTCGAGCGGCGGTCGCGATACACGCTGCCCGACACGTACACCGTGAGCTTGCCCTGCTGCTTGCCCACGTTGCCGTTGGTGTTCACCTGCCCGGTCGACGCCGTGCCGACGGACACTCCCCCGCTCAACCCGAGCTCGGCCTGCTGATTGAGCACGATGTTGATGATGCCGGCGGTGCCTTCGGGATCGTCCTTCGCCGACGGGTTCGTCGCCACCTCCACGTTCTTCACCGTGCCCGCCGGGAGCTGCGCGAGGAACGCGCCGAGCTGATCGCCCTTGAGCGGCGTGGACCGGCCGTTGATCTGAATCACCACGTTCGCGTTGCCGCGCAGGCTCACGTTGTTCGAGCCGTCGACTTCGACCAAAGGAATGTTGCGAAGGACATCGATGGCCGTGCCGCCGCTGGCCGTCGTCATGTTCTTGACCGCGTAGCTGTTGCGGTCCGGCGCCAGCACGACTTCCTCCCGCTCGGCCACGACACGCGACGCGTCGAGCTTGGCCGCCACCTGGGTGAGGCCGATTGGGCCCACGTCGACGACCGGCTTCTCCTTCGTCACCATGATGTCGTTTCGGACGACCGGCGCGAAGCCGATCACGCGAACGCGCAGGGTGTAGCGGCCCGCGGCCAGCCCGTCGACATGAAACGACCCGTCCGCCTTCGGCAGCGCGCCGCTCGCGAAGGTGGAGTCGTTCGCCCGGCGGACCGCGACGGAACCGCCGGACACGGGGCGACCGCTGGCCGAATCGACGAGCTTGCCGAGGATCTCGCCGACCCCGGGCGCGGCGGCCGGACGCTTGGCGGCGGGTGGCGGACCCTGCGCCGGCGCCTGGGCCGCGGCGTGTCCCGCGTGTCCGGCACCGCAGACCAGGGCCAGCGACAGGGCGGCAAGCACACGGCGGATGACGGATGAAGTTTGCATCGAACGTGGTGGTAGGGTGATTTTCTCGATCATATTGTCTGACACCGGAAATCGGCCGATAGTTCAGATCGTCCGAATCGCCAACCTACGAGGCGACGATGAGCATAGTTTCATACGAGTTCCGTAAGGGATGACGACTGGATGCGCCAGCTCGCCACCTTGATTTTTTCCGCTTGTGCCATGGGCGGCGCGCCCGCGGCGGCGACACGCACTGTGGACAGCACCACAGCGAGCGGAGCGTCCGAGCCGGTGGTAGCAAGCGTGGCACGCGTGGCGACAGCACCCGACCAGACCAGCGGCATCGAGTACTATTCCGCGACGCTACTCGCCCACGTGGGCGACTCGCTGTCCCGTACGACCCGCACGGGCCACGTGCTGGGGGCGCACGACAGCTTTCAGACCATCGAGCTTCGCCGGGCGGGGAACGGCGTGCCCGAGGTCCACGATCGCTGGACCGACGTGATGGTCTTTCAATCCGGGCGGGCCACGATCCTGCTCGGCGGCCGCGTGACGGGCGGCGCGCTCCAGTCGCCGGGCGAGCATCGCGGCGGGACCATTGCCGGTGGATCGCCGCGGCCGGTTGGTCCCGGCGATCTACTCGTCATCCCGGCGGGAACGCCGCACGAGGTGCAGGTGGCGAAGGGCGATTCGCTGCGGTACATCACCGTCAAGGTGCCCGCCGCGCATCGTTAAACGCCTTGGATATTCTGTCCTTACGGCCGAGACGCCCGCATCATGATCCCGCGCAGGGCCTCGGTGTCCGTCGGCAGCTCCGTGGCGCCTGCCGGAAATCCATTCGCCTTGAGCAGGTACGCCATCACGTCCGTCACCAACTGCCGGTTGTAGATGCCCACACTGTCCGACGGCATCGTGGTACGAATGCGGTTCTGCAAATCGGCGAGCGGCAACCCGCTCCAATTCCCCATGAACGCACCGCCCGTGAGCGGCGGCGATTCATCGGCGCCCGCGAGCGACACCTGATGACAGCGCGCGCACGACTTCACGTACAGCGTCTCGCCGCGCGACGCCTGCGCCGCGGTGTACACGCTGTCCCATACCGTGCGC
This sequence comes from Gemmatimonadota bacterium, assembly GCA_028287235.1. Lineage (GTDB taxonomy): Bacteria > Gemmatimonadota > Gemmatimonadetes > Gemmatimonadales > Gemmatimonadaceae > JAQBQB01. The sequence goes on along the minus strand of JAQBQB010000014.1, from coordinate 104,506 downwards.
TCTGCTCGAACGTCCAGCGCGCGCGGTTCGGCGCCCCACGCCAGCAGCGGTACCACTGATACCACTGGAATCAGCGCGACGATCAGCGACGCGGCGAACACTCTCGGCATCATGTCAGTGCGTTCCCGCTGGGAGCCGCAGCGCGATGTACTCGCCGGAGTACGGTCCGCCGCTCACCGCCACGACGATGTACTGCCGCCCGTTCACCGAATACGTCATCGGCGATCCGCTCGTCGGTGCCGGCAACAACACCTCGCCGACTTGGGCGCCGCTGCGTTTGTCATAGGCGCGCAGCATAGCCCCGCGCGGCCTGTTCGGCAGCGTCGTGACCTGCGGGTCGCCGGCGATGACGAGCGACTTCGTCACGAGCGTGCCCACGATGAACCCCGGCTGCCCCGTGCGCGGAATGGTCATGCCCTTGAGCGCCTCGTGATCGCGCACCGCGTCTGGCGTCTCACCGTGCGCCACCTGCCACGCGATCTCGCCCTTGTCGAGATCGATCGCGCTGAGCGTTCCGTACGGCGGCTTGAAGATCGAGAGACCCTGCACGCTCAAGCCACCGCCGCCGCGGCCCCCGCCGGCGGCCGGAGCGATGCCCGTCACCCAATCCATGTCGGACCTGTCCTTCGTGGGCTGCACGAGGCCGATCACCGCCGGCGCCGCGTTCGAGGCCGCGACGTAGACGGTATGCGACTCCGGGTCGTACGCGCCCCCCGGCCAGTTCGTGCCGCCGTTCGTCGGACCGCGCGTCAGCGTGGCGATCGGCCCCTCGGCCTTGCTCACCACCGGCGGCGTGAAGATGGGCCCGAGCTTGTAGCGCGACGCGATCGCCACGGCCTGCGCGTGCAGCTCCGGTGTGAAGTCGATCAGGTCGTCGAGCGACGTGCCGTTCTTCGCGTAGGCCGCGGGCTTGGTCGGAATGGGCTGCGTCGGCGAATACCACTCGCCCGGCACCGTCCCCTGCTCCACCGCCTTCTCCTCGATCGGCCACACCGGCTTTCCCGTCACGCGGTCGAAGACGTAGAGAATCCCCTGCTTCGTGGGCAGCGCAACGGCCTTCACCGCCTTCCCCGCTACCGTCACGTCGGCGAGGATGGGCGCGGCGGAGAGGTCGAAGTCCCAGATGGGGTGATGCACGATTTGGTAATGCCACTTCTTTAAACCCGTCTTGAGGTCGAGACAGACCACGCTCTCGCCGTATAGATCATTGCCCGGGCGGTGGCCGCCGTAGTAGTCGCCCGTCGGCGACTCCACCGGCAGGTAGACGAGGCCAAGCTCCTCGTCGATCGTCAACTGCGTCCACACGCCGGTGTTGCCCGTGTACTCGGCAGATCCATTCAGCCAGCTCTCGTAGCCGGGCTCGCCCTTCTTGGGAATCGTGTGAAAGGTCCAGAGGCGCTTGCCGGTGCGCACGTCGAAGCCGCGCACGTAGCCCTTGTTGTTCCGCATGGACTTGGGCGCGGTGCCTTCCTTGAACGCGGCGCCGATGACGATCACGTCGCGCCCCACCACCGGGGCTCCCTGGAATCCGATCTCGCCGGTGACGAGGTCGGGCAGGATCTCCTGGTCGATGTCGGTCTTGAGATCGACCATGCCGTCGGTGCCGAACCCGGGGATACGGTTGCCGGTCTTCGCGTCGAGCGCGATGAGCCGGTAGCCCGGCGTCACATATAGAATGCGTTCGTCAGTTCCGTTGCTCCAATAGGCGAGTCCGCGCCCCGAGAGCGGTCGAACCGCGGCGGCGCCGCGCTCACCTTCCTCCTCGCGATGCACCCAGCGCTGCGCACCCGTGGCTGCGTCGAGCGCGACGACGGCGCGCGACGTCCCGCCCGTCGCGTAGAGCACGCCGCGCACCATGAGCGGCGTGCCTTCGAGCTTGAACTCGGGACGCGGTCCGAGCGAGTCGGTCTTGTACCGCCACGCGACTTCGAGCGTGCTGAAGTTGCTCGCGTTTATCTGCGCGAGCGGCGAGTACCGCGAGCCGCGTGTGTCGCCCGTGTAGCTCGGCCACTCACCCGCGTTGGTGGTGAACGGATTGGGAGCTCGCTGGGCCGGCAGCGCCGTCGAGAGTGTCAGCGCAATCGTGCATGCGGCGATGTTCGGTGCGCGTGGAGGCATCGTTCGAGGGCTGGGGCGGCTTTTCTGAGGAGGACCAGAGGCGACAATGATGGCGACCCGGTGCGGGATGCGGAATACGTGCACCTCTTACGGAGCGCGCAGAATGGCGACACTTTCTAGCCATGCGACTCGCGTCCCTCGCAGTCCTCGTCGTCCTCGGAACGGCTGCCCCGCCACGTCGCAGCGCCGCCCAGGTACCGCTGGCTCCCTCGGCCGCGACAGGCCTGAGCGTCACACCGGCGTTCGAGGGGTGGTACCGAAACGCCGACGGCACCTACAGCCTGTCGTTCGGCTACTTCAATCGAAACACCGCGCAGGTGCTCTCGATCCCGACGGGACCCGACAACTTCATCTCGCCAGGCGCGTCGAATCAGGGACAGCCCACGAGCTTCTATCCGCGCCGGCACTGGGGCGTCTTCGCCGTGAGAGTGCCGGCCGACTTCGGCGACAAGAAGGTCGTCTGGACCATCAAGTCCGGCGACCGCACGTACGCCATTCCGGGCAGCCTGCGCGAGGAATGGCAGATCGACGCGCTCGAAGGTGAAGCGGGCTCGAACAACACGCCGCCGGCGCTGAGCTTCTCCGACAAGGGGCCCGCCGCCCGCGGACCGGGCGGCATCTCGGTATCGCGCACCGCAACGGTGGGCGCGCCGATCACCATCACCGTCATCGCGGTGGACGACGGCGCCGGTCTCACCAAGGGTGGATATCCCGTGACGCTCGCCTGGTTCACGCATCAGGGACCGGCGCCGGTCGCGTTCAGCGTACCCGTCGTGAAGCTCACGCCGAAAGGTGGAACGACGACGACGACTGCGACCTTCACCACGCCGGGCGATTACGTGCTGCGCGTGCGCGCCACCGACTCCGACGTCGCCGCCGGCGGCCACTCGCAGTGCTGCTGGTCCAACGCATTCGTCAACGTGAGGGTGACACCATGAGCCTGCGCACGCCCACCATCGCCGCGGTCGCCCTGGCGGTCGTTACGCTCCCAGCGCTGTTCGTCGCGCCACGCCACGTCGCCGCCACACCGCACCGCGCGGTGACGTACGCCAAGGACGTCGCGCCCATCCTTCAGGCGAAATGCCAGGAGTGCCACCAGCCGGGCTCCATCGCGCCCATGTCACTTCTCTCATATGAGGACGCGAAAGAAAACTCGGCGCAGATCCGCCAGAAAGTCTCGGCGCGCCTGATGCCGCCCTGGCACATCGACAAGACCGTCGGCATCCAGGCGTTCAAGAACGACCGCAGCCTCACCGACGCGCAGATCCAGTCCATCGTCCACTGGGTCGACGACGGCGCGCCGCTCGGCGACCTATCCGACTTGCCGCCGGCGCGCACGTTCGCCGATCCCAACCGCTGGCAGCTCGCCGACAAGTTGGGCGCGCAGCCCGACCTCGTCATTCGCTCGACGCCCTACACGCTCGCGCCGCACACGCAGGACAAGTGGTACCGGCCTACGGTCGAAACGGGAATCACCGAGCCGCGCTGGGTGCGCGCCATCGAGGTGAAGCCGGTGCGCGCCAACGACCGCAAGATCGTCCACCACGTGCTCGCCTATCTGCTGCAAGACGAGCCCGAGATCACGGGCTTGGCGAGCACCGCGCACGACCATCAGGGCAACGCCGGGCTGTTCATGGAGTGGGCCGTCGGCAAAACGGGCCAGGTGTTCGCCGAAGATGCGGGCAAGCTGATGCTCCCGGGCTCGAAGATTCGCTGGGAGATCCACATGCACGCGATCGGCGAGGAGTTCAAGGACAGCCAGGTGGAGCTGGCCGTCTACTTCTACCCGAAAGGGTTCGTCCCCAAGCACCGCACCGTGCTCACCATGTTCAGCATGGCGCGGAACTCGGAGCTCGACATTCCGCCCAACGAGAAGACGATCACGCAGAACTTCTACGTGCTCCAGGCGCCGGCGCGGCTCGAGAATTTCCAGCCGCACATGCACATGCGCGGCACCGCCATGTCGCTCGAGGCGATCTATCCCGACGGCCGCAAGGAAGTCGTGAGCGCCGTACGGAACTTCCAGTGGAACTGGCACGTCAACTACATCTACGCCGACTCCGTGGCGCCGCTCTTTCCGAAAGGCACCACGCTCGCCTTCACCGCATGGCACGACAACACCGCGGGCAACCCGAACAACCCCGACCCGAATCAGTGGATCGGCTGGGGCGACCGCACCGTGGACGAGATGGCGCACAACTGGATCGACGTCACGTATCTCGAGCAGGCCGAGTACGACAGTTTGGTGGCGGTGCGGAAAGCGAAAGCGCAGCCGGTGAGAGTGCAGCCGCGGTAAACGGCGACAACAGCGTTAGCACGGACTGGACGGACACGGCACGGACACGGCACGGACACGACACGGAAAGGGCGCAATGGTCGTGCAATGACAGTTCCGATCGCCACGAGCCCAAACGACCATTTCTTTGGAACCGACGCTCGGGATGCCACGAGTAGCATCCCGAGCGTCGGTTCTCAAGTAATCACGGCTCGTTGCGCGACGTGGCGTCGCGCAGTTTCAGTGTCGTGTCCGTGCCGTGTCCGTCCAGTCCGTGCTAACGCTGTTGCCGCTGTTGTAATCTGCAGCCCTGATCACGGCGGCGTAAACTGCCCCTGCACTCCCGTGATCAACTTGCTCGCGTCGATGCTCGGATTGTGGAACCGCTCGATGTCCGGAAGCGGGAGACACACCGTGCCCCCGTATACTCCACCCTGGAGATACGGCGCACCCACCGCCGGCACGAGCGGCAGGTTGAAGCGTTCGATGTCGTAGCCGCGCGTACCCTCGAGGAATAACACGCGCTGGCGCTCGCTGGTAATGAGCTTCGTGATCGACGCCGCGTCCGTCGCACCGGTGTACGGCTTGAGGCTCACCGCGGCGCGCATCGCGTTGATGATCGTGACGGCGCTCGCGCCCCCCTGCGCTTCGGCCAGGATCAACTGCGCCTCCGCGTAGCGCACGATCGGCATCGGAAGAGCCTCGCCCGCCGTGAGCGACGCGGCGTTGTACTTGGTCGGGATGAAAATGGTCGCCAGGCCGTCGGGTGGCACGGTCTTGAGCTGCGTCGTCGCCGATCGTGGATCGACCTCGCCATTCTCCGTCGTCAGCGCCCGCGCCGTCACTTCGACCGTGGCGGATCCGGCGGTGGCGATGCCCTGGTAGACGTGATTGAAGCGGCGCGCGTTGGTGGCGTCCATCGCGGCGTTGAACACGAAGCCGGGCGGCACGAGCTGCGCGTCGGCGATCGCGCCCGCCGTATTGTGCAGGAAAAGCCGCACGCGCGCTCGGCCGGCGTATGCCGCCGTCGCGAGGTTGGTCGAGCCCGCGGTCTGCGCGGCGGCGATCGCCGCGGTGAACCGCGCTTCGGCGAGCGTGAACATTCCGGGCTGGTCGACGAGCGGTCCGAGATCGAACGCGGCCTGGCACATCGCCATGCCCAGAGCGGAGTAGCTGAACCCCGTGTACAGATTCGCCTGCGCCTGCAGCGTGGCCAGGTTCGGCACCTGTGCTACGGTCCACCCCGCGAGTCTCGTCACCGCCGCGTCGGCCTCGCCGCGCGCGGTGGACAGCGGCGTGTACATCCCGGTGACGGTGGTGCACGTGTTGGTCCCGTACAAACCGTTCGTGAAGCCGTTGTCGCGGCGATCGAGATTCCAGTCGCCGTTCGCCAGCGTTGCGTCATGCAGCTCGTCGGTCGCGAGGCCCTCGGCAACGACGTACGAGCCGAACGCGCACTCGAAGTCGCCGATGGCGCTGTTCACCATCAGCGTGGCGTTGATCGGGTTGTCGTAGATGCTGACGCTCACCGCGTTCGGTGCCTGCACGTTGAGCAGATCCGACGTGTGACACGCGGCGCCGGCAACGACGAGCGCCGCGGCGGCGAGCGCCGCGAAGGGCCGGGTTCTCATGGGATGCATGGGGATCACCTCAGTACGTGAAGCGGAGGCCGACGACGAACGACGTGAACTGCGGGTACTCGGTCTGATCCGAGCCGATGTTCCCGCTCATACCGCCCCCAGCGCTGATGCTGTTCTCCGGGTCGAGACCCGTGTACCTCGTGCGAGTCGCGAGGTTGCGGCCGCTGATCGTGACCGCGAGGCCCTTGGCGCCGACCACGCGCGCAATCTTGAGAGGCGTGTCGAACGACAGCGCGACTTCGCGCAGCTTGGCGAAGCTCGCGTCGCGAATGAAGTAGTCCTGCAGCACTCCGCCGTCCTGTGCGGTCGCCACCGCCACGGGGCTGTACCGCTCCGGGTAGATGTTCTCGAGGCAGTCGCCGAACACCTGGCACACCTGCTCGTAGTTGGTGTCCGTCTTCTTGAAGCCGCGCTGGAAATCGACCATCGCGTAGAGATTGAACCGCCCGTACCGGAACGTGTTGGTCCACGATCCCGTCGTCGTCGGAATCGAGTGGCCCACGTACACCAGCGGCGCTTGGATGGTGGACGTGCCGGGCGCGAAGCACGCGACCACGCCGCCCTTGCCGTTGTCGCACATCGCGTTGATCGCCTTCTTCGTCGCCGGGTTGTACGTCGCGCTCACCACACGGTACGTGTACAGATCGAACGGCGAGTATCCCACGCGCTGGTAGACGTCGCCCACCGTGCCCACGACCGTGTTGCCGCCGGTGACGTTGATGAGCGTGTCGGAGCCCGCGCCGAGCCGGATGATCTTGGCGCTCGTGCCGGCGATGTTGAGGCGCATGTCCCAACCGAAGTTGCGATGGTTGAGGATCTGGCCCTTGAGTCCCAGCTCGTAGCCCTTCTTGTTGATCTGCCCCGCGTTGATGTACTGCGTGCTCGCCCCGAAGGCCGTGGAGGGAGCAACCGGGCTCGCGAGGATGGCGTCGTGCGACACGTCGCTGAACAGCGTGAGGTCGATGCCGATGCGGTCGTTGAACAGCCCGGCCTCGAATCCCCCTTCGGCGCCGAGCACGCGCTCCGGCTTGAGGTTGAGATTGCCGATCGTGCTGTTGGTGAGCGTCGTCGCGCCGTTCGGGCCGGCGACCGGAGCGAGCGTGCGCAGCGCGGTGTTCGTCAACGGCTGCTGCCCCGAGCCGCCGTACGCGCCGCGAAAGCGCAGCTCGTCGACGAAGCGCGGCATGTGGTTCTTGACCATCGGCTCGTCGCTCGCCACCCACGACGCGCTCACCTTAGGATACGTGGTGAAGTGCGCCTCGCTGCCGAACGCGCTGTTGTTGTCCACGCGCACCGCGCCGGTGACGAAGAGCCGGTCGTTGATCGCAAACTCCTGCTGGCCGTACGCACCGAGCGTGTTGTTGCCGAGGAGCGACGACGTGGGCGAGGCTTTCGTTCCCGTCGCTGAGATCGTGGAGAGGCCAGGGCTCGGGAAGTGCGTGCCCGAGGCGGCGAGCGCCGTCTGGGTGTTCGTGTAGTACTGCACGCCTACCGTACTCTTCGACTGCACGTTGGACCGCACGTCGAAGTGCACCGACCCCGCGTAGTCGTACGTGTTGTACGTCGTCTGCTGCGTCGTCTCCGCGCGCGAGCCGTCGAACCGCGAGCCCAGGAAGAACATGTTGATCGAGTCCGTCTGGAACGGCAGATACGTGTTGATGTCCTCGAGCGTGTAGTCGGTGCCGATCAGGAATCGGTTCGACATCCAGGGGAACGGGTCGTACTTGAGATTCGCGCTCCCGGTGAAGCGCGTCACGTTCTGCCAGTTCTGCGTCTGGCTGTAGACCTCGGGCGGGCTCACCAGGCTGCCGCGCGACCATCCGCATCCGCGCGGAACGGGATTGAACAGAATCGGACACGCCGCCAACGTGCGCTGCGGCTCGGCGAACTGGCCCCAGATGGCTCCGGCGCTGCCGCCCTCGCCCACGGTGCTCGTCTTGCTCGTGAGATATCCGGCGCTGGTCTCGATGCTCACCTTGCTGCTCGGTACGATCGAGATGTTGGTGCGCACGTTCTTCGCGATCCGTGAATTCGACGAGACGATACCGTTGGCCTCGTTCCATTCGCCGGAAACGAAACCGCGGTAGATCCCGGCGCCGCCGCTCGCGCTGCCCGTGTACGTGCTGAGCGGACCGTGCTGGAAGAGCGGCGTGCCGTGCGCGGCTTCACTCGTCACGAAGTTGATCGACCACAGGCTGTCGTTCTTCGGATTGAGCCAGTAGTTCGTGCGCATGCGGCCCGCGGCGTTCTGAAACCACTGCGTGCCGTTCTGCGCGGTGAACGTGTACTTGGTGGCGCCCTGCTCGCCGCGCTTGGTGATGATGTTGATCACGCCGCGCGCGGCCTCGGTGCCGTACAGCGTCGCCGCGGCCGGTCCCTTCAACACCTCGATGCTCGAGATCTCCTCCGGCGCGATGTCGTTGAAGCGCGAGACGATACCCGTCTGCCCGTTGTTGGTGCGCACGCCGTCGATGTAGACGAGCGGCGTGCCAGACAACGAGAACGACCCCACGCCGCGCACGCGAATCTGCGCGCCCGCGCCCACCTGTCCGGTCGTCCCGATGATGTCGACACCCGGCGCTCGGCCGTTGAGCAATCCCTCGAGGCTCGGCACCGGCGACTGCGCGATGACGTCGGCCACGTTGATCGTCGCGACCGACGTGCCCAGCTCCTTCTTCTCGGCGCCGCCCGCGGTGCCCGTCACCACGATCGAGCTCAGTTCCAGCGCGCGCTCCGAGAGCACGATGCGCACGTCCATCTTGCCGACGCGCACCGTGTCGGTGACCGGACGATATCCGATGTAACGGACGCTCAGCACCACCGAGGGACCGGACAGCCCGGAGATAGCGAAGCGTCCCGAGCCGTCGGTCACCGCGCCTTTGCCCGCCACGCCCTCGACGGTGACCTGCACGCCGCTCAGCGCGCGCTGCGCCTCCGTGACCACCGTGCCCGCGACGGACCCAGTCTGCGCCCGAGCGATTGCCGGAATGGCCAGCACTGCCACGTGAAACAGCCGAATCGCTGTCATCTGCATTGACTCCATGAAAGTCTCACGGGAGCACCAGGAGCTCGAGGTGCGACGGTTGAGTTGCCGAGCGGTAGATGCGTTGCGTCGCCTTCTTGAAGTCCGAGGGCTTGGCGGCGTAGATGTCCATGAACTGGTGCGGATTCCGGTCGATGAGCGGGAACCACGTGCTCTGGACCTGCACCATGATGCGGTGGCCCTTCTGGAACGTGTGGTTCTTGTCGCGCAGGTCCCACTCGAGCGGCGTGACCTGGTCGGGGACCATCGGTTCGGGAGTCGAGTAGCTGTGCCGGTACTTCGCGCGGAACACTTCGGCGCCGACGAGCATCTGGTAGTCGCGCATCCGCTGGTCGCCGCCCGCGCGGCCGCGGTCGCCGGGGAACACGTCCACGAGCTTGACGATGAAGTCGGCGTCGGTGCCCGACGTGGAGACGCGCATCTTCGCGAGCACCGGGCCGGCGACCGTCACGTTCTCGGTGAGCGGCTCGGTCTCATAGGTGAGCACGTCGGGGCGCGTCGAGGCGAACCATTGGTCCTCGACCATCCAGAGGAATCCTTGCGTGGGGCGCTTCTCCTGAGTGTACGGCACAGGATGCGCGGGGTCGTCGACGTAGCTGTCGTACGCCGCCGCCCCAGCTTCGGCGGGCGGCGTGAACGACAGCTTGCCGCCGGCGTGGAGGTAGAGCTCCTTCTTCACCGCCGCTTTCGGCGGCCAACTGTCGTACGTCTTCCAGACGTTGGTGCCCGACTCGAAGACGACCGCCTCGGCGAGCGGCTTGACCTGCTTGTCCTTCAGGTAGCGCTGGAAGAACGGAAGCTGGACTTCGGTACGGAAGTAGTCGCCCGTTGGGGAGTCGAACTTCACCGGCCCCAGCGAGTCGCCGCCGCCGGCGCCCCAACCGCCGTGGTTCCACGGGCCTACGACGAGCGTGCTCTGGTTCTTGGGGTTCTGCTTTTCGATCGCATAGTAGATGCTCATGGGACCGTAGAAGTCTTCCTGATCGAACCACCCGGTGACGTTGAGCACCGGATGCGTGACTCCCTTCATGTCCTTGAGCGCGTTCTGGTCCTTCCAGTAGGCGTCGTAGTTGGGATGCTGCAGAAAGTCGTTCCACGTGGGGACTTGATCGTGGAAGTACAGCTCGTTGATGCGGCCCACCGTGCCGACGTTGAGGAAAAACGAATAGGCGTCGGTGGTGCCGTAGTCGAACGGCTTCGGGCGGTCGGTCGTCGCGGCTCCGCGCGGGCGCGCATTGCCCGAGAGCCAGTTGAACGTGTACATGAAGCGGAACGCGCCGTTGTGATGGAAGTCGTCGCCCACGTACATGTCCGACGGCGACGATTGCGGCGACGACGCCTTGAGCGCCGGATGGGCGGCGATCATGCCCATCACGGTCTGCCACCCCGGGTACGAGATGCCCCACTGGCCCACGCGCCCGTTGTTGTGCTTGATGTTCCCGAGCAGCCAGCCGATCGTGTCGTAGTTGTCGCTGCTCTCGTCGACGTCCTTGGGGCCGTGCTTCTCCGGCTTGTAGGGATTCATGACGCGGAACGTGCCTTCCGACCGGAATTTTCCGCGCGCGTCCTGATACACGAAGATGTATCCGTCGCGGTCGAACTCCGGCGAGGGGCCGAGCACGCGTTTGTAGTCGGTGAGCGCGTACGGTGGAATGCTGTACGGCGTGCGGAGGAGCATGAACGGCCACGCCTGCGACGTGTCCTTGGGCGTGTAGACGATGGTGTAGAGCTTCACCCCGTCGCGCATCGGCACCATGTACTCGGCTTTGTCATAGTGCTGCCGGGTGTAGAGCGAGTCGGGCTGTCCGCCGTCGCGCTGGGCGAGCGCGGTGGAGGCGAAGACGACGAGGGGGGCGGCACACCGGACGAGCCGGCGCATGAGGCGGGCACTGCGCATGACGTCCTCGAGGAGGAGGGAGGCGCTGACGACTTCGCCGACCATTATGGTACACCATTACGGCATGCGCAAGACGGGGCTCGGGCCGCGACACACCATTGTGGTGTACCATTCCGCGCCGTATGTTGCGCGCTCGCGATCCTCTTCGCTCCCTTCCGGCACCACCTCGGGACGTGACTAGCCATCGTATCGCACCTGTCCCCGCCGCGCCCACCGGGCCAGCCGGGACTACCGCTGGTCCGGCCACCCACGCGCCGCACCCCGTCGTCGTTCGGCCCCTCGCATCGGCGGCCGACTACCGCGCCTGCGTCGTGCTCCAGCGCGAGATCTGGGGACAGACCTTCGACGTCATGCCCGCGACGATCTTGCAGGTCGTCGCTCACGTGGGCGGCGTCGCCGCCGGCGCCTTCGACGCCGCGGGTGCGCTCGCCGGATTCGTCTTCGGCGTCACCGGCGTCGTGGACGACAAGATCATTCACTGGTCGCACGTCCTCGGCGTTCGGCCCGAGCTGCGCAACGCCGGCGTTGGCCGCGTGCTCAAGGAATACCAGCGCCGCGACCTCGCGCGCCGCCACATCGGCGAGATGTACTGGACCTACGATCCGTCCATCGCCAAGAACGCACACTTCAACGTGAACGTGCTCGGCGCGCGCGTCGTGCGGTTCACGCCGGACATGTACGGCGACACGGGCAGCCCGCTGCATCACGGATTGCCGACGGACCGGCTCGTGGTCGTGTGCGACACCGCCCGTCCGGCCCGCGACGCATCGTCGGCGATCGGTCGCGCCGATGCGCGCACGCCGCTGCTCACGATCGAGCCGCGGACTGGTGATTCCGTCCTCGATCGCGGCGCGCCGCCACCGCTCCGCGCGCGCCTGGAGATTCCCTCCGACTTTGCGCAGCTGCTCGCCGACGCACCGCGCGACGCGCGCGCCTGGCACACGGCGACACGCGAACATTTTCAGTGGGCCCTCGCGAGCGGCTACACGGTCACGGGGTTCGCTCGCGATTCCGAGACGGCGCGCTCGTTCTATCTGCTCGAGCGCGAGCTCCGCGATCTTTGAGAGGACACATCATGCGCAACCGTCTTTCCGTCGTACTGCTGGCGCTGGCCGTGGCCTCGCCTCTCGTCGCCCAGCGAGGCACCGCGCCGGACTCGGCGTTCTTGCGCCAGCACTACGCCAAGACCGAGTACCAGATTCCGATGCGCGACGGCAAGCGCTTGTTCACCGCGGTCTACACGCCGCGCGACACGACGCGGCGCTACCCCATCATGCTGTCGCGCACGCCGTACAGCGCGGGGCCATACGGACCCGACGCCTATCCTCGCGCGCTCGGACCGTCGCCGCGGTTCGCCGACGCCGGGTTCATCTTCGTGTATCAGGACGTGCGCGGCCGATTCATGTCCGAAGCAGACTTCGTGCACATGACGCCGTGGCGCGGTATGGCCGGAGCCGCGGCCGTGGACGAAAGCACCGATACCTACGACACCATCGATTGGCTCCTCACGCACGTTCCACGCAACACCGCGCGCGTGGGCATGTGGGGCATCTCCTATCCCGGCTTCTTCACCGCCGCGGCGCTCGTCGACGCGCACCCCGCGCTAAAGGCCGCGTCGCCGCAAGCGCCGCAGGCCGACTGGTTCATGGGCGACGACGTGCACCATCACGGCGCGTTCTGGCTCACGAGCGCGTTCAACTTCTTCACCACGAGCGGCCTCGCGCGCCCCAGCCCGACCGCCGAGCGTCCGCGCCCGTTCAGCTATGGAACGGACGACGGGTATGCGTTCTTCCTCGCCATGGGACCGCTGTCGAACGCGGACCGCATGTACCTGAAGGGCGCGGCGCCCTTCTGGAACGACATGATGGCCCACGGCACCGAGGACGCGTTCTGGCAAGCGCGCCGCATCGCGCCGCACCTGAAGAACGTTACGCCCGCCGTGCTCACCGTGGGCGGATGGTACGACGCGAACAACCTGCATGGCGCGCTGCTCGTCCACGAGAGCATCGCTCGCCAGAGCGCGGCGACCTCGAACCGTATCGTCGTGGGCCCATGGTCGCACGGACAGTGGAGCCGCGGACCCGGCGACGCGCTCGGCGACTTGCACTTCGGCTCCGCCACGGGACAGTTCTTCCGCGACAGCATCGAGTTCCCGTTCTTCGCCTACTATCTCGAGAATGAGGGAACGCTCACGCTCCCCAATGCCACGATGTTCGAGACGGGGAGCAACCGCTGGCGCACGTTCGACGCCTGGCCTCCCAAAGCGGCGCCCACTCGGTCACTCTACCTGCACGCCGGCGGCACGCTGTCGTTCGCGCCACCCGCCGGCGCCGAGGGATTGGGCTACGACCAGTACGTGAGCGACCCGGCGAACCCTGTTCCCTTCCTCGCCGACCACAACACGGGCATGAAGCCGGACTACATGGCGCACGACCAGCGCTTCACCGCCGGACGGCCCGACGTTCTGGTCTACACGAGCGAGCCGCTCGCGGCGGATCTCACCGTTGCCGGATCGGTGCGGCCCGAGCTGTTCGTCTCCACGAGCGGCACGGACAGCGATTGGATCGTGCAGCTGATCGACGTCGATCCCAGCAGCGGCTTTCAGGAGCTCGTGCGCGGCGACGCGATGCGCGGAAAGTTCAGGAACAGCTACGCGCGTCCTGAGGCGTTCGTGCCCAACCAGCCAGCGAAAGTGGCGTTCGGAACGGACGATGTGCTGCACACGTTCAAGAAGGGGCACCGGATCATGGTGCACGTGCAGAGCAGCTGGTTTCCGCTGGTGGATCGGAATCCGCAGACGTTCGTGGACATCTACAATGCGGCGGCGTCGGATTTCCAGAAGGCGACGCAGCGTGTCTATCACTCTCGCGCGCAGGCGTCGCGGATTGAATTGCCGGTACTGCAACTGCCTTGACCGCAACAGCGTTGGCACGGACACGCACGGACAAGACTGACAAAGCACGGACAAACTCTTGTTCTGGGTCGTGTCCGCGATGCGAATGGGCACTCAGTAGAAGCGAAACCCAAACATCCACGACGATCGCCATCGCGTATTCGTGGTCGTTGGGACAGTGGTTTGGGCGCCCGGCAAGCGTCCCCCAACGACGTATCCGTCTACGAGGGATTGTTCTTTGGCTGCGTACCCGCCGTACGCGACGAAGACTCGATTCTCGAGTAGGTTCACGCTGCCTCCCAAGAAATATTCAATCGCCGTACTCGGTGCGTCTTTGTTGACCGTTGCGCCGATTTGAGCTCCGACTCCACTCACGAGCGGATTTGACCAGAATGGATCAAACGGAAACATCGCACCCAACGTGAGCATCGGGGCAATTTTGCGGCTGTCACGCGCCTGTTCGGTGACAACGCTCACGACGGTGTCGGCCGCGACGGATCCGCCGGTGTACCGTTTAACGGCGGAGTAGGACCTGTACGGTGTTGGCGTGTAGGCGAGTCCGCCCCCCACGGAAAACAATCGTGGCAGGCCCATTCGTGTCGCGACCACCATGACGGTCACGAATTGAGGATCGGACGCCCCGGACGCCGTCGGCGGATTCTTGGATGCCGGCCGTCGTTGGATAGTGACAGAGTCGATCTGGCTCGTCCCGCGGTCGATATCGGTGATCGAATAGAACGACGTCTTTTCGAGCAGCGGTTTGGTGAGCCAGTCTATCTCGGCCGCGACAGCCTCGTTCAAGCTCAATTTGGCGACGGGCGCCTTGAGTTTTTCCGACGCGCGCGAGAACGCCGTGTCGCGAGTGGCGAGCGTGCTATCTACCTCGTCGAGCCAACTGCGGGCGCGATCGCACTGCGGTGGGATGTTCGGCCGGCGCGCCAGGTGCGGGCCAAATGCCCGGTGAAATTCAGAGATCTCGGCGATCGTCGGATCGATGCCGTTCGAGTAGTCGCGCAACCGGTCGATCGCGGTGAGCGCCGCTAGCTGCACGGTCGCCGTCGTCGCCATTTGGTTGGTCACCGTTTCTTCTTTTGAACGAGCGTCGCGTTCGAGCGAGGTGAGCGCAGCGATGTGCGAGATTAGTTGTTTGCTTCGCTCTGACAAACCTGCGGCTTCGCGGATTGCCTCGTTGAGTGCATCGCCTCCGCGCTCCGAACACGCCGGAACATCCAACGTCTTAAAGGATCCGCCTCGCCCGCCGCCTGCGTCCGACACGGTGATCGACGGCATCGCGGGAATGAGCGCCTTGAAAAAATCCAGTGCGGCCGTCTCGGCAATCGGCGTCTGTTTTACAGTTATCTTATAGACGTACAGGTACGGATTGAGATTTATGACGTGAATTCTGAGGCCGGCGTGCGAGGGCCATCGTGGGGGCGCCGACTTGCCGAGCGTGAGTGGATTGATGATGAACTCGCGCCCTCCTTCCATTCGGGCGGGCGGCTGCAACGTCGACATGAAATCGCGCCGATAGCCCTCACGGCATTTAGCCAGCTCGGCGTCAGGCCTTTCGACTGAGGTTGGCCACGGGGCCGGACATGTTTCCAGGGAACCCACCCGCGGTGCCTGGCCCTCGACTCCATGCACCGGAGGCAGAGCGATCAGCAGCAGAAGCACGGCGAAGCGGCGCGTTTGCACGGGATGCCTCACGGGATGCCTCACGGTGTGATGTAGAGTTTGATTCTGCCAACCACCGGTTTGGCGGCATCGGCGCTCGGGGTCGCGGCGACGAGCACGACTGAATCCGCCGCCGTCGCTGCGCCGCTCGTGAAATGGACGACGGCATTCCCAAGCGAATCGGTCACAGCCGGTCCCTCGACCGAGCCTGGCGCCGGCTTGTCCACCGAATCGGCCCGCTGCAGCACAAAGGAAATGAGCGCGCCTCGGGTCACGAATCCCGGCGCACGGATCGCCGACACGTTGATGGTGATCGTGGCTTTCGCACCGACGGTCAATGCCGCGCCAGTCAGCACGAGTTGTTGCGGATACGCGTAGGTCAGGTGAATCGACTTCGTTTGGGACGCCGCGCCGGCGGATGCGCGCAGCAAGAACACCCCGGTGTCACGCCCGACTTTGAGCGTGGCGACGACGGTGTGCGAACCGTCGGTGATGCCGGTGAACGTTGACGACGCGGCAGACGGAAAGATGCCCGTTGTCGACGCGAGACTGACGTTGACCGGCGCGTGACCACTGTCGGTGGTGACGGTGACTTTCGCGGTGACCAGCGTTGCGCCGTCCGCCGGCGCCTCGCTCGGCGTCAACTGTAGATCCGTGGCGTCAACCGACTTGGGTGCGACTACCGCATCCGCGCCGCCTGAGCAATGCGGGTGGCTGACGGCAAGCACGAGGAGCATCGGGAGAACGGTTCGCATCGGCGTACTCCTCGTCGGATGGGGCAATGGCTTAGTTGGGCCAATATTGCGAACAGTTGTTCAGGGCGCCAGGCCTCTCACCCCTTGCGCAAATCAG
The DNA here is from genome assembly GCA_028287235.1 of Gemmatimonadota bacterium. Lineage (GTDB taxonomy): Bacteria > Gemmatimonadota > Gemmatimonadetes > Gemmatimonadales > Gemmatimonadaceae > JAQBQB01. Next base: position 88,114 of record JAQBQB010000014.1, on the reverse strand, counting down.
GGTGTTCATTAGAAGTTTTTAATCAATGAATCACTTGCAAAGAATTGTTTCCACGGTGAACCTCGGGCGATAGGTGGCATCATCGTCGGCACCGGATCGAGAGGGAGCGATGGTACAGCCAAACAACTCGCCACCGTGGATGCCCTTCGAGGAGCCACTGCAGGCGACCGTCCTGCGGACTGGCACCATCGCGCTGGTGCTCGGCACCGTCATGTTCGTCGCGAGCGCGCATCGCATCAGTTGGCCGGTGGCGGTCTTGCTGGCGCTCTGGCCCGCGTTCGGCGGCCACTGGGTCGAGCTCTGGTTTCTCAACTGGTTGCGGCCTCGGCTCGCAACCGCGCGGCCCGTGCAAGTGCTCGCACGCCTCGCCGTGTGGACGGTCGGCGGCGTCGCGCTCGCGCTCATGATGCGGGTGACCGCACACGCCCTCGGCGGACCCGAGATCGCCTGGCGCACTGTCTTGCTCGGAGGAATGGCGTTCCTCGCGATCGAGCTGGTGGTGCATGCAGCATTGGCGGGACGAGGGCAGCGGAGCTTCTACAATGGACAAGGCTAACCGTTCTCGTATGACACTCGGGGACTACGAGGTGCGGGGAGGTGGTCGGGGCGACGGACAGAACATCTTCATCTATCGCAAGGCCACCGGCGATTCACGCGACCGGAACGTCCTGGCCCGAGACGCGATTCGAGATCTCAGCTCGCAGGAACGGCGCGAATATGCTGCCGATCGACGGCAAGTTCGCCCGCGCCCCCACGCCGAACGATCCGGCCCACGTGTCGCTGCCCGCCGACATCTAAGCGTGACAATTCAGTAATTGTGCGCTAGCGTATGCTCACTCGCGGGCTCTCGTCATCGTACCTGGCTCCGGCCCGCTCTCCGAGGATGCCGCCATGCGCCCACCGCTTTGCTTCTCCGCCGCAGCGCTGTTGGCGCTGTTCGCCGCCATGCCGAGTGGGTCCGCCGCCGCCCAGACTCGCGTTCCCGGCTGGCTGTACACCATGAACATCACCGCCGACTCGGGCAGCCAGGGTCACCGCGGCTCCATGGCAGTACGCTACCAAGTGACCGCCCAAAGCCTTCGCACGGAGTACGTTCAGATCTCCGGTAACTCCGGCGAGGCGCGGGGGGCGGAAGGTCTGTACACGATCATGAACGACGCCGACAGCACGATGACGACGGTCATGCCCTCTCAGCGCCTCGCGTCGATCACCAACCCCAGCGCGATGTTCGGTACGATTCGCCCGGCCATGCCGTCCGTCAAGAGACACGTTGCGACCAGCGGCATCGAAGATGTCGGCGATGGAGGGTTCATTCTGGGCCACGCGACGCATCACTATCGCGTCACGACCACGGGCGCGATCGAGGTGACCCTGGACGGGCAGGCATGCACCCGAGACGTCGGTGGCGTCAGCGACACGTGGATCGCGCCCGACGTGGATCTCGATCCGGCGATGAAGCTCACGCTCGGGCACTTCAGTGCCGTCCTCGGCTCCGAGGCAATCGCGCAGTCAATCTCCGATGCGGCGACGGGACTTCCGAAGGGATTGGCACTTCGCACCATCTCGAAGCACACCGAGGCCGACGCCCACGGCGTACCGCGCACCGTCACGACGACGACCGAATACGTCGAGCTGTCGCGGGCACCAATCGACGTCGCGGTGTTTCGGGTTCCGGCGGATTACAAGGTGATGGACATGCGGAAACTGAGCGCGAGAATGCCGCCGGAGCTGCTCGATTCGATCATGAGCTCGAGGCCATCACCGGCCGCCGATGCCCTGTGCGGGCGGCACGCCAAGCCGTAGCCCCGACGGGGAAATGGCTAGCGACGCGGTAGGTACGACCAACGCACAAACGCCCGCGCTTTCGCGCGGGCGTTTGGCGTTCGACGTTCTGAGCTACGCCGCCGCTTTCACCGGCGGTTGAACCGCGTCGGTCGCGAGAGTCACGACCGGCGTCACGGGCGCAGTCGGAGGCACCGGCGCCGGACCCACCGCCGGCACCCGTACGGCTCCTAGCTTCGCCGTGATCCGCTTCGCCACCCGCCACCCGGCGAGGAGCGTCGTGTCACCGTGGAGCATCTTGCTCACCACCGCACTGAGCATCGCGACGGCTTCCCTCCCCTGCGCCAACTCCACGTGGATGCCCTTGGTGGCGAGCACCCGGTTGACCTTGGCGTTGGCGCGTTGCGTCATCGCGTCCTCGAGCGCCGTTGCCGCGGCGCCGAGTTGCGCGACGGTGTCGGCTGGAAAGCCCGCGCGCGTGAATGCGTCGGCGTGCGGTAGCGCCGCCGTGGCCATCGCGCGCGCCGCGCGGATGAGCGGCTTGGGCTGCAGCCCCGTACCCGACTTGGTGAGTGCCGCGAAGTCCGGCACCCCGCGCAGCTTCGCGCGGGAGAAGGTTGCGATCGGCGTCATGTGCTTCGCGCGGAGGTCCAGGGCCAGCGCGTTCTGCTGGCTCACCTGTCCGGCCATGGCGAGGTCCATGGCACCCTGCTGATCGGTGTGCGCGGCCAGCGACATGACCGCGTCGTCCAACTGCTTGCGTCCCTCCGATTCCTTGAGTGACCCCACCGAATCGGCGTGGGCGTCGAGGAAATCCTGCGTACGGCGGAGCGCATCGAGCGTGCGTTGCTGTTGTTGGCGCACGTGTTCTCCCTGAAGGTGGTTGGAACGTGAGTGAGCGTCGTACCTATCGTCATGTCTGCGTCATGCATTGCGCCTGCACACACCAGGGAACTCGTCGGACGCACCGTGGGTCGTGTCTGAACGGTGTCCGAGCTCGGGTGATCGCCGCAGGAGTCGCGTCCGACCGTGCGTGGGATCGGGTGATTCGAGGTCGTGGTCAGGCGAAACGAACGCTGGGTCGGCCGAACCAGCGTGAGGGATTGGCGTGCACGGGCCGTGGACTCGGTTGACGCAGCGCTGGGCGCGCGTGATGCACCTGTTGGTGCCGTCGGTCGGACCACGGAATGCGTGTGATCGCGGTTGGAATGCGATCGCGCACACACAGTCCCCTACTAAAGGGTTGTTGTATTACTCATCCTCAATGAGGACTTATTGACCGAACTCGATCCCCTCGACGTTTCCCACGCGATCGACGGTCAGAATCAGCAGCCCGGCGCGCACGACGATGGGGCTGTGCCGCCAGCGCGCGGCCAGCTCGCGGAAGCGCGGCGACCGCGGGATGACGGCAGCGCCGACGTCGAGCGGCGCGTAGCGCTCGAACGTGAGCGCGCGGCCGAGCGCGGCGCGGAGGAGCTTGTGCTCGCCGGGGCTGCGGGTGGCGGAGAGTCGGCCGCGCGAGACGTGGGCGACGAGACGCCGGCCGTCGGCGAGCATGGCCTCGACGTCGCCTATGCCCGGCTGGGAGTCGAGCACCAGGGCGTGGGGGACGTGCTTCATTATGTAGCGGGTGCGCCAGTCTGTCGGGAGACAGTGGTTGGCGGCATCGGCGACGGACCCGTTGGGCGCGTCAGGAGTCTCTGGCGCTTCTGGCAGGCAGGCGCGTTCGGCGAGGAAGCGTTGGACTGGGAACTTCGGGCGTTCGCGGTGGGTGAGCTCGAAGCCGGTCAGTGAGACGCGGACGTCGGACGCGGCCAGGTGAGCGGTGAGCAGATGCCGGGCGAGGCGGAGGGCGGCCTCGGTGCGGGTCATCAGAGCCGAGTCGAGCCAGGCTTGCGGGTTGGGCGAATACTTCGGCTCCGGCTTTCTTAGCGGGCCGGAGACGGGCTCCAGGTCGTCGGCGTCCTCGGCGTCGTCGAGGTCGTCGTCCTCGGCGTCAAGGTCGCCAAAGGGGTCGACCATGCCGTGGGTGCCATCGATGTAGTCCACGACTTTTGAGCGCATGGCGTAGGATGACGAGGGAGCGTCATGATAGCGTCATGCGTGAGTGGGGCGTGAGTGGGGGCAGCGTTGGCAACGGCGGTGATCGGCGCCGGCGTCGGCTACGGCCAGTCGGAGATCGCGATCGTCATCGCCGCGGTCACGCCCACAACGTGCGCCACCGTGAGTTGGCTCGAGTCACGAAAGGTGCTGCAGGCGACGGCATCGAATGCGTCCGCGGCTGACTGCCCGCCCCCGAAGCAAGCTCGCTGACGATTCCACGATCGCCGCTAGCACGGCTCCCAACCCCCGGGCGTCCCCGGATTTCCAGGGATGACGATGTCCGGCGTGCCAGGAAACCCCGGCACACCGCCCACACCGGGCGTTGCCGGTGTTCCGGGGATCACGATGTTCGGAGTGCCCGGTGTTGGGGCGGATTGCCAGGCTCCAGCGGCAGGAGAGGCGCTAGTCATCGCTTCAGCCGATCTCGAAGCTCCTGCACCCCGTTCAACGCGACGAGCACTTTCATCCCCTCCTCGGCGTGACGCCGGCGCGAGTCACTGTTGCTACGCTCGTCGGGCAATACGATTTGTCTAACAGGGCGTCGCGCTACATCTGTGGCCGGGTATCGGACCCGCGATGATCCGGCACGGCGGTGCGGCGTATGGCCGGTACGGCTTCCCGACATCGTGGGGAGCCACGGGCGGATTGCAATTTGCCTCGCCCTGAACGCGTTACCGTTTGAGCTTCTCGCGCAGTTCCTGCGCGAAATTCAGAATCACCATCACTTTCGCCCCTTGGCCGCTCGGCAACACGGCCGCGACGTGCTGGCCGTCATCTGACACGTCGAAGCCGTTCGATCCGTCGAAGTCGCTCGGCATCTTCGTCGGGAACGGCGATCGCGATTGGACCGTGAATGTCGGTGCCGTCGTGACGCTCGCGACGGAGAGCGTTCGATCCGGCGTGACGTACACGATCGCGCGCCCTCCCCTGATCCATCGCGCGTCGCCGCCCCCGTCCACCGAAACCTGCACGCGGCCACCGGGGCCAGGAAACGGTCGCACGTAAATTTCGCGCCGCCCGGTTTCGGTCGATTCATACACAACCCAGTGTCCATCGGGCGAAAACGTCGGCGCTCTCGCGAGCTTGTCGTCCGCAAATACGACGGGCTTGGTCGTGCTCCCGATTGTCGTCGTCATGATAACTGGATTGCGACCGGTGTCGCCGACGCCGAACACGACTGAGCGACCGTCCCGTGACAAATCGGCTGTCGTCCCCTCCGGCACCTCGTCGATGCGGGACGCGGGGGAGCTGCCGTCGGCGACCTGTTGCCAGATCTGCCGAGGATTGCGGTGATCGCCGGCGGCAAAAAGAATCCGCCGCCCATCCGGGGTCCACCGTGGGAAATAGTCGTCCTTGCCCGACGTGAGCCGCGTGGGCGATCGCGTCGCAACGTCGTAGATCCAGACATCGTGATTGTGGAGGGAGTCGGATCCGCGGACCGATACCGCGAGCCGGCGGCCGTCGGGTGAGAAGCGTGGAGCGGAGAGGTCCGCTTCGTCGCGACTCAATTGGTGTTCGGCGCCCGATGCATCGATGAGAATGAGACGGTCAAGAAGCGACCCCCTCAGCGCGACAAGCGACCCGGTGCGCGATAGCCGCACCGCTCGGCTTGCCACGCACCCCGCGCATCCGGTGACCATTTCCATGAGCGGCACCGATCCGCCGAGCTTTCGTCGACGCGGATCGAACGGGGCCGCCATGATCGTCCCATCGACGCGCACATACACGAGATTGCCATCGACGACGCCGAGCGCAGCCAACGCGGAGACATCGAGCAAGTGAACGATGCCATCGTCGAGCGACGTCAGTGCGAGGCGCGACGCCCGAGTACTAACCCCGCCGAGGAGAGTGAAAAGAATCGTTCGGCCGTCGGCGAGGACGACTGGATAGCCGTGACGCTCCATCGCGCTGTCTGGCTTGGTCAGCGGCACCGGCTCGCCACCCGCTTCGGGTAGCCGGCTCAGTCCAGCATAAGTCAGCGTGCTGCCGATGACGATGACGCCGCGGCTTGACCAATCCATGCCTGTAGCGAGAAGACCTTTGGCAAGTGTGATCGCCGGCCCGCCCGTGGCCTCGACTTTCTTCAGCTCCAGCGCCGTCGTCAGGAAGGCGATCCACCGTCCGTCCGGTGAATAAACGGGCTGCCCTCCCGACGCGGTTCCGGCAATGGCCTTGGCCTCGAGGTCATCGAGGGCACGCGAATAGAGTTGGAGCGCCCCTCCGCTCACTCCGCTGAAGACGATCTGTCGGCCGTCCGGCGATAGCGCGACGGCAGTGCCTGTCGCCGTGGGGATGACTCCCGCAGGCGCGTCGAGCGTAAAACGCGCCGGCGGAAAAACCGCCGCCGTGGGATGCGCGAGGTAACCAACGACTGCGGCCACTACTGCAGCTGCAGTGGCCGCTGCCGCGGCCGCGATCCACGGCTTCCGATCGTTCTTTGCAGACGTTGCGGCACCGCGGATTCGCGTTGTGCCTCGCGCATGCAACGCGTCGGCGAACTCCTTTGCCGACTGGAAGCGATCCGCCGGCAGCTTCTCCAGCGCGTGCAGCACCGCGGCTTCGACTTCCTCCGGTACCGAGCGCCGCGAGCTCGATATGGGGCGCGGTTCCTCGGTCATGAGCCGCGCGATGATCGCCTGAGCGGTAGTGCCGGAGTGCGGCGGTTCGCCGGTCAGCATCTCGTACGTGAGCGCGCCGAGCGAGTAGATGTCCGTCCGGCCGTCGATGCTGCGATCGCCGGTCGCCTGCTCGGGCGACATGTACTGCGGAGTGCCGAGCGACAAGCCGGTCTGGGTGACACGCTGTCCGCCGGCATTAGAGACTGCTAATGCGATGCCGAAGTCGGCGACGAGCGGTTGTCCGTCGTGCAGCAGCACATTTTCCGGCTTGAGATCGCGATGGATGACGCCGTGCCGGTGCGCGTAGTCGAGCGCGCCGGCGATTGCCGTCGCGATCCGTACCGCGTCGTCGATCGGCAGCTGCTTGTCGCGATCGAGGCGATGCCGAAGCGTTTCTCCTTCGACGAACGGCATCACATAGAAGAGCAGTCCGTCGGCCTCGCCCGAATCGAACAGCGGCAGAAGATTCGGGTGCTGGAGGTTTGCCGTGACCCGGATCTCACTGAGGAACCGTTCCGCGCCGAGGACCGCGCCGAGCTCCGAGTCGAGGACCTTCAGCGCAACCGGGCGCGTGTGGCGGACGTCCCGGGCGAGATACACGGTGGCCATTCCGCCGCGGCCGATCTCGCGATCGATCTCGTAGCGGCCCGCCAGGGCGGAAGCGAGCGAGGCGAACATGCTGCGGTCGTCCATCGGCGGGCGGCTGGCTTTCTATAGGAGGAAGGGCAAGCTGGCGAGCCGTAAACATACGGCGCCGCGACGAGCGCGCTAGGTAATGCGCCGCCGCCACAGTTGTCAACCGCGGTCGCGAAACGTACGTTTGCTCGCCCAGAAACGCTCACGCTCGAGGGACACAGATGAAGCGCCTGATCCGGCACGTATACCCGTACGCGTTCCTGACCGCGGCGATCGTCACGAGACTCGGTGCGCAAAACCCCGGCGCAAACGGGCCGCGCTCCGTCGACATCACCTGGATGTCTGTGTCCAACATGCTCTACGAGTTCAACTCGACGGGCATCCTCACCGACGGCTACGTCAGCCGCGCGCCGGAAAGTCTCTTTGGTGTCGGCGCCGATGGGGTGCGTTCCACAACCGTGCCGTTCTCGCCCGATACCGCCGTGGTGCGCCGCGTGCTCGACGCAATCGGCGGCCCGCGGCACGTGACGCTGCTGCTCACCGGTCACAGTCATTTCGATCACTCGCTCGACACGCCGACGTGGTCCCGCCTCACCGGGGCGCCGATCATCGGATTAAAGAGCACCTGTCTTCAGGTGCAGGCATTCGACATTCCGGCGAGCCGCTGCCGAACCGTCGCCGGCGGTGAGAGAATTCAAGTAGCCGACGGCGTGGCGATGTACGTCGTCCGCTTCAACCACAGCGGCTCTCACGAAACGAATCCCGTGCAGCACGATCCGCGCGAGCTCTTGGGCGTTCCGGCGCGCGATCCCCTGACCGGCGGCGTGCGGGTCGGCGTCGGTGAGGATTATCCGAATGGCGGCGGCAATCGCGCATTTCTTTTCGTCGCCGACGGACCAGACGGACCCTACAGCTGGTTCTTCAACAACTCGGCGAGCGCCGCGGATCTCACGCAGCCAATCGTACTCGACGGCGTGAGCTATGGCGCGCCGCTCGCGAATCTTCAGGCGGCGATGAATGACGCGGGTCTCACGTCCATGAATCTCTGGATTGGAGCGCCGAATGCCGCCGCTGTAAAGCTCATGCTGCCGGTGCTCAGGTTCATGAGCAACCCTGATGAAGTCGAGCGGTTGATGCGCGACTTTCTCGGGCACCTGCCGGCACAGTGACTGAACTGATCAAGGCAAAGCTTGAAAGCGCGCTCGCCGGCCGCTACGCGATCGATCGCGAGATCGGCCGAGGTGGCATGGCCACGGTGTATCTCGCGCGCGATCTCAAGCACGACCGGCGCGTGGCACTCAAGGTCCTCGACCCGGAGCTAGGCGCCGCGCTCGGAGCCGAGCGGTTCCTGAGCGAGATTCGTGTGACGGCGAACCTGCAACATCCGAATCTCTTGCCGCTGTTCGACTCCGGTGAAGCGGATGGCTTGCTGTTCTACGTCATGCCCTACGTGGAAGGCGAGTCGCTGCGCCATTGGTTGAATCGCGAAAAGCAGCTTCCTATCGACGAAACCGTTCGCATCGCAGTCTCGGTTTGTGCCGCGCTGGACTATGCGCACTCCCGCGGCGTCGTCCATCGCGATCTCAAACCCGAAAACATTCTGCTGCAGCACGGTCAGCCGGTCGTGGCCGACTTCGGTATTGCATTAGCAATCTCTCACGCCGGCGTACAGCGAGTGACGCAGACCGGGCTGTCGCTCGGAACGCCGCAGTACATGTCGCCGGAGCAGGCCACGGGCGACAGAGCCATCGATGGTAGTACGGACATCTACTCGCTGGGTGCCGTGGCGTACGAGATGCTCGCCGGCGAACCACCGCACGCGGGTGCAACCGCGCAGGCAGTCATCGCGCGTCTCATGACGGAGGAGCCGCGGTCGATCACGTCGGTGCGCCATAGCGTACCTGAACACGTCGACGCAGCCATTCACCGCGCGTTGGAAAAACTTCCGGCGGACCGTTTTAGCTCCGGGGCGCGATTCGCCGAAGCACTCCAAGGAGCAGGGCCGCCCTCGGGCGCCCGGACGAAGTCGGCAACTCGGTGGCGATCCGCGGCGGTCGCCAGGCATTCGCGGCCGGTGCCGTGGTTGATCGCAGTGGCCGCGCTCGTCGCGGCGGGGCTCGCGTTACGGCAAAGGACAACGGTCGAGCGAGTCGAACGCTATGATCTCACGACGCTGGGCGCGAAGCCAATGGCCAACTCGCCGACCACCTATGTCGGGCCGACGCTCGCTCTTTCGGCGGATGGCGCACGCCTGGCGTTCGTCCGACGCGACTCCCTCAATATTTCGCGCGTCTGGATTCGCGACATCGACGACCTCGATTCACGTCCCGTGAGCGGTACCGAGGCCGCGGAGAGCGTTGCGCTGTCGCCGGATGGGAATCATCTCGCCTTCATTCGGGGATCGGGGTTGTTCATCGCGCCGATCGTTGGAGGCGGCGTGACGACGTTGGTCCCGCGGGGAGCGATACGTCCTTGGTGGTCAGGCGACGGAAAGATCTACTTCGGTTCGTTGTCGGTGGGCGGAGAGCGCATCGCGCGCATTCCGGCGTCGGGCGGAACGATCGAATTTCTTGCGCCGCCCGCAGCGATCCTCCGCGACCCGTCGCCGCTGCCCGGAAGCAAGGCGATCCTCGTCACGCGGGTAACGACGCCGAACGTCATCGGCGTGGTGAGTCTGGCCGATGGAAAATTTCACGCGCTCGGGGTCGGTCACCGCCCGCAGTATGTGGCGCCCGGCTTCATAGTTTATATGGACGGCCCGAACTTCTTCCAGCCGGGCCGGCTCGTCGCCGCGCCGTTCGACGCGAAAAAATTCGAGTTCATAGGCCCGGTCCTTCCCGTCGTCGATCAGGCGCCCGCGGGAACCGACGTCATTTCGCAGTACGCGGTGGGCGGCGACAAGGCGCTCCTCTACATGTCGGGCTCAGCGCACAACAGGGAGTTGATGTGGGTCGACCGAACGGGCGCAACGCACAGCGTCGACACGACCTTTCAGGGTCGGATCGAGTCGCCGGCGCTTTCACCGGATGGCTCGCGCGTGGCGGTGGGGAATGGGGGATCCATCTGGGTGAAACGGCTCGACTCGGGCTCGGCGTTCAACCTCAGTGTGGGCGGCGGCGCGTACCCGGCGTGGACTCCAGACGGCCGCCGCGTGAGCTACTACGCCACCGATTCCGGGACCGCGTTTCAAATTGTGCTCAAGCCCGCCGACGGAAGTGACAAACCGACGCCGGTGTCCGCGCGGACCACATTGATGCGCGAGTCCAGCTGGTCGCCCGACGGGCGGTGGCTGGTGGGTTCGGCGTACACGAACGCCGAAGCGGGCGCACGGCGCGGGATCTATGGCCTGCGCCCCGGAATCGATTCCGTGCCGATCCCCCTCGTTACCGATAGCAAGGCCGCGAACTCGGAACCGGCGTTGTCTCCGGACGGCCACTGGCTCGCCTTCGCGTCGAATCAAACGGGCCCGTATGAGGTGTACGTCGTTCCGTTTCCCAACGTCTCGGGCGCGCGGTGGCTCGTGTCCGCCGACGGCGGGACCGAGCCCGCGTGGTCGCCGGACGGTCGCGAGCTGTTCTATCGAGACGCCAACGACAACATGGTGAGCGCCAGGGTTTCCGCGGGCGAGGCATTCACCGTCGAGCGCGCAGCAACGCTGTTTTCCGCCGTCGAATTCTACCGGTCGGAGGGCCACCGGCAATACGACGTCTCACATGAGGGAAAGACGTTCCTCATGATCCGGCCTGTCTCAGGCGGTCCCGCGCCTCGGGTGGTGCTGGTTAAGAACTGGCTGCAGGCCGCGCGCGCGCGGGCAGGTAAGTAGTGGTACGACGTGCACTCCGGACGCCCGTGAGCTCGCCTCCGCTCTGCCGACGGGACCGGCACCATCTCCGGAACTTCTCGGACGCTTTTCGCCGCCCGCGCCACCCTCGTGTCCGCCCTCGCGTTACTTCTCATTATCGTTCGATAAATGAATCCTCCCGATCCGCGCCGTTTACGATTTCTTGTTCTGGGATTATCGATCTGCCTCGCGGCTTGCCGTCGAGTACCAGGCGCTGACTTCCCAGCGCCGACGAGGCCGTCGCCAAGTGAGTCGGCGATCCGCTCTGCCCGCGCCCAGTTCAACGCGGACATCGTTCGCCGCGACACCGCCGCAATCCGCAGGCGGATGTTGCCGACGTACGTCATCGTAACCGGCCGGAGCACCCAGAAACACGGCGTCGACTCCGCGATGACTACATGGGCTTCGGCAATCCGCGACGCGACCATGAGCTACGTGCGCACTCCCGCGTCCATTTACGTGAACGAGGCATGGGGACTCGCCGAGGAGTACGGTGAATGGACGGGGTATTCGACCGTCGCCGACGGTTCGGCCCGATCCTCCGGAGTATACGCGGCCAAGTGGCAGCGTGCCGCGGACGGAAGCTGGCGCCTTCAGGCGGAGGTCTACACGACGCTCGCGTGCGCAGGCGGCCCGCGGGGATGCGTTCCGCCGGATCGCATCGCACCGTAAAGTTCTCCGCATGTCCGATCTGCGCTCCCGCCTGGAGATGTCACTCAGCGGCACCTATACCCTCGAGCGAGAGCTCGGCGGGGGCGGAATGTCACGCGTGTTCGTCGCCGAGGAGATGGCGCTCGGACGGAAGGTCGTCGTCAAGGTGCTATCGCCGGAGCTCGCTGAGGGCCTGAGTGGCGCGCGGTTCGTGCGCGAGATCAAGGTTGCCGCGCGACTGCAGCAGGCGAACGTCGTTCCGCTGCTCCGCGCCGGTGAGCTCGACGGGCTGCCGTACTATACGATGCCGTTCGTCACGGGCGAGTCGCTCCGTGCGCGAATGCAGAACGGCCGCCTTCCCGCCGCCGAAGCGATCGCGATTCTCGAAGACGTGGCGAAGGCACTCGCGTACGCCCACGCCGAAGGTGTGGTGCACCGGGACATCAAACCGGAAAACGTCCTCCTGTCCGCAGGCACCGCGGTGGTGACCGACTTCGGCATCGCGAAGGCGATCAGCGCTGCTCGCGGCGCTGATCGTTCTGAGGACGACAGGCCGAACGAGCTCTCTGCGACGAGTTTGACCTCGATCGGGACGTCGATCGGTACGCCCGCCTACATGGCTCCGGAGCAGGCGGCGGGCGACCCGGATGCTGACGCGCGTGTCGACATCTACGCGTGGGGCGTGATCGCGTATGAGCTGCTCGCCGGCCGCCATCCCTTCGCGCATCACACGAGCACTCATGGTTTGATCCGCGCGCACATGGCCGAGGCGCCGGAGCATCTCGGGGTGTTCGCGCCGGAGGCGCCGGCCGCGCTGAATGCCGTGGTGATGATGTGTCTCGCCAAGTCGCCGGATGACCGACCGCCGTCGGCGAACGACCTGCTCGCGGCGCTTCGCGGCGCGCACTTCAACCAGCACGGTCGAGCTGACGTCATCAGAAAACCATTGAGCGCCGGCAAGGCGCTCGTGGTGTACGCGATCGTGTTCGCGGTCGTGGCAGGGCTCGCGAAGGCGTCGCTCACGATGATCGGTCTTCCCAACTGGGTCTTCGCCGGATCGATCGGCGTCATGCTGCTTGGTCTTCCAGTCGTGTTGCTCACCGCGCTCGTCGAGCGCCAGCGCGCGGCGCACGCCGCACCGACGCCGAGCGGAATGAGTACGCTCACGCGGCTCGCCGTTCAGCACCCTCGGCGTTTCACGTGGCGACGTACACGCCTCGGCGGCGCCATGGCGTTGGGGTTCTTCATCGTCGCGGTCGGCGCCTACATGGCGATGCGCCACTTTGGTGTCGGCCCACTCGGGTCGCTCATCGGATCGAAGGCGCTCGCGGCCGACGATCGCATTCTCCTCGCCGACCTGCGTGGACCGGCGGCCGACACGTCGCTCGGCGCCGTGTTCGCCGAGGGAATGCGCGCCGCGCTGTCCGAGTCGAAAGCCGTTCACTTCGTTCCGCCGGAACGTGCGTCCGCGGTGCTCGGCCAAATGCAGCAGCGGGCCGCCCCGATCGTTGGGCCGGTGGCGCGGGAGCTCGCCGAGCGCGTCGGCGCAAAGGCGATACTCGACGGCGACGTGCGCTCGGTGGGCAAGTCGTACACGCTCACGATCCGCCTGCTGTCGCTCGGTGACGGCGATCCGTTGGCGATCCTTCAGGAAACCGCGAAGGACGATGCGGATTTCACGCCCGCCACCGGCCGGTTGGCGACGCGGCTCCGCGAGCGAATTGGCGAATCATTGAAGAGTGTGAACTCGGCGCCGAAGCTGGCCGACGTGACGACGGCATCGCTGCCTGCGCTTCGGAAGTACACCGACGCAGTTCGCGCGCGCGAGCGCGGAGATTATCCGACGGCCATGGCGCTGTCGCAGGAGGCAGTCGGGATCGACTCCGGATTCGCGATGGCCTACAGGTTCATGGGCACGCTCAACAGCAGCGGCACGGCAAGGCGGGAATCGCAGGTGCGGTGGCTTAAGCAGGCATTCGATCACCGAGCTCGCGCGACCGAGAGCGAGCGTCTGATGATCGAGGTCTCGTATTGGCGAGGCGGCCCCACGGTCGACGTCACAAAAGCTGACGAAGCCACCCACCGACTTGCTTCGATCGACTCGTCAGCCTACGCGCTGATCCTCTCACAGGCGGCGTACGACGTCCGGGATTTCACACGCGCGGTATCGATGGCGCACCTGGCCGTGACGCGCGACTCGAGCATCACCAGCCTCAGCGCGTTGATGAACGCCGAAGCCGCGCTGGGCCGGCTGGACAGCGCGCGATGGGTCCTCGATCGGATGCGTGCAATCGACCCGGCGCACCCGATTACGCGGCTCGACCAGATCCTGCTCGCGATGAGCGCGGGTGACGACTCGACCGCGTTGGGTATTGCTCACGGTATGGAGGCCGCTGGTAACTCGGCGGTTGCGTCGGCCTACGGCGTCGCGGCGGAATGGGCGGAGCTCGAGCATGCGGGCCGCCTTAAGGAAGGCCGCGCCGCTCACGTGCGTCATATTGAGCGTACTGCTGCAGTGTCAGTACTCAGCGTCGGCACGATCGCCGACGTTCTTTTCTGGGAAGCCCGGCTGCGCGCACGATTTGCCGGCGACAGCGCGTACGCTGTAGCGCTGCTCGATTCATCGCTCAAGTTCAATCCCTGGGCCGGGGAGGATCGCGCGTTCAGCTATAGCGACTATATCCAGGCAGCGGTGGAAGCGCACCGGCCGGATCTGGCCCGCGGTGTGTTGGAGCGTCTGCGGCGAGACGATCCGGGCGCCCCCCTTTTTGCCGGGGGAACTGCGCTCCCGGTGCTCGAGGGACTCGTGCTGCGCAGCGAAGGCAAGTATGACGAGGCGATTGCATCGCTGCGGCGAGGTAAGTTGGGCGGAACGCCGAAGCTGTCGCTCGCGCTGCTGGGCCAGACTTTCGATGCCGCCGGCCAGAAGGATTCTGCGCGAGTCTACTACGAGCGCTACGTGAACTCCACGGCGCTCTTGCTCGCGCCGTGGATCAACTGTCAGTTTGATGCGCCCATTCGCGTGGCGCTAGGCAAACTGTACGAAGAGCGCGGGGAATTCGACAAGGCGTCCCAGGTGTACGAGCAGTTCGTGAATCAATGGAGGCACGCCGACGCCGATCTGCAGCCGCAGGTCAGAGCGGTACGCGCGCGAATGGCGAGGCTCGAGTCGCGACGGGCGAAGTAGTCCTTCCGAAGATCACGCCGTCCCCCGCGTCGCACCCACCCGGAGCTCGGCGGTGACTGAACTCCTCGATTCACAACTGGAACCGTCCTACGGCCAACGCATGTTTACGCGTCGCGGCCCGGACGGTATGTTTGCCGCTCCTTTCAATAGATAGGTCCGCGCCTCCGATGGACGACCGCGCCGCAGTCTCTGACGCCTTGCGAGACCAGCTCCAGCAGACGCTCGGCAGCGCCTACGACATCGAGCGAGAGCTCGGCGGAGGCGGTATGTCGCGCGTCTTCGTTGCCGAGGAGGCGCGCTTCCGCCGGCGGGTCGTCATCAAGGTGCTGGCCCCCGAGCTCGCGGAAGGATTGTCGGCGGACCGCTTCGAGCGCGAGATCGGACTCGCCGCAGCGCTTCAGCAGGCGAACATCGTCCCCGTTCTCACGGCCGGCGTGGCGGCGCATTTGCCGTATTACACGATGCCCTTTGTCGACGGCGAATCGCTGCGGCGCCGGCTCGAGCACGGCCCGTTGGAGATCGCTGAAGCCATTTCAATCTTGCGCGATGTCGCGCGCGCACTGGCGTACGCGCATCAGCGAGGTGTGGTCCACCGCGACATCAAGCCTGACAATGTGCTGCTGTCGGGTGGGGCGGCGGTCGTCACTGATTTTGGTATTGCCAAGGCCCTGAGTGCATCGCGAACCAATGGCGGCGGTGCGACACTTACGCAGCTTGGCACGTCGATCGGCACGCCGGCCTACATGTCGCCCGAGCAGGCCGCCGGCGATCCCGCGACGGACCATCGCGCGGATCTTTATTCGTTCGGATGTCTGGGTTACGAGCTACTCGCGGGGAAGCCACCCTTCAATGGCTTGGCGCCGCACAAGCTGCTCCTCGCTCACGTCACCGAGCGACCCGTACCTGTTGAGACCTTGCGCCCTGAAACACCGCGCGCACTCTCACACCTCCTTGCCTGTTGTCTCGAGAAAGATCCTGCGCTCCGCCCCAACGATGCGACGGAGGTGCTCGACGCACTCGAGCGAAGCACGGCCGCGGCGTCGGCAGTGATGACGAAACCCATCTCGTTCGTTGCGGCGCTTGGCGCGTGGGCCGGCGGCGCGATTGTCGTCGCCATCCTGGCGCGCGCCGCGATGCTTGCACTTGGTCTCCCCGACTGGGTATTTCCGGGCGCGCTCGTTGTGGTGGCACTCCTGCTGCCGATCATCGTCGTCACGTGGAAGCGTCAGCTCCCGTGGGTGCGAACGATCCGATGGTCGGCGTCGGCGCTGGGGGTGTTCGCCGCCATCGTCGCCGCGTTCATGGCGCTCCGTGCGCTCGGCATCGGTCCCGTAGGGTCGCTGCTTGCCGCCGGGAAACTCGGCCGGAGCGCAAACGTGCTCGTCGCCGAGTTTGCGGTTCCGGGCTCTGATTCCACGCTGGGACGCGTGGTCGCGGAGGCGGTGCGGACGACGCTCAGCGAATCCCGAGTCATTCAAGTCGTGCCGGCGAGCACGGTGGCAGACGCGCTCGAGCGCATGCGCCGCCCCTCGCAGACGCGACTGACCGCCGACATCGCGCGAGAGGTTGCGCAGCGAGAAGCCATTCCCGTCGTGGTCTCAGGTGATGTCGCACCGATTGGGGGCTCGTATGTGCTCACGGTCAAACTTCTCGACGCCGCGACTGGGGACGCGCTGGCGAGCGTGCAGGAATCGGCGCCGGACGGCAACGGGCTCATTCCGGCGATCGATCGTGCAACGCGTACGCTGCGCGGCAAGATGGGCGAGTCGCTCAAGCTGGTTCGTGCGGCGCCGCCGCTCCAACGCGCCACGACATCGTCCCTCGCCGCGTTGCGTGAGTATACCGCCGCGATCGAGGCGAATTCCGTCCTCGATTACAGCTCGGCGATGTCGCACATCAAACGTGCCGTGGAGCTGGACTCGACGTTCGGGCGGGCCTATGCCGCGTACGCCGCCGTGCTGCGCAACATGCGCGCAAATCCCCGGCTTCAGGACTCGCTGGTGGCGCGTGCATTTTCGCTGCGCGATCGGGTGTCGGACCGAGAGCGACTGCGGATCGAGGCCGCGTATTTTCGCATTGGAAGTGGATTCGACCAGACACGCGCACTGGCCGCCGCGGAATCCGCTGTCGTCCTCCAGCCTGGTGAGCCCGGTGCGTTGGTCACTCTCGGCATCAATTTCAAAACAGACGCCCGCTATGCTCAGGCGGAATCCGTGTTCAGGCGCGCGGTTGCATTAGGGCCGACGCGTCCGATCGCATACGTCAATCTTGCGTCTGCCTTGTTGGATGAACAGCGCTGGGTTGCGGCCGACTCGGCGCTACGCACCTACCGAGCGTTAGCGAAAGGGGACAACGACCTTGCGCTCCGTCTTGACATCGCGGGCGCGTATGCACGCGGCAGCGTCGATTCCGCGGCGTTGGCGGCGCGCGCGGCCTCCCGAGCGCGACGACCTGATGTGGCTGAATTCGGATGGGAAGCGCTCGTTGCGCTGGACCGCTTGCATGGGCGCATCGCTGACGCTCATCGCGCGGATGAGCAGTTGCGGGCCGTGCAGGCGCGCCTCCAGATCGACCGGATTCCTCTCGCCGATTCGCTCACCGTCGCGATGGAGGACGTGTGGTATCGTGGTGATACGCGGGCAGCCGAGCGACGCCTGACAAACGCGCTCCGCGTCAACCCCATCGAGCGCCTCGCCCTCGCCGATCGCCCGTACCTGACAGCGGCGCGCGACTACGCACTTGTTGGAAACGTCAATGAGGCGCGGCGATGGCTGACGCGCTATGACGCCGAAGTGAAGGATACCCTCGTCCGCCATCGCCAACACCACGATCGGGAGGTGGCCCTCGCGTCCGTCGCGTTAGGAGAACAGCGATGGGACGATGCCCTGCGCGAGGCGGATGCGGCAACTTCCGAGGCTGACTCCAGAGCGAGAGCGTTCAGAGCGGCTCAGAAATACTTCTGGCGCGGCCTGATTCAGGCCGGTGCGGGCCGCACCGACGATGCGATCAGCAGCTTCGAGCAGTATCTGACGGTCACCGATGAGGACCGCCTGGTGCACGATGACGCCGAGCATCTCGCGTTCATCCTGGAGAAGGTCGGCACGTTGTACGAAGCGAAGGGCAACCGCGCGAAGGCGATCGACGCGTATACACGTCTGATGGATCTTTGGAAGAACGCCGACGCCGACTTGCAGCCGAGGGTGTCAGAGCTGCGGCGACACATCGATCGCCTGCGGGTGAAAACCGGATGACACCGATAGACCAGCTCAAGTCGTCCCTTGCCGGCCGCTACGAAATCGATCGCGAGATCGGCCGCGGCGGCATGGCCACCGTCTACCTCGCGCGCGATCTCAAGCATGAGCGCAAGGTCGCGCTCAAGGTCCTGCACCCGGATCTCGCTGCCGCACTCGGTGCCGAGCGCTTTCTCGCCGAGATCCGCACGACGGCGAATCTGCAACATCCGCACATCCTGCCGCTGCACGACTCCGGCGAAGCGGACGGCTATCTCTTCTACGTCATGCCGTTCGTCGCCGGCGAGACGCTGCGCGCGCGGCTCGAGCGCGAGAACGTGCTGCCGATCGACGACGCATTGCGCATCTCGCGCGAGGTGCTGTCGGCGCTCGACTACGCGCATCGTCACGGCGTCGTCCACCGCGACATCAAGCCGGAGAACATCCTCCTGCATGATGGCAGTGCGCTGGTCGCTGATTTCGGGATCGCGCTCGCGGTGCAGAGCGCCGGCGGACAACGGATGACGCAAACGGGCCTGTCGCTCGGCACACCGCAATACATGTCGCCCGAGCAGGCGATGGGCGAGCGGCAGATCGATGGGCGGGCCGACGTGTACGCGATCGGCGCCGTGTTGTATGAAATGCTCACCGGGGAGCCGCCGTTCTCCGGCGCCAGCGTGCAGGCGATCGTCGCCAAGGTGATGACCGAGCGGCCGATGTCGCCCCGCATCGTGCGCGATACGGTACCGGCAAACGTCGAGGCGGCGGTGATGCGTGCGCTCGCCAAACTGCCGGCGGATCGCTTTGCGACAGCGAAGGACTTCAGCGATGAGCTGAGCAACACGCGCGTCCCGCAAGAACGGCCAGCTGCCCCGAAGCCGCGACGCGCGCCGGCAGCCGCCGTGGCGGTTCCCTGGGCGCTCGCGATCATTGGCGTTGGTGTCGCGCTCTGGTCGCTGCGGCGTAGCGGCGACGCCGCGGGCGAGCAGGTCGCACGGCTCAGCGTCGACGTCCCCGACGGCGAACGGCTCACCATGGATACGCGCGCAGGAGTCGACATTTCGCGCGACGGGCAGCAACTGGTGTACGTCGCCGACAGCGCCGGCCAATCGCGACTGTACGTGAGGCCGCTCGGAGACCTCGTTCCACATGTGATGGCGAATACGGCCGGGGCGAATTTCCCGCGGTTTTCACCCGACGGCCGGTGGATCGCTTTCATCGTTGGAAACCAGTTGCTCAAGATTCCGAGTCTCGGTGGCCCATCGACCGTCGTCGCGGACAGTGTCGCGAGGAACTACATCGATTGGTCGCCGGCTGGCGATATCATCTTCACGCGTTATGGGATTCGCCCTGGATTGTCGCGAATCGCATCGGCCGGCACGTCTCGACGCGTCGTCACCCACTCGGACAGCGCGCACGGGCAGGTGCATGTCCGGCCGCGCGTACTGGACGACAGGCGCACGATCGTGTTCATCAACGCGGGGCCGGGAGGCACCGAGGACGACTACCTCGCCATCGGGTCGCTGGAATCGGGCGAGTTCACCGTCACGAAGCTCCTCGCGGCGCTGCCGTTGGGGTTCGTCGATGGGCACGTGCTGTATTCGCGCGCCGACGGCGTGATCATGGCGGTACCGGTCGACCTGGCACGTCGAAGCCTGACGGGTGATGCAGTACCGCTGGTCGATGCCGCCTCGCACTTCGCGGCCGCGCTCTCCGCGAACGGCACGCTGCTCACCATACGCGGCATGTCGCTCGAACAGCTCGCATGGGTCGATCAGCACGGCGTCGTGTCCGAGCTCCCGGTGGGGCCGCAAAGTTTCTTCGGCACACCGCGCATCTCGCCTGATGGAAGACGTATCGCCGTCGCAATCGGACGTTATCACGAAGACCCAAGCTCGAACGTCTGGCTGATCGATCTCGCCTCGGCCGTGTCGACCCGCCTGTCGACAGGTAACGGTCTGCGTCCTGACTGGACGCGCGACGGACACCGGGTGACGTTCTTGTTCGGCGACTCGACTCGACGGAAGCACTCCGTGTCGCGCGCCGCTGACCTCAGCGACCAGGAAAAGCCGGACGTTCCTGCCGGTACGGTTGTCATCGCCGGCACGCCAGGTGCTATCGGAGCTCGACTCTCACCAGACGGGCGCCGCGTGACGTACGCATTGTCGGGCGACGGTCGGACGGACGTGTACGTGCAGGCGTTCCCGACTCCCGGCGGCGTGGTTCAGGTGTCGGCAAATGGCGGGGACGAGCCAATGTGGACCCGCGACGGCCGGCGCATCGTCTATCGTGAGGGGCAGCGGTTCATGAGCGCCGAGCTCGCACCGGGCAAAGACCTGAGTGTCGTTTCGCGCGCGCCGCTGTTCGCCGGCAACTTCGCCCGGGGATATACCGACTATGACATTGCCCCCGACGACCGGCTGCTCGTCGTGCGCTCCGTAGGCGTCGACGAGCGATTGACGATGACGTTGAACTGGCTGAGCGAAGCGCGGCGGGCCATCGCGCATCGGTGATCGAAACCGTATCCTTGCGCATGGACGACATCTCCCGCCTCACCGCCGCTCTCGCTGGCCGCTATACCATCGATCGCGAAATCGGCCGCGGCGGCATGGCGACCGTCTACCTCGCGCGCGACGTCCGCCACACGCGGCCGGTCGCGCTCAAAGTCCTCAGCCCCGAGCTCGGCGCTGTCCTCGGCGCCGAGCGCTTTCTCAGCGAGATTCGCGTCACGGCGAACCTGCAGCATCCCAACCTGCTTCCGCTCTTTGACTCCGGGGAAGCGAATGGACTGCTGTTCTACGTCATGCCGTATATCGAAGGCGAGTCACTCCGCGCTCGGCTCGATCGCGAAAAGCAGCTTCCGATCGATAATGCAGTGCACATCGCGACGGCAATCGCCGGCGCGCTGGACTACGCCCATCGCCATGGCGTCATCCATCGCGATCTCAAGCCCGAGAACATTCTGCTGCACGACGGGCAGCCGCTCGTTGCCGATTTCGGAATTGCGTTGGCCGTCTCGAACGCCGGCGGCGCGCGAGTGACGCAGACGGGGCTCTCGCTCGGCACGCCACAGTACATGAGTCCCGAGCAGGCCACGGGCGATCGCAACATCGACGGTCGCACTGACATCTACTCGCTCGGCGCGTTGACGTACGAAATGCTTGCCGGGGAGCCGCCGCACTCCGGCAGCTCTTCACAGGCCATCATCGCAAAGCTGATGACCGAAGATCCGCGGCCAATCGCGGCGCTAAGGCGCTCTGTGCCTCCACACGTGGAGGCCGCGGTACGCTGTGCGCTCGAGAAATTGCCGGCCGATCGCTTTGCGACGGCAAAGGATTTCGCGGACGCGCTCTCCGGGAAGACCAGCGCGTTGCCGAGCACGGCTCGGGTGCACGGCGCGTCGAGCGGCCGCCGGATATCGCCCGCACTGGTCGCGGGGGCGGCCATCATCGCAGCAGCCGTGGGGGTGTTGGGTGTTGTTGCGCTTCGTCCTGCACCAGTCGAACGATCGGTGGAGTTCCGGCTTGCCCTACCGGGAATCGAATCGTCTGTGAGCACGTTCGCGCAGAGTCTGGCCTTCTCGCCTGATGGGGATGCCGTCGCCTATATCGGTGCTGGCCAGGGGCAGCGGGTGATCATCGTTCGCAGGCTCGACACCGATCGCGCGCAGGCGCTGGCGGGAACCGACGAAGCTGCAGACATCACCTATTCGCCGGACGGCAGCCGGCTCGCGTACTACAAATCGGAGAAGATTTTCCTCGTCGGCGTCGATGGAACTCCGCCTGTCGAGCTGGCGACCATCGGTTCGTACAACGGCATCACGTGGGCGAACGCGCACACCATCGTGTACGAGGTGTCGGATACGCTGTGGAGCATCGACGTCGTGACCCGCGCGAGACGACTGGTCACGGTGGCGGATCGCGCGGCAAAGGAGGCCGACATCAACACGCCGTTCGGCATGCCGGATGGCAAGACGATCGCGTTCGTGGCCAGTGAAACGGCCACAGGACGGGGAACCAACCGATTGGGATTCGTCTCGCTCGACGGATCGAACCGCGTCGTCACATCCGTCCTCGGACGCGCCGTCGGCTTTCGGGATGGGTGGCTCCTGTACAGTGATCGAAACGGAGTGGCCGCCGTTCGCTTCGATCTGGGCCGGCGAAAACCAAACGGCGAAGCGCGCCCGCTCCTCGACAGCACGCAGGTTGCCAGCGCGTTTCTCGTTGCGATGAGCGCTCGGGGCGATCTGGCGTATGTCCATGGCTCGAGTCGCCGATTGCTCTCGCTGCTTGGTTCGCGCGGCGAAGACGTGATGACGGTGAACGACGTGACCAATGTTTCGTATCCTGTCTGGTCTCCAAGCGGCCAGCGGCTCGCGTTCAACGCACCGGTGCCAGGTTCGGCCATGCCGGGTATCTGGATCCACGATCCCAAGGCGGGGACGACGGCGCGGCTTGCGACGAACGTGCCTGCATCGAGGCCGACGTGGAGTCCGGACGGCAAACGCATTGCGTTCATCAATACGCGGACAGCAGCACAACCGGTAGCAGTCGTGCCCGCGGATGGCAGTTCCATGGATTCTCTGCTGGTCGCTGCGCCGCCCGGCAGCACCATACGCGAGGCTGTCTTCACCCCGAATGGGAAATCCCTGGTGATCGTTACCAGTGCCAACGCGCAGGCGAAACGCGATATCATGCTCGTAGCGCTCGATGCCGGCCGTTCACAGCCAACGCCGCTGGCCGCCACGCCGGCGGATGAACATCAACCCGCTGTTTCTCCCGACGGCCGCTGGCTGGCTTACATGTCCGACGAGTCGGGCAGACCAGAGATCTACGTGCGTCCCCTGAATGCGGCGGGCGCAGCCGCCATGCTTTCCAAAGGCGGCGGCAGCATGCCGCGCTGGACGCGCGATGGCCACGTTGTCTATCTCGATATCTCCGGCTCGTTCCGCCGCGTGGAACTCAGCACGGTTGACGGCCTCCCCGCCGCCGGCAAACGGGATTCACTGTTCAACCCGCGGCTCGTTCGACAGGATCTGCATCAGAACTACGACATCGCCTCCGACGGACGATTCGCAGTCGTGAGAAATGCGAGCGCGGACGCCGACATCGTCGTGGTCACGAACTGGTGGGCGAAGATGCGCGCGAAACTGGCCGAGCGTTGAGCCGCTCTATGGTCGTACGGGTCCAGGTGGCAGACGTGACGAAACGTATCGCCAGACTCGAAAAAGGCCGGGGATAGTCGATGGATGTCATGGGGCAGCTCAATGCGGCGCTCGAAGCACGTTACGCCATCGATCGCGAGATCGGCCGCGGCGGCATGGCCACCGTGTACCTCGCGCGCGATCTCAAGCATCAGCGCAACGTCGCGCTGAAGGTGCTCGACCCCGAATTGGGCGCAGTGCTCGGTGCCGACCGCTTCCTCACCGAGATCCGCGTTACCGCGAACCTGCAACACCCGAATCTTCTGCCGCTCTTCGATTCGGGCGAGGCGAACGGACTTCTGTATTACGTCATGCCGTATGTCGAGGGCGAGACCCTGCGACATCGGCTCGATCGCGAGCGGGAGCTTTCGATTGACGAGAGCATTCGCATCGCGACCGCGATCGCCGGCGCGCTCGACTATGCGCACGCGCACGGCGTCATTCATCGCGATCTCAAACCGGAGAACATTCTTCTCCAGCACGGCCAACCCGTCGTCGCCGACTTCGGCATCGCGTTGGCGATTTCCAAAGCGGGCGGCCAGCGTGTCACGCAGACGGGCTTGTCGCTTGGCACACCGCAATACATGTCGCCCGAGCAGGCCACGGGCGATCGCGTCATCGACGCGCGCTCTGACATCTATTCGCTCGGCGCGGTGACGTACGAGATGCTCGCCGGCGAGCCGCCGCACGCCGGCAACAGCGCGCAGGCGCTATTCGCCAAGCTGATGACCGAACCGGCACGGCCGCTCACCATGCTGCGTCCGAGTGTTCCGGATTACGTCGACGATGCGGTGCTTCGTGCGCTCGAGAAGGTTCCCGCTGACCGCTTCGCGACCGCGGGACAGTTCGCGGACGCGCTGAACGGACGAGGGACGCCGAGGCAGGCTTACGCAACGAGAATGAGCGCATCGCGCCGCCGGACGCCGCCTGCGGTGATCATTGGACTCGTCGCCGCGTCCGCGTTGGCTCTCACCGTCCTGGGGCTGTGGATGCGCGCGATATCGCGCCCCGATCCCAGGCCGGTTCAGTTCGTGGTGGATCTGCCGCCCAACGAGCAGGTGACGACCGCACTCGAACGCGCAGTGGCACTGTCGCCGGAGGGCGGAGCGCTGGCATACCTGGCGCGCAACAAGGCAACGAATGCTACCGAGATTTTCGTGCGGCCGCTCGATTCACTGCGGGCGCGCCCGGAAGCGATCAGTGGAGTGGCACCGCTTTTCTCGACGGACGGTCGCTGGCTGTATTACAAAACCGTGTCCGACATCCGGCGCGTGCCGGTGCACGGGGGCAGCCCCGAGATAGTGACGCCGGCGACCAATTGGCAGGGTTACGCGCTATCGCGGCGCGGCGAAGTCGTGCTTGCGGATGGCGGCTCGCTCTGGCGCATCGGCGACAAGGGGACACACGTGCGGCTCGTATCGCCCGATTCCGCGAAAGGTGAGCAGAGTTTCGGCGACCCTAGTTTCCTCGATGACAACACCATCGGCTTCTGGATCCAGCGATCCGACAACGATTCGGGCAATGGCGTGGGCATCACCACATTGAAGGGTGGTCAATACTCAGTGCTGAATCTTCCAGGCTCGCGAGTGTTCGGGATCATGGACGGACATGTACTGGTCGGCACGGATCAGGGGTCGTTACTCGCCTATCCGTTCGATCTGCGCCGACGTTCGGTCACCGGACCGCCGGTCGTGCTGCTCGACAGCGCGGTGTGGATCATCACCGGCTCACTGCAGATCTCGCTCGCGGAGGATGGGACACTCGCGTACCTGCGCGGCCAATCGCGCGGAGCACTGGCGCTCGTCGACAAGCGCGGAGCAACGATCGCCGAAGCCCCGGAGCGTGCGACGTTTGGTCA
Source organism: Gemmatimonadota bacterium (assembly GCA_028287235.1). Taxonomy (GTDB): domain Bacteria; phylum Gemmatimonadota; class Gemmatimonadetes; order Gemmatimonadales; family Gemmatimonadaceae; genus JAQBQB01. Next base: position 63,005 of record JAQBQB010000014.1, on the reverse strand, counting down.
CGCGAACCTGTCGCCGGATGGGAAACGTGTTGCCGTGGCCATCGCACGGAACACGATGGGTGGCCGAATCGTGCAAACCGCCGACGTGTGGATCTGGGACATCGCGGCAAAGACGATGGCGAAATTCACGACCGACGGTGGTTTGAACCCTGTGTGGTCCGCGGACGGCAAGCGCATCGCGTTCACGCACAATACGACGCCGCAGCACACCAACATCATGTGGGCGCCGACCGACGGAAGCTCTCCCCCCGAGCTACTCGTCGAGGTTCCCGACACGCTGTGGGCTGGCCCGTTTTCATTTGCGCGCGGCGGCCGCGAGCTAGTGGTCGCCGTGCGCCGTCCGCCGAGCACGAGCACCGACATCTATTCGGTGGATCTGACGGGAAGCGATCGCGCGCTGCACCCGGTCGTCGCGACGCGATTCAACGAGACGTCAGGATCCGCCTCGCCCGACGGGCGGTGGCTGGCGTACGTATCGGACGAGAGCGGGCGCGCGGAGGTGTACGTTCGTCCGTGTGCGTCTCCGGCGGGCAGAATTCGCGTGAGCACGAGCGGTGGTGCGGCACCGCAGTGGTTGGCGACCGGATCGCGGCTGGTGTATACGGATGGCGGTCAGCCGCTGGTCGCGGAAATCGCGCAATCCGGCGGGAACGGGGGCGCCATCACGGCGGTCGTGCGCGATTCTCTCAGTCGGGAAGGATCACGTCTGGACGTCGATGGCACGGGGGCGCGCATGGTGGTGACGCGCACGCCGTCCGACTGGCGCATTGTGGTGGTCAAGAACTGGGTGCAGGAAGCGCGGAGGAAGTTGCGGGCGAAGTAGCGCGATCATATTAAGGCCCTGAAAGCGCTCTCAGTCGAGCTTATTCACAGCTCCAAGCCCCAACAGCGCATGACGCCGGTTGGGCTCCTTCACCAGCGTCGCACGATACTCCGCGCGCGCCTCCGCCGGCCGGCCGAGCGCCTCGAGCATGTCGCCGAGGGGCTCGTGCGCGGGCGCGAGCGGCCCCGGCGTGACGGCGCTCTTTTCGGTCGCGTCCTCACGCACAACGGCTTCGTTCATCCGCGCCAACGCACTGTCCGGCTTCTTCGACGCGAGGTCGAGCCACGCGCGCGCCTCCAGCTGCTGGATTTCGACTTGCCCAGCCCAGTAGGCCTCGCCGGCCGTGCTCAATCGTCGTTGAATCGACGCCAGCGAATCGATCGCGACGCGCGAGCTCTTCAGATCGCCCGTATGTGCTGCGCCGAGCGCCCGAGCGAAGTACGTCATCGCTTCGGTGTACGGATAGTCCGTCTGCCGAGGAACGAGCGCGGCCGCCTCGGTCCATGCGCGACGCTCGAGCACCCAGCGAGCCGGGATCGCCGCGAGCGCGAAGTAGCCGGCCGACGGAGGTGCGGCGCCGATGACTGCTTTCGGATCGAACCGCGCCGCGATCGAGGGCAAGCGATCGAGCAATGCCTTCGCGGCCGCGGAGCGCCCGAGTTGCAGATCGGCGTACATGGCATAGTCGGCGGCATGCAGCGCTTCGCCGATCGAGCCGTTGTCCAACGCGAGCTTCATCGACCGAGCGTTCGCTCTATGGATTGCTGCCCCATGCCGACACGAGTGAACCTGTGCGACGGCATGTGCAGCGCATGCGCCGCGGACGGCGCAATCGTCGCGTAACGCTGTGCGGCTATGCGCGCCTTGCCGGCGAGCGAGGGATAGTCGTAAGCGTGAATGATGTAGTGCGCGAGCCCCGGATGGTTGGGCTGCTTGGCCCACAGCGCTTCGAGCGTCCGTCCAGCTTCGAGCTGCTTCGCGTAGGTTTTGTCCATCGGCGACGCGGCGGCGACGAGCGAGACCGCGTGGAAGATCATCGCTTCGGTGTCCGCCGGCTCGCGCTGTGTCAACTCGCGCATCGCCTGCTCGTACGCCGCGAGGCGCGTGCGCTGGTTGGCGTGCTCGAAGTCGTCGTAGAGCCGGCTCACGGCGTAGATGTAGCCGCGCTCGCGCTCCGTCACGCCGGCGCCGGCACCGAGCCGCGTTGCGGCGTCGGACGCCAGCCTGCCCTGCTGGAGCGACGCGAGCGGCCGGTCACCTGGCCCCTTCTGGTTGCTTCAGCGGCTGAGTGCAATGCCCCAGTCGGCCATTGCGCACGTCGAATCGCGCGCGAGGACGCTGTTGAACGCGGAAATCGATCCGCCGAACTCGAACGAGTGCAGCAGCGCCACACCGCGGTCCATCTCGGATGCCACGGCGGGGCTGCACGCCGTGGGAAAGTGGACCGTGCCGAGCGTCGCGCTCGTGTCGTGGCCATGTGTCGCGTGCGTCTGCGAATGCGCGGCGCTAGCCGGAAGTCCCAGGAAGGCAGCAAGCGCGGCGATGGACGTAGGTCTCATGGGCTCACTTCCTCCAATGATTTCAGTTCGTTGAGTTCCGTTCAATTCCGCTGCATTCGTTTTTCACATTGTTATGACCCGCCCGAGCGGCCGTGCAAGGCGAGTGCGGCCCTCCACGCAGGCCGCAACAATCTGATGAACCCAACTCAACGGAACTGAACGAACTGCAACGGATGACAGCGACGCGTACAGGCGGTCATCGCCTCGTTCTGCATGTCCGCTTTGAGCGGCCCTCTTCGTTCCGCCCATGGAGAGGACGTCGAAGAGTCCCAACGCTATTCGATGGAAGCGCGTCGAACAAGCCTTACCACCTCGAGGCTTGACGCCGAGTCTTCATGATCGAAATATCGGGGGCCCCCCCGATCCTTCCGTCACGTCGGAGCCCCTCATGCACCGCTCGACTCGCTACGCCGTCACCGGCGCGCTCTTGGCGCTCGCCGCCGCTCCAGCCAACTCGCTCCGCGCGCAGACGGCCGCGCAGAACGACAGCTCCGCCAAAGCCGCGGCTCGCACGAACACGCTGCCGCTCATCAACACGCGGACGCTGAAATTCACGACCGACGAAGGCTCGTGGATCTCCCTCGACCTCTCCCCGAACGGCCAGACGATCGTCTTCGACCTCCTTGGCGACCTCTATACGATGCCGGTGACGGGCGGCACCGCGAAGCGGATCACCAGCGGTCCAGGCTGGGACCAGCAACCTCGCTTCTCCCCCGACGGCTCCCAGATCGTCTTCGTGACCGATCGCAGCGGCGCCAAGAATGTATGGATCGCGAACGCCGACGGCACGAAGCCGCACGCGATCACGAAGAGCGATCGCATCAACTTCTCGTCGCCCATCTGGGCGCCCGACGGGCAGTACGTCATCGCCGCGCGCTCCGGACAGCTCTGGCTCTACCATAAGGACGGGGGATCGGGCCTGCAGATGACCGGCCTCCGCCCCGACGGCGCGCCGGCCGCCGGTGGGCCGCCTGCGCCGCAGCACTTGGGCGCCGCATCGAGCAACGATCCGCGCTACATCTGGGTCAACGTCAGCGGAACGGTGCCGAGCACGATTGCGACGACGATGCCGGCCGATCCGGACGACGGCCTGCACGAGGAGCTCGGAATGCGGAGCAATCCGCGGCGCGTCGGACAGTACCAGGTCGGCCAGTTCGATCGCGAGACGGGACGCACGCTCATGCGCACCCACGAAGCCGACGGCGCGTTCCGGCCGGTAGCGAGTCCCGATGGTCGGTGGCTCGTGTACGCGGTGCGCTACGACGCGCGCGAGGCGCTCAAGCTGCGCGATCTCGTCTCGGGCGAAGATTCGTACCTCACGATGGACGTGCAGCGCGACAACACGCAGGGCGGCGGCGTCAACGATCGCGACATCTACCCCGGCTCGGCGTTCACGCCCGATTCGAAAGCGCTCATCACGAGCTACAACGGAAAGATCTGGCGCATCGAAGTGCCGTCGGGCAAGGTGACTCCGGTTCCGTTCACGGCGGAGATCGAGCAGCAGCTCGGACCGCTCGCGAAGTTCGAGTACCCGATCAACGACTCGGTGCTCACCGTCACGCAGATTCGCGGCGCTCGGCCGTCGCCCGACGGTCGCTCGGTCGCGTTCACGGCGCTCGATCGCTTGTACGTCGGCGACTTGACGCCGTCGCGCGGCGGTGTCGGCGCGCAGCGCATCTCGATTCGCAATCCGCGTCGCCTCACGCAGCAAGGCTCCGTCGTGGAGCACGCGCCGGTCTGGTCGCCCGACGGCCGCTACGTCGCATACGTGACGTGGAGCGATACTGGCGGCGGTGACATCTATAGAATGAATGCAGACGGAAGCGGCGCTCCGCAGCGCCTCACGCGCACGTCGGCATTCTACGACAAGATCGCGTACACGAAGGACGGCTCGCGTGTGCTCGCGTCGCGGGGATCGAAGCTCAATCGCATTCGCACGCTCGAGGACTTCGGCAGTCACAGCAACGCCGCGGAGCTCGAGTACGTGTGGCTCCCGGCGAACGGCGGCGAGACGACGCGCATCTCCTGGGTGGGCGGCGGGCTGACGCAGCAGGGTCGCAACGTTCCGCACGTCGGTCCCGACAGCTCACGCATCTATGTGTGGGCGGGCACCGAAGGCCTCGTGTCGATGCGCTTCGACGGAACCGACCGGCACGTGGTCGTTCGCGTCGCCGCACCGCCGCCGCCGGCGACGCCCATGCCTCCGGGCGCGACGCCACCACCGCCGCCCGCGCCCGATGAAGTACTCCTCTCGCCCGACGGACGGCACGCGCTCGTCGAAGCGGAGCACAATGTCTACATGATCACGGTGCCGCCCGTCGCGGGTCAGACGCCGGCGGTTGCCGTCACCGGCGGCTCCATCGTGCCGACGACGCGCATCACGAAGATCGGCGGCGACTTCATCGGCTGGTCCAACGACGGACGCACGGCGTACTACTCCATCGGCCGCAGCTTCTTCGCGTACGATCTCGCGCTCGCCGACTCACTCGTGCGTGATTCCACGGCGCGCGCCGAGGCGACGGCCGCAGGGCCGCCGGCGCCTCGCGCGGATTCGACGGCGCGCGCCGATACGACGAAGAAGGCGACGTCGGTCTATGAGCCGCAGCGGTACGACGTCGAGATCGTCGCCGTGAAGGACAAGCCGCGCGGCACCGTCGTGCTCCGTGGCGCACGCCTCATCACGATGAAGGGCGCCGAGGTGATTCCGAATGGCGACATCGTGGTGAAGGACAATCGGATCGTCGCGATCGGACCGCGCGGCAAGGTGTCGATCCCGAAGGACGCGAAGACGATCGACGTCTCCGGCAAGACGATCATTCCCGGTTTCGTGGACATCCACGCGCACAACTGGTTCGGGTGGGGTCTGCACCGCACGCAGGTGTCGCAGCTTCTGGCGGGGCTCGCGTACGGCGTCACGACGCAGCGCGATCCGCAGACGTCGTCGGAGGACATTCTCACGTACTCCGACCTCATGGAGACCGGTGCGCTGATCGGGCCGCGTCTCTACTCGACCGGCCCGGGCATCTTCGCGCTCGACAACATCAAGAGCCTCGACGAGGCGCGCGACGTCTTGCACCGCTACTCGGATCACTACAACACGCAGACGATCAAGCAGTATCTCGCCGGCGATCGAAAGGTGCGGCAGTGGGTGATCATGGCGGCGCGCGAGCTCGGGCTCACGACGACGACGGAAGGCGGCTCGAACCTCACGATGAACCTCACCCTGATGCAGGACGGCTATCCGGGTCTCGAGCACGCGATGCCCGTCTTCCCGCTCATGAAGGACGTCGTGCAGCTCGAGGCCTTCAGTGGCATCACCTACACGCCGACGTTGATCGTGGGTTACGGCGGGCCGCAGGGACTGCAGTACTGGCTCACGCACTACAACGTCGACGAGGACAAGAAGCTCCACACCTTCACGCCACACGAGGAGCTCGACTCGTGGAAGACGACGCAGTACTTCCGCGACGATCAATACATCTTCAAAGGCCACGCCCAGCAGCTCGCCAAGATGGTCGACGCGGGCGGCCGCATCGGACTCGGCTCACACGGCGAGCTGCAGGGATTGGGGGTGCACTGGGAACTGTGGATGATGGCGTCGGGCGGAATGAAGAATCACGACGTGCTGCGCGCTGCCACGTTGCACAGCGCGGACGCGATCGGCCTGTCGAAGGACATCGGATCGCTCGAGGTTGGAAAGATGGCGGACCTTCAGGTGCTCGACCGCAATCCGCTCGAGGACATCAAGAATTCGAATTCCATCAAGTACGTGATGAAGAACGGGCGGTTGTACGAAGGCAACACGCTGAATGAGGTGTGGCCGAGGACGAAGGCGCTTCCGATGCAGTGGTGGTGGAAGCAGGATCCCAGTCCACTGGGAGCAAAGTAGAGTCACGATCTTCAGCCCAGCCCACCCCGCGCCACATACACCCGCGGACTCGCCCCCGTCCACCGCTTGAACGCCCGCGAAAACGACGCCGGATCGGAATACCCAACTCGACGCGCCGTCTCCTTCACCGAGACGTGCTTCGCGTTGAGGTAATTGAGCGCCAGCTTGTGCCGCAGTTCGTCCAGCACCTGCTCGAACGTCACGCCTTCCACCTTCAACGCGCGAAAGAGCGTCTGCCGGCTGCAACAGAGCTTGCCGGCGATGGTCTCCATGCTCGCATCCCCCGAGAGCAGGAGCGGCATCAACAGACTCTCGACACGGTCTCGCGTCGAATGTGAGCTCTCCAGCTTCTCGAGGAGCTCCTCTGCATGGTCCCGCAAGACGCTCGTCACATACCGCGACGGCGTCGGGAATTGGAAGGTCGCCAGCAGCGCCTCATCGATCCGCAGCGCATTCCAGCTGCTTCCGAACACCACCGGTACTCCGAAGATCCGCTGGTACTCGCCGCGGTAGCATGGCTCGGTGTGGGTGACGTGCACTTCCGTGACACACTGCCTGTCGCCCACGGCTCCGCGCATCGTGCACACCATGCGCGCAAAGGTGGATTCGGTGAGCTCCGGAAAGTCGTTCGGATTCCGGCGCGCGTCCACCAGCCAGAACCCTCCCTCGGCGCGCCGGAGCTGGAAGCGATCGCCCGTGCCGTCCAGCTCGACCTCGACGCCGAGGCTCGCATACCGATTCGTCACGGCGCAGGCGTCGCCGATGTTCTCGGCGCCAACCGCGTGCGAGATCGACAGCTCGGAGGCATCGACCGCCTCGCCGAAGCGGAGCGCGAGCGCGGGATCGTTGCACAACTCCTGGCCGGCTCGCATCAGCGCGACGTACTTGCTGAACGGAACGCGGCTATCCACGTCCTCGAAATCGGGGCAATCGATTCGCGAGCGCACCGACAGCGTCTTTCGGCTGGCGCCCCTGGCGACGGCCAGCTCCATCAAGGCGCTGACGACGCCCGCCGCAATGGTCAGCTCACGCATCGCTTCGGCTCTCCTTGCAACCAGTTGCCATGTTCTTGATACGAGCCGCCATGTCCATCGGTTTCGGCCGCACGTACGGTATCACCAGCGGGGCCTTCCCTCTCTGGAGCAGACATGACTCGCCACCACATGCTTGGAGCTCTCAGCGCCGCGGCGGCGCTCATGGCAATGCCGCTTGGCGCGCAGTGCGTGCCCGCGATGCAGCGGCTCATCACCGATCGTGAGTACGACAAGGCGCGGACCGCGCTGCAGGCGCAGATCGCACGCACGCCTTCCGACGACGCGGCCATGCACTGCATGGGCCGCGTGCTGCTCGCGCAGGATCTCTCGGGCGACGCCGTGGAATGGCTCGACAAGGCGACGGCGCTCAACGGCAAGAGCGCGCAGCATCACCTGTGGCTCGCCCTCGCGCTTCGCGCCGAGGGGCAGAGGAAAGGCATGCTCGGCGGGCCGGCGTTGATCGGTCGCATGAGGACCGAGCTCGAGACGGCGCTGACGCTCGACCCCGCGCTCGTCGATGCGCGGTATGCGCTGCTCCAGTTCTACGCGGGCGCTCCGGCGATGATGGGCGGAAGTATGGTGAAGGCGCGAGAGCAGGCCGCCGAGATGTCGAAGGTGAATCCCATGCGCGGGCACGTGGGGTATGCGTTCGTCGCGGAACAGGAGAAAGACAATGCCGCGGCGGAAAAGGCGCTCCTCGCGGCGATCGCGGCCGCGCCGGACAGCGACGTGACGTACAGCTACGCGGGCGCATTCTATCGGCGCCGGGAACGGTGGACGGACGTGATCGCGATGTACGAGAAACGGCTGAAGATCATGCCGAAGGACGCCACGCCCGCGAGTGTCTCCAACACGCACTACTCCCTCGGCCTGGCTCACGAAAAGCTGGGTCACCGAGACAAGGCGAAGTCGGAATACCAGTTGGCGATCGCCGCGAACCCGGCGAACGAAGACGCGAAAAAGGCGCTGGCATCGATGAAAACCGACTGACCGACCTGGAGTCGTGACCATGGAGCCGATCGGAGACTCATCGCCGCGTTACCGGGCGAGGATGGCCGGTGTCTTTTACGTCCTCATGCTGCTCAGCGGAGGAATCGGCTTCGTCGGTCGCCGCGGGCTGATCGTTACCGGAGACGCCGCGGCGACGGCGACCAACATCCTCGCGCACCAGTCGATGTACGTGTTGGGTTTCTCCGGCGACGTCCTCGTGACCGTGACTTACGTCGTGGTCGTGGTTCTGCTCTACGAGATGTTCAGGCCCGTGAACAGAACCGCCGCGCTGCTCGGCGCGTTTCTGGGGCTGATGGCATGCACCATTCAGGCTTTCGCGACGCTGTTTCAGCTTGCTCCGCTGACCATCCTTGGGGGCGCGCGGTACCTGAGCGTGTTCACGGTGGAACAGCTCCAGGCGCAGGCGTACATGTTCCTGAAACTCTATTCGCAGGCCTACGGCATCGCGCTCGTATTTTTCGCGTTCTGTTCTCTCCTGACGGGTTACCTGATCATCAGGTCGACCTTCCTGCCTCACGTTCTGGGCGTGTTCATGCTGATCGCCGGTGCGTGCTGGCTGACGTTTCTGGCGCCGCCGTTCGCGACCAAGTATTTCGCCTTCATCCTGCCGGGTGCCGTCGGAGAGTTGATGCTGATGCTATGGCTGCTCGTGAAGGGCGTGGACGCCGAGCGATGGAACGAGCAGGCTCGCGCGCCGGGGCGAGCGGCCCCGGCATGACGCACTTTTCTCCGTGTCGTCCTCGCGCGCGACGGCTGCTCTCATCTGTTCGAGTGCACTGTCGGGTCGCGTGGACGCGAGCTCGAGCCAAGCGCGCGCGTGAGCAGCGCGACAATGTGTCTGCCTAGCGGATGATAGCCCCTTCCGTTGCCCCGAGCAGGCCGCCGTTCCGCAGCGCCGTGAGACTCATGGCACGTCGGTGCGTCTCGAGTTGAACCTCCACCGCGGCGGACCGCTTCGCCGCGACGTACGCCGCCTCGGCGAGGGATAGCTTGGTACTCGCGTCCGCGCGTTCGGCTCGCGCCGAGCGATGGTTCTTGTGCATGTCGAACATTCGGCGCGACGCGAGGAGGTACCGAATGGCGGCGGCCAGCTCGGGACTGTCGTATGCGTCGCCACGGCGCATCAGTGCGAGCACGGCGTCGGCGAGCTCCGACGTCTTCGCCGCGGCGGCGTTCATCTTTGGAACGATCGTGGGATCGGCGGCGACGATCCTCGCCTCCGCCCGGGCATCGGCCGAGACGTCGGCGAAGGCTTCCACCGCGCGGGCATTGCGGATGAGCGTGTCGCCCGCGCCGGGATTGGTCAGGATTCGCTGCGCATCGCGCTTCACCTCGCTGACTCGCTGTTCCGGCGGTACGGCGAGCGTCTCGGCCTTTCTGGCCTCCGCTCTCGCATCCTCCGCCCAGAAATCGTCGAGCGACCGGTTCGACTTGTTGTTCCCTTCCACCCAACCGCGAACGGCGCCATAGATCTTTCTTCGTCTCGTGGTCACCGCCAGGCCGTCGATGTTGCCGCCGCGCCGCACCAGGTCCAGCGCGTCGTAGGACATGTCGACCGGCGTCATGGAGAGCGGATTGGGATCTTTGATGATGACTCCGGCGATGACGTCCTGGAGATCGACTCCTCGGCGGGACAGCATGTTCAACATCTCCATCATGCTGCGCAGTCCCGGGCGGTAATGGCCGCTCGCCACCGTCACGGTGAGCAGCTTGCCGTTCGTGATGCCGATCTCGCCCGCACACAACACGGGCCGCCCATTCGTGTACGCGGAGTGGGCGAACTTCGCGTCGCCGAACTTTGCTTCGCCATGGCGGGCCATGAACACTTCGTGGTCCACGCGGATCACGTACCCGGCGACGCCGGCACCGAGCGATGCGGCATTGGCTGAATCGGCCAGCTTGAGCTTGTACCTCGCGACGCGTTGCAACATCGTCTCGCGCTTGACCAGGACGTCGGCCGACACGGGCTGCGCCAGCTTTGGGCTGGGCAATCGCGGGGATCCCGCCGCCGGACGCCGATGCATCGTGACGACGTGCGGCGCGGCCGCCGGTGGTGCGGGCGCACGAGCCGCCGCAGCGGCGGGTGCCGCCGGCGCGCGACGTGGATGCATGCGCACCACATGCTGCTCGTCCCAATTCCACATGTATATCAGCCCGCTCTTGAACACGAGCCGCCGCTTCAGCACCTCTTCCTCGGGAAGCAGCCAGTTGGGGTTTTCCGCGTCTCCGGCAGCGGCCGAGGCGCACACGACCACACCGAATTGCTCGCCGTACCAACGCTCGAGCTGCTCCTTCAGTTTGTCAGGCGCATCGAGGCCAAAGATGTCGCACAGCGTGGACACGGCAACGCGAAAAACGCCGTCCACGACCGCGTAGCGCGATGCCTCCGCGCCGCGAGGACCGTTCGCGCGCATCCAGTTCTCGGCGCTGTAGTACAACCGCGACACGGGCTCGAGGACGGCATCCGCCATGCCCGGCTTGATGGCATCGAGCTGGGAATCGATGTGCCGCAACAGCCCGCCCTCCGCGCCGCGGGCGGAACGCCCGGTGTCCCGCCGAAATTGGTCCGCGCTCGGAATGGCGCGGTATTTCGTCAAATAGGTTGTCGGCAGCGGAGACAAAATCAACTCTGGATGCGTGACAGCGGGCGGAGCCGGTCGGGCCGGGGCGGCCAGAGAAATCTACGCTACAAGTAGCTCAACCACACCGCCGTATGCGTCGCCTTGTAGCGCGCGTACCACTTGCAGCACGGATAGAGCAGGAGCACCGCCAGGATCCACGCCGCGTACACCCACGGCAACGACGCCGGCCAACCCGGCGGCTGGGCGAACGGGAATTGGTCCGGCGTCGGCGACTGCGTCACCATCGCCACGCTGTGATACCGGATCGCGGCCTCGACCGTCGCGATGAGGTGAATCACCAAGACGTGCGCGACGAAGTAGAACATCGGCACCCGTCCGATCGTCACAACCGGCCGCAGCAGCCGCGGCGTGTACGAATCGAACGCGGCAAGGAACAGCAGGCCCGGCCCGATCGTCATCAGTACGAAGAAGAGCGACGGCGGCTGCTTGGTGACGTTCAGATATGAGAGTACTGTGAACATGCTAGTGCCCTGCACCGACCATGGGCGTGGGTCGCCGTAGCCGTTGATCGCCCGCAGCACGATGAACAGCGCCACCGCCGCGAGCCCGGCTTGCGTGAGGAAGCGGCGACGGCGGGGGGCGTCCCACGTGAACACCGGCCCGAGCGCGAAGCCGAGCGCCATGATGGCGGACCAGGCGACGATCGGATAGGCGGTGAAGACGAACGTACCTGGACGGGCGACGAGCGCTCCCTGGCGAAACAGAATCGTCCCCAGCACCCGCAACACCCCGGAGCTCGGCTCCGCGACGTGGTCCGTGAGATTCTGCAGGCTGATCACCGCGATCGCGATCGTGGCCACGCCCGGTATGGGCAGATGCACGAGCGCCGACAGCACGATCATCGACCAGCCGAGTCCCCAGAGGACGGTGAGGAAGGTGACGTGGTAGTCGACGTTGAACTGCCAGAGGAACCGCATCACCGTCGCCTCGAGGACGATCAGCCACACGCCGCGGGTGAAGAGAAACCACGATACCTCGCGCGTGGTCTTGCGGCGGAGCATGAGGAACGCGCCGACCCCGGTGAGGAGCGAGAACGTCGGCGCGCAGACATGCGTGACCCAGCGGGTGAAGAAGAGCGCGGCGGTCGTCGTCGCGAGGTTCGTGGGGCTCGCGTTGGGGTTGCCGATGTAGTCGCGCGTGTGGTCGAGCGCCATCAGGATCATGATGACGCCGCGGAGCAGGTCCACGGAGTCGATGCGGCGGGACTGCGCCGGCGCGGGCGAAAGCTGGCTGGAATTTCGCATCCGTAAATGGTAGCAGGCGCGCTACCGTTTGCGTCAGCGTCCTGTCATCGCTGCGACCTAATACGCCGGGAAAAACCCTTTGGTCGGCCGCTGCGCCTTCAACGACTCGATGTCGAACGACGACCGCAGCGCCGGCGGGAAATCCGCGATCTGCTCGGGCGTCAGAATCTTCGACACCTCGATCATCGCCTCCACCATCGCGTCGTACGCTGCCATACGCGCCGGCCGCACCAGCTCCACCGCTTCGTCGAGGTTGTAGTTGTCCGGCATCGCCGAGATGTACTTCACCGTCGGCGCCCAGATGGAATCCTGCTTGGTGATGAGCCGCCGCTGCAGCTGCGTCAACCGGTCGATTTGCTGCTGGCTCAGGATGCTCAGCGAATCCTTCACCTGGAGGATGCCCTGCAGCGGATTGAAGATCGACTGGAGCAGCTGCACGCGAATCTGCTGCGGGGTGCGCTTGGCTCCGCGCCGCGTGCGCCCGGGGCCGATGATGTTCGCCAACCCCTGATGATCGATGTCGCCGCCCAAGCGCACCTTCGCCTCGAGGCTGAGGATGAACGGGAGCCGCAGCGCGGAGCTCGCGAAGCGCGTGTCGCCGAAGCGCTGGTTCACCTCGTACTTGAACGCGTTCGTCGTGGGGTCGTAGCCGCGCACGCGAAGCAGCGTGGGATCCGGCGTGGCCGGCTGTCCCCAGCCCTGCATGTGCGCCGACCCATGCACCAACTCGTCGATCCCAGCGAACGGATTCGAGATGTTGAGCGACAGCGTGGTGCGATTGTCCCAGCCAAGCTTCTCGGGGTTGAGCGTGAGCGTGGCGGCGGCGGTCGCCGTCCACGGCCCCTCGCAGGAATTGCGTCCGGCGATCGTGCCGGTCTGTCTGATGAGACAGTTCTTCAGCCGCGACGACGCGCCCGCGAGCAGCTGACTCATGCCCGACGCGATGGCTGGATCGGTGCTCGCGGGACCGAAGATGAACGCGCGGTCGTTCGAGAGTCCGTCGCCGTTCACGTCGCCCGCCACCACGGGCGTGAACGGAGACCCTGACGATGCCCGGCCCGTGAGCGCCATGGAGAACAGGTTGCTCACACGCGTATACAGATTGATGTTGACGGCGTGCTTGCTGCCGAGCGAGCCGCGGGACCACTCGACGCCGCGCGGATCGCCCGCGGTGGTCGCGCCAAAGCCGCGTGTCTCCTCGCGCAAATCGGAGAACACGTAGCTGACCGTCCAGCGCATGTTCTGCGTGCTGAGCCCGATCGGTTGCAGCGTGAACGTGTACTGCGCGGCGCGCGACTGCAGGTCGGACCGGAAATCGTTCACGCTTCCATAGATCGACGAGACGCGCGAATCGACGTTGGTCACGGCGCCCGTCGCCGGCACGATGCTCGACGGCAGCGCATAGATCGGCCGCCCGCCCTCGGCGTTCAATGCCGCACGCTGCACGCCGGCGAAATTCACGTCGAGGGGAGACTGCTGGTGCAGGTTGCGCGAATACGTCGCGTCGGCCGAGAAGCGGAAGAGCTTCGTGATGAACGGGCCGCGGAGCGTCAGGTTGCCGCGCCAGCTGCGCTGCGACTGGAAATTCGGATCGAAGGCCCAGACGTTCGGACGATTGCTGACGAAGGCGGATTGCGCACCGGCAAGGCAGCTCGACGGGATCGATCCGTCGTTCGTCATGTACGCAGCAAAATCGGGCACCGGCACCGCCGATCCGACGCAGAGCAGCTGGCCGAGCGCGTCGGGAAGTCCGGTGTTCGTCACCACAGGCGCGAGGAGACCCGGCCGCAGATCGTTTCGAAATTCGCCGATGCCGCCGCTGAGGACTCCCCACGGCGCGCCGAAGCCGGGAATGCCGGTGGTGCCGTTGTCGCCGAAGCCCCACGAGAAGCTCGCGCGCGGGCTGACCACGGCCTCGCGTGGCGCGTGATCGGTGCGCAGACGAAAGATGCTGTCGACACTCGGGTTGTAGGCGAGCGCGGTGCCGACCGCGTTGCCGTCGAGCCGCAGCCCGTACGTGACGTTCACTCGCTGACTGGCGCGCCACTGGTCGCCGAGCGCGAGCGACGCGGTCTGCACGTCGGCGACCAGGTCGTGCGTGGAGAAGGAGCGTGAGAACGACGACGGCCGGTTCGCCTGCACGTCGGCGATCGAGTTGTAGGTGAACGTTCCAAGCGCGTTGCCGCCTTGGGTCTGCGTCAGGCGATCGACCTTCGCGTCGGCAGTCAGCCGCCACCGATGCTTGTTGTCCAGCGAGTTCCACGACGTCTGGTTGTAGAATTCGGCGCCCGACGTCCTCGAATCGCGCGGCAGCGCCGAGTTTCCGCCGAACACCAGCGAGGACAATCCCGTGGTGCCGTCGGCGAGCTGCGATGTGACGAGCACGCGCGCGTCCGGCAGGCGGGTGTACGGCACGCCGTTCGTCGCGTCGGAGTGCACGCCCAGCCGCGTATCGTTGAGCACGAGCGAATCGATGTACACCGAGAATTCGCCGGTGACGTCGCCGCCATTGCGCGACAGATCGCCGCCGTGGCCCGGCAGCGCGGTGGGCGAGATGAACGATGCGAGCGACTTGGTGTGGCGGAGCGAGCTCGTGATGTTGAAGTTCGCGTTCTGCGACGGCGTCCAGTCGAAGCGCGAGAGCACGGACGCGTTGTCGGTCTGCCTCCGGTCTGGGATGCCCGCCGTGCCGATCGGGATGCCGTGCGCCAGCGCCGCCGCGGTGAGCGCCGACACCGAGTCGCGCGAGATGCCGAGCCCGGCCAGCGTCGCCGGGTCGCCGGTGAGCAGCGATGAGAGATCGCTAAAGCGCCGCCCCGCCTGCGCCGACACGTTGTAATAGAAGCGGTCGAACACGATCGGGCCGCTGAATCCGCCGCTCAGCTGGGTGTTCGCGTACCGCTGGCCGAGCTGCCGGCCGATGCGATCGGTGGCCTGGAGACCCGGGGAATCGAACGTGGCGTGAACGATCTGGTTCACGAAGTTGCCGCCGGCCGCCTGCGTCACCGCGAGCTGCGCGCCGCTGAATCCGCCGCGCGACACGTCATAGCTGGACGCGCTGACGCGCACGGCGCCGATGATGTCGCGCGGCACGTCGCTGCCGCCGAAGGTGAGCCCGTTCAACGTGACGTTGTTCTGCGCGCCGGAGAGCCCGAGCACGGAGAATTGCGGCAGCCCCGACGAGGCGTCCGAGGTCATGGTGATACCGGGCACCTGCGCGATCATGGCCATCAGGTCGCCCTGATCGGCGACGGCGAAAACCTCCGAGCTCGCGAGAATGCCCTTCTCCGTTCCGGCGACGTCGGGGGTGATGAAGTCGCGCGGCGGCGGCTGGCGTCGCTGGCCCGTGACGCGCACGGTACTGAGCACGACCGGGGCTCTCTTCATCACGACGTCGACGACGATGGGCGTCGTGGCATTCGGGCCCGCGGACTTCGCGATGGTACGCACCTGGATCCAGCCGATCGCGCTCACCGTAATGTTGTACTCCGCCGCGCGACCCGGGACGGTGGCGCTCCATCGGCCGACCTGGTTGGAGCGAACGGTGACAGCGGCGCTGAATCCCGCGCCAGCCGGCGTCACCGTGATCGACGCGTTGGGGATCGCCGCGCCGCTGTCGCTCTTGACCGATCCGGCGAGCATTTCTGCCTGCGGCGTTTGGGCGCGGGCTGGGGCGGCCGTCACGAGTGACGTGACGAGCGTCAGGACGAGCGACAGGGCGGCGGCGACGGCTGCCGCGGCGAGGCTGCGACGGACAACGAGGAGTCTCATGGGAGTGGGCATGGGAGATCCACGTCGCCGGTGCGCACAGCCGGAACAACCGCACGCGGCGCCGAAGTGTGAAGCGACTATATGAAGGCGTAGTACGAGAATTCCCAATTATTGTTGCATTAGGAATTCGTGAGCGATGGGCCCCAATCGACCGAGCGCGACCACGCTCGACGCGACAGGTTCGCTTCCGCCCCTCAGTCGAGCGCTTGTTTGACTCCGAGGCGCAGCGACGCATGCCGGCGGTTGGGCTCCTTCAGCAGCGTCGCGCGA
This sequence comes from Gemmatimonadota bacterium, assembly GCA_028287235.1. Taxonomy (GTDB): domain Bacteria; phylum Gemmatimonadota; class Gemmatimonadetes; order Gemmatimonadales; family Gemmatimonadaceae; genus JAQBQB01. The sequence goes on along the minus strand of JAQBQB010000014.1, from coordinate 46,762 downwards.
TATTCCGCGCGCGCCTCGGCCGGTCGGCCAAGCGCCTCGAGCATGTCGCCCAACAGTTCGCGCGCCGGCGCGAGCGGTCCCGGCGTGACGGCACTTTTCTCCGTCGCGTCCTCGCGCGCGACCGCTTCTCTCATTCCGGCGAGCGCACGGTCCGGCTGCTTCGACGCGAGATCGAGCCAGGCGACCGCGGTGAGGCGCTGAATCTCCACCTGTCCCGACCAGTAGACCTCTTTCGCTGCGCTCAAGCGTTCTTGAATCGACGCCAGCGAATCGATCGCGACGCGCGCGCTCGTGAGATCTCCGGTGTGCGATGCGCCGAGTGCCCGCGCGAAGTACGTCATCGCTTCCGTGTACGGATAGTCTGTCTGGTGAGGAACGAGGGCTGCGGCTTCGCTCCACGCTCGGCGCTCGAGCACCCAGCGCGCCGGGATCGACGCGAGGGCGAAATAGCCGGCGGAGGCGGGTGCGGCGCCCGTGATCGCCTTCGGATCGAACCGCGCGGCAATCGAGGGCAGGCGATCGAGCAATGCCTTCGCGTCAGCATTGCGTCCCAATTGCAGATCGGCATACATGGCGTAGTCGGCGGCGTGCAGCGCTTCGCCGATCGACCCGTTGGCCAGCGCGAGCTTCATCGACCGAGTGTTCGCGTCGACGGATTCCCTCCACATGCCGACCCGGGTGAAGGTGTGCGACGGCATGTGCAGCGCGTGCGCGGCGGATGGTGCGATCGTCGCATAGCGCTGAGCGGCGACGCGCGCTTTGCCGGCAAGTGACGGATAGTCGTAGGCGTGGATGATGTAGTGCGCGAGTCCGGGGTGATTCGGCTTCTTCGCCCAGAGTGCCTCGAGAATCTTTCCGGCTTCCAACTGCTTGGCGTACGTCTTGTCGGTGGGCGACGCGGCGGCGACGAGCGAGAGCGCGTGGAAGATGATGGCCTCGGTGTCCGCGGGCGCGCGCACCATTAGCTCGCGCATCGCCTGTTCGTACGACGCGAGGCGCGTGCGCTGGTCGACGTGCTCGAAGTCGTCGTACAAACGGCTCACGGCCTGGATGTAGCCGCGCTCGCGCTCCGACACGGCGGTGCCGGCGCCGAGTCGCGTCGCCGCGTCGGCGGCTTGCCTGCCCTGCTGCAAGTTCGCGAGCGGCCGGTCGCCCGGCGCCATCGGATTGGTCCAACGACTGAGCGCGATGCCCCAGTAAGCCATGGCGCACGTTGAATCGCGCGCGAGCACGCTGTTGAACGCGGCAATCGACGCGCCGAACTCGAAGGAGTGCAGCAGCGCGACTCCGCGGTCTACGTCGGGCGCGACCGCGGCGCTGCACGACGTGGGGAAGTGCACGGTGCCGACGTGCGCCTGCGAATGGGCGGCACTCGCGGGGAGTCCGAGCAGTGCTGCGAGCGCGATGGACCTACGTGTCATGCGCAAAGCTCCTCGAGGTGAGTACTTCGGGCCAATCCAATCGTTGTCCGGAGTCACAGAGAGTATGTCGGGCACCGCTCGGACTCGTCAACATGCCGAAGGCGACATCCCTCTTGGCACTCGTGCTTGTGCCCACGCGAAAACCGCCGTATGCATAGGCACCGCGCCAGACGTTGGGTGCGGTATCCTGTGATCGGATATCCAAACGCGCCGCTGCTCTACATCGCGATGCCAACGCTGCTCGTCGCCGATCTCGCGTATCTCGCGCCGGCCACCGCGGGCATGAGCGCTGGTCGAGCAGCCGGCCGGGTAGTCACTCCGATCGAATCGCAGGCTTCGTCAGATTCAGCCATCGAGACTCGGATGTTCGTGTCAGTCACCCGACTACGCGTTCGCGGACTGCGATATCTCCCAGGCTTTCTCTGGCACGCCGGAACGAGCGCGCTGCAACTGCGACACGCGCCCGGATTCATTGTCGCCGAGTTGAGTCCGGACTTTCGGACGCGCGTGTTCTGGACGGTGTCCGTCTGGCGCGACGAGCAGTCGATGCGGGCATACCGGATTTCGGGTGCGCACATGCGCGCGATGCCGAAGCTGCTCGACTGGTGCGACGAGGCGGCGGTGGCGCACTGGGCGCAATCCGGCGACACGTTGCCAGGCCATGACGAGTCGTTGCGGCGCATGCGCGACGAAGGGAGGCTGTCGAAGGTGCGCCATCCATCGGACGGGCAGATTGCCGGGAAGACGGTACCGGACGACCGAGCGCCCACGGCGGGTCGGACATGCATCGCGATACGGACGGCGAGCCCCAGACGCGAGCGATGAGACTCGAGCTGCGAGCTGCGAGCGATCCATGCGCCGCGCGAGCCAAACGCCACTGCCCCGGCGACTCCGCCAAACATTCAACCGAACGGTTGACATTTAGCGATCGGTCGTCATATTCAACCATATGGTTGAACAACCGCAACCGCTCGATCTCGTCTTTCATGCCTTGGGCGACCCCACCCGGCGCGGCATGCTGCACCGGCTCGCGACGCGCGAGCACACTGTGGGCGAGCTGGCCGAGCCGTACGCGATGTCGCTCGCGTCGGTGTCGAAACACATCAAGACGCTCGAGCGCGCCGGCCTCGTCACCCGGCGAGTCCGCGGACGCATTCACTATTGCCGCCTGAACCCGCGCCCGCTCGAGAAGGCCGACGGCTGGCTCCGCGCCTACGAGCGTCTCTGGGACCTCCGGCTGGCGCGTCTCGAAGAGCTCCTGCGCCATCCCGACGACCCGTCGAATCCATAACTCATCATCCGACCCACTCCAATGCCCTCCTCCACCGATCGTATCGAGAAGTCCGTCGTGTTGTCCGCGCCCCGCTCACGCGTCTGGCGCGCGCTCACCAATGTCGGCGAATTCAACAAGTGGTTCGGCGTCGAGCTCACCGCGCCGTTTGCGCCAGGCGCCGTCGTCAGCGGCAACCTCGCCATACCGGGATATGAGCATCTTGTGATGACCCTCTGGATCGAGGCGATCGAGCCGGAGCATGCGTTCTCGTTTCGCTGGCACCCGAACGCCACCGACACGTCGGTCGACTATTCGGCGGACCCGACCACCCTCGTGGCGTTCACCCTCGACGAAGTCCCCGAGGGTACGCGGCTCGTGGTCACCGAGTCCGGGTTCGACGCATTGCCCGAGTCGCGCCGGGTCCCGGCGTTCACCGGCAACAGCAGCGGCTGGGCCTCGCAGATGAAGCGGATCGCGAAATATCTCGACGAGAATTCCGGTTCGGCGAACGTCTGACGCGTCAGTCGCTCGGAATGGAGTGATGCTCGTGCATCACAGCCCATCGATCGACGAGCCGGCGGAGCTCGGCTTCATCGGCTGCACGTTCGCTCATGGAGCTGCCGGCTGCAGAACGACGGCGATATCCTGGCGATCGACACGCCCGCAGGTGTTACAGCCGGCTTCCTCTCCGGTGACGGTGACGCGTATCTGTTGTGTCGCGAAACCCGTCGCCGCAACGGCAAGTCGGTAGTCGCCCGGGCCGCCCCAGACGTGGCAGACCGCGTCCTGCACGTCGCACGGTCCGGCTTGCAGGGGTCCGTCTCCAACGGCCACGGCGAGTCCGGCCGGACGCGCCGTACTGCCGGGAGTAGAGACGACAAGCCTGACGGCCTCGGAGAGCGGGCAAGGGAACATGCCACAGGGGCCATTGTCCTTGCATGCGAGCAACGCAAGCGCGGCGAGACTATAGCAGTGGGTACGCCAGCCGGCGGCCCCGAACGATCGAATCATGTGAGTCTGCCTGGTGACTGGTGCCCGATGCGTGGCACAATGAAGAGTGATGGCAGGACCATCACAAATCAATAATGCGCCTGGCGGCCTCACATCCGCTCCGCGTTGGTCGTGACATCGATGCGCGGAGACGCCGCCAGCCGCTCCGATCGGAGAACGATCAACAGATAGATCCCGATCGACGCCGCCGACGTGACGGCCATGCTGCCGGTGACCGCGATCGCCGATCGCTGGTCGATGAGCGCCGCCACCAAGGCGCTCGCCGCCGCACCGGCGAGCATCTGGATGCCGCTCATCACGGCGCTCGCTACGCCGGCGACGCGGGCCATCGGCTCCAGCGCGCGCTGGACGGCGTTCGGCCGAACGACACCTTGACCGACGAATCCGACGAACGCGAGCGACACCAGCGACGCCGCGGTGATACGGCCCGCCAAGGTCAGCGCGAGCAGTGCGAACGAGGCGCCGCCGATCGCCGCCATTCCCCAGCCGATGAGCGTTTGATGCGATACGCCACGCCGGGCGAGCCGGGCGCTCGCCAGTGCGCCAAGCATCAGTCCCACGGAGGTCGTCGCGAAGAGCAACCCATACAGTCGTCGCGACACGCCGAGCTGTCCGATCAGCACGAGCGACGAGCCGGACACGTAGGCGAAGAGGCAACCGAAGTTCAGCGCGATCATGGCGATGTAGGCGAGCGTCACCCGATTGCGCAGGACGTGCAGGTAGCTCTGCATCGCGGTCCGGATCGTATGCGGCGCGCGACGAGGCGCCGACTCGGCCAGCCAAAGCGCCACGACCGCGACGAGAATCACGCCGCCCAGCGCCAGCGCCGCGTAAATTGCGCGCCAGCCGCCGAGCGTCGCGACCGCCACGCCGATGGTGGGTGCGATCACCGGCGCCACGCCGGCCGCGAGGTTGACGTACGACTGCTTCACCCGCGCCTCGTCGCCGATGAAGAGATCGCGCACCATCGCGAGGACCGTCACCTGGCACGCGCCGGCGCCGGCACCCATGAGGAAGCGCCACGCGAGCAAGGCATTCAGCGAATGGGCGAACGCGCCGAGCGCGCCGAACAACGCGAACATCGACGTTCCGACGAGCAGCACCGGCCGCCGTCCGATGCCGTCGGACAGCGGCCCGAAGAGCAGCGGGCCGAGCGCGAAGCCCGCCATGAAGACGCCGAGTGTCAGCGCGGCGCGTCCCGGCGAGACCCCGAGGGATTCTGCCGTGGAGGCGAGCACGGGCAGGCCCATGTCCGTCGCGAACGACGCAAGCGTCACGAGCGACGCGAGCAGCAGCGTGAACAAAACGGAATGCGCGCGCAGGCGAGCCATGGCAAAAAAGTTAGCGACGGATAGCCGCTGCCACGGCGGCGACGTACCTTCTCCCCCTTCCCGAGGTAGCAGTTCCGCCCCCGACCAGCGAGCGCATGGACCGCGAGCCGCAGCTTCCGCTCGACGAAGCGATCACGATCGCGACGTCGGTGCCGACGCGCTCGCGTACGCGCACGCGCAGGGTGCGGAAGTAACAGACTCGAGGTGCCCAGTGAGACTTCGTAGCGAGAAGTAGAATTGGAGTAGACTTATGGTTGCGGTGGAAAGGGCGAGATGGCGAGGTGATCGAGACAGGAGGCAATCATGTCCGAGATGGGAATCTTTCGCACGACGGTCTCCATCGAGAATCCGGTACGGCCGGGCGAGCTCCGAGGGCTCAGCGGGGTCATGGTCGACACCGGGAGCGAGTACACGTGGATCCCTCGGGCGGTGCTCGAGTCGATCGCCATCGAACCGAAGCGAGTGGCGCGCTTTGCGACCGCAGATGGCCGCGTCCTCGAACGCTCCGTCGGCTTCGCCAACGTCTATGCCGGCGGAACGTCGGCGCCCGACATCGTGGTGTTCGCGGACGAGGGCGACATGACGCTGCTCGGGGCGCGCGCGCTCGAGGGGCTCAACCTGCGCGTGGATCTCGTGAGCCGGACGCTGGTCCCGGCTGGTCCGGTGCCGGTGGCGAGCGCGGCGTAGACGGGGCCTCGTCCTCATATCGCGCGAGCTCCTCGGGCGAAAGCAGCCGGCCCGCAATCCAGTGATTCAGGGAGTCGGACGTTGGCTCGTTCACAGGCACTTCGCCCTGCAGCACGCGCTCGGCGAAGTCTCGCACGAACGCGGCCTTGGCGATGTGCCAGAGCGAGATGGCGGTCGAACGCGCGTCGAGAGGCTCTCGCGTCGGGAATCCAACCTCCCGAACCACGCTGCGTAGATAGCCCGCGATGTGAATTTCGGTGGCATCGGCGGCTACCATGCCGAGCACGATCAGGACGTGCTCATCGAGCCAGGGATGGTCACTGGGGTCGCGCCGCTCGAAGAAGTGGGCGAGCACGCGGCGGAGCGTGGCGTTTGGTGCCTCGCCGCGATCGACCCAGTTGCTTGCGTGTTTGTAGATGATCGTGGGGGGCATGTCAGGTGGCAGTCCTGCCCGTTCCGTTCTTTCCGCTAGGTCCGTCGCTCGAGAGAATGAGGGCTGCACAGCGTCGGCACGGATTGCACGGACACGGCACGGACACTGCACGGACACGGTGCCACGTTGCGCACCGAACCGTGAATTTTCTCGGTCCCCACGCCTCGCCGGACTGGTGGCGATTGGAATTCTCACCAGGTTAGGAGCACCGTGTCGTGTCCGCGCGTGCCCGTGCAAGTTCGTGCAAACGGTGTTCCGCGGCGCGACAAGAGAATCCCGCGGCCCACTCGCAAGGCGAAGAGGCCGCGGGATGAGACTCCATAGTCAGACGACCTACTTCGACACCGCCGCCAGCGCGTGCGGCCACCCGGACCATGGAACATCGACCGTGCGAAGCGGTACTTTGTCGCTATCCGCCGCCCCGGAGCCACCGGCATGAGTCCCTTTCGCTACGCAGCGCGGTCGTTGACGCGCGCACGCGGTTTCGCCGTCGCCACGATTGCCACCATCGCCCTCGGCGTCGGCGCCGGGTGCGCGGTATTCAGCGTAGTGAACGCTGTCCTCCTGCGGCCCCTTCCCTACCCCAACTCCGACCGGCTCGTGGGCCTCTGGCACACGATGCCCGGGCTCGGCCTTCCCAGAGTGAAGCAGGCGCTCGGCACCTACGCTGTGTACCGCGAGAGCGCGAAGTCGTTCGAGCAGTTGGGCGTGAGCATCTCGCTCGCCGCCACGCTGTCGTATCACACGCCCAATCTGCCCGCGGAGCGCGGCCACGTCGGCTACATGACGGCGTCGATGTTCAGCACACTCGGTGCGCGGCCGCTCGTTGGCCGCGTGCTCCTCGAGTCGGACGAGAAGCCCGGCGCGGAACGGGTGGCGGTGATCAGCGAGCGGCTCTGGCATACCCGTTTCAACGGCGATGCGCGCGTGCTCGACCAACGCATCGACATCGACGGCGCGCCGAGGCGCATCGTTGGCGTGATGCCCGAGGCGTTCACGTACCCCGAATCGAGCACGCCGGTGTGGCTGCCCCTCGATCCGTCGCCAGGCGGCTACGTCGGAGGGTTCGCCTACGCCGGCGTCGCGCTGCTCCGCCCGGGCGTGACCCCCGAGATGGCGCAGCGCGAGCTCGCACAGCTCCTTACGAGGGTGGCCGAGCGGTTTCCGGAGGCGCGGCCGGGCGTGTCGACGACTCAGACGCTCGCACAGACGCAGCTCGCGCCGGTGATCCACCCTATGCGCGACGACGTCATCGGCAGCTTCGACCGCGTGCTCTGGTTGATCGCCGCCACGGTCGTGGTGCTCCTCGCCGTGGCGTTCAGCAACGTGGCATCGCTGCTGCTCGTTCGCCTCGAGTCGCGACAGCGCGAGCTCGCGGTACGTTCGGCATTTGGCGCGTCGCAGTGGGAGATGGCAGCGAGCCTCTTCGCTGAGACCGCGATCGTTTCAGCGATTGGCGGTGCGCTCGGGTTGGTCGTCGCCGCGGCGGCGCTTCGCGTGCTCGTCGTCGCCGGTCCGCTGGACATTCCGCGCCTGGCCGAAGTGCACGTCGACACGTCGCTCGCGCTCAGCGCGATTGCGCTGTCGGCGCTGTTCGCGGCGGTGAGCGTCGCGATCGCGGCGACGCGCGTGCGGTCGCGAGACGCGATGCGCCTACTGCGCGACGCCGGCCGGACTGGAACGGCGGGACGAACGTCGCAGCGCATGCGGGCCGCGTTCGTCGGCATCGAAGTGGCACTGTCGCTGGTTCTGCTCGCGGGGTCCGGAGTCCTCGCGCGAAGCGTGGTCAAGCTGCGCGCGGTACAGCCGGGGTTCGACGCGTCGAACCTCTTTACCTTCTGGACGTTTCTCCCACCGGGATCGTACAAGCGGCGCGAGGACGCCGCGCGCTTCTATGGAGACGCCATCGAGCGGATGCGGCAGATTCCCGGTGTCGTCTCCGTGGCCGCCACGGCCAAGCTACCGCTCGAGGTTGAAGGATTCGCGTATCAGGTGCTGATCTGGGCCGACGATGGAACGAGCGCGACGAACAAGTTGCCGCCTGTCTATCAGGCCACGACCGCCACGCGCGGCTACTTCGACACGATGCGGATTCCGGTGCTGGCGGGGCGATCGTTCGACGACGCGAACGTACGCCGCGGCGCGCTCGAGGCCGTGGCGAGCCGAGGATTCGTCGAGCATTTCTGGCACGACGCGACGGGGCGGTCGGGCGTGGGCAAGCGTCTTCGCCCGACGGCGAGCGGCCCATGGTTCACCATCGTGGGCGTCGTGGACGACATTCGCGATTCGACGCTGACGCGGTCACCGGTGCCCGGCGTCTACTTCCCCGAGGAAGCAAATGGCGACACCACCGGCGGCGCGTTCACCACGGCGCGCGACATGGCGTTCGTCGTGCGGACCCGGGCGCCCGCGCCGGGAATTGCATCGACACTGGCGCACGAGCTTCACGCGCTGGACCCGAACCTTCCGTTCTATCGCGCCGCGACGATGGAGCAGATCGTGACCGACGCGCGCTCGCGCACGACGTTCGTGCTGATGCTGCTCACCGCCGGCGCCGTGGCGACGTTGCTTCTGGGCGTAGTCGGATTGTACGGCGTGATCGCCTACGCGGTGAGTCTGCGCACGCGCGAGATCGGCATTCGCATCGCGCTCGGCCTCACGCCTGCCGGTGCGGCGCGGATGATCCTGACGCAGGGCGAGCTGATCATCGTGGGCGGCGCGGTCGCGGGGCTTGGGGTGTTCCTCTTGTTTGCGACGCTGCTCGAGAGCGTGACGTTCGAGGTGCAGGCGATGGACGCAACGGCAATGGGCGGCGCGATGGCGGCGGTGTTGGTCGTGGCGTCGGTGGCGACGTGGATTCCCGCACGGCGGGCGGCGCGAGTGGATCCGGCGGAGGCGTTGCGCGCGGAGTAGGCCGCCGCCGCCGCCGACGCCACGCCGCATCACATCGCGAAGCTCTCCTTGATGAGCGAAAGCCCGAACGACCACTGCCCTTCCGCCGTTCCGACGCTCAGCGCGCCGGCTCGCAACTGCTGATAGAAGTCGCGAAGCGACAAGGTCTCCGCGAGCGTTTCGCTGCCCGTCGCGCCGGTGTGCCCGAACTGCTGCGCCACTCCCAGGAACGCGGCACCGCACAGGACCGCCACGAGACGCCGGTCGTAGGCGAATAGCGGCGGCAGCGTCTCCACCGGACTCCCCTCATATGCCGAGAGGAGCCGCTGGCAGGTACCCTCGTCCATGCGCAGGAAGACCGAGATCGCCGCGAGATCGTACCACGGATGGTTCGCCCCGGCGGTGTCCCAGTCGAGCAGCAGCAGATGCTCGCCGTCGTACACGAGATTCGACGGGTTCACGTCGTTGTGGCTCAAGACCAACGCGCGATCGCACGCCGGCACCTCCTCGGCCAAGGCGCGCGCGACGGCATCGGCGGCGAACGACGGGCGCGGGATCGTCGACCCCGGTCCCGACCAGACGCGCGTGAGGTGCTCCCTCGGATCCGCCCTATCGGTATCGAGCGGCAGCGGCAGGTCGTGTGCGCGGCGTATCGTTCGGCCGAGCAGCGTGAGCGCCGCGCCGTGCGTTGCGGGATTGCCGTACTGCGCCATGAATGACTGGTCGGCGACGAACGCGCTCAACACCGCGCGACGCGACTCATCCACGTGGACGACACGAGGCGCGAGGCCCGCGGCGGCGGCGAACTGCTGGATGTCGCGCTTCCGCCGCCACGTCGCGAGCAATTCGTCCTCCGCCGTGATCTTGAGGACGAAGACCTCGCCGTCGGCCTCGACGCGATAAACTCCGGCGCCGGAGAGCCCAGCGGCGATCTTCGTGATCGCCGTGGAGCGGGCCCGGAGGTCCGCGGGCAAGCAGGCCTCGAGGTTCACGATTGCACGCTCGCCAAGCAATCCGATGCATCGGCCGCGCCCATGGGCTCGGCCGTGCTTTCGTCGAGCACCATCACCGCGCCGCTCGGCACACGCGAGTACGGCACTCGGCTAGCCACCGGCAGCGGCGAGAACTCGCGAATCGCGATCTGCCACAGCGCATCGTTGAGCATCAGGGTCGTGCCGCCCTCGTCGGTGGCACGCACGACCCACGCGCGTCCACCGGCGGACTTCTCCGCCGATTCCCAACGTCGCTCGCGCACGAGCGTGCGCGAAAGCGCGCCGAGGAGCGCCGCACATTCGTCGTCGCGCTCGAGCGCAATGCGGTAGTACCCCGGCGACCGCGCGGAGGCGAGCCACGTCGCGAGCTCGGTCTCCGAGACCGCCCGTTCCGACGACACACCGGCGGCGGCGAGCATGGACCGGTCCGCGAGGAGCTCGATGTCGTCGCTCACCGAGGCGGGGAGCTCCGCCTCGCGCCGAAGCTGCGACAGCACGCGAAGACGATCGCGCACGGCGAGCCGCGTTGCGGCGGGGTCGCTTGCGATGAACGCGAGCAACGCCTTGCCGACCGCGGCCGGGTCGTTCGGCTCCGCCAGCGGGCGCAGGGCCTCTCTGACTGTCGTCAGCTCCGGACGCGCCAACGCGACTTCGGCGAGATGCGCATACGGATCGGGCTCGGTGCCGAGCAGCGCGTCGGCCCAGGCGATCACCTCGTGTTCGCGAACGAGGCCGAGCAGCAACGCCGTACGCAGGACATCTGCTTCGAAGCGAATGTGCGTTCCTTCGGTCGTGGTCATCGTTTCCTGGTTAATGTGCCGCCGGCGCGCCCGCGAGCCGCTTCACCAGCTCGTACAGGAACGTCTGCCCCTCGTAGAACGACTGCACCTTGAGCCGCTCATCGCGGCCGTGAAAGCGAATGTCGTCTCGATCGTAGAAAAATCCCTGGATGCCGTACGTCGGAATGCCGGCCGCACGCAAATACAATCCGTCGGTCGCGCCCATCACCATCATTGGAACCGCCGGCACACCGGGCCAGAGCGCAGTCGTCGCGGCGCGGATGGCGCTCATCAGGTCGTCGCGCATGGGAGACGCCGGCGCGTTGTGCGGCGTGCCGTCGACGATCACGGACACCGCGGTGTCGGCGATCACGCGCCGGAGCGTCGACGTCACGTAGCCGATCGAGTCCTCTGGCAGCACCCGGCAGTTGACGGTGGCGGCCGCGAGCTGCGGCAGTGCGTTCTTCGCGTGCCCTCCCTCGAGCTGGGTCGCGACGCACGTCGTGCGAAGCGTGGCGTTCCACGACGTCGAGCCGCTCGCGACTCGCCGCATGGCCGCGGTGTCGCCGCTCGCCACCGCCGCGAGGTCGGCGCTCACGGCGCCCTTCTCGATGTTCGACATCGCGCGGAAGTAGGCGCGCGTGACTTCGTTCGTCTCGAGCGGGAAACCGAACTTCGACAGTCGATCGAGCCCGCCGGCGAGATGATAGATGGCGTTGTCCGCCACGGGCAGCGAGCTGTGCCCGCCTTTGTTGTGAACCTCCAGCCGGTAGTTGATCACGTACTTCTCGCTCACCTGCACGTCGTTCGAGAGCCGCGTGCCGTTCAGCGATTCACCCCAGCCGCCTTCGTTCAGGGCGAAGTCGGCGTCGATCAACTGCCGCTTGTTCTTGAGCAGCCACTCCACGCCGTTGTACGGGCCGCCGCCTTCCTCGTCGGCCGTGAGCGCAACAATGATGTCGCGATCGGGCACCCACCCTTCGCGCTTGTAGCGGATCAGATTCGCGATCCACACCGCTGCCTGCGACTTGTCGTCGCCCGTGCCGCGCCCGTAGAAGTAGCCGTCCTTCTCGGTGAGCGTGAACGGGTCCATGGTCCAGTCTTCGCGCTTCGCCTCCACGACGTCGGTGTGCGCGAGAAGAAGAATGGGACGGTGGCGGCCCGTGCCGTGATAGCGAACCACGAGGTTGGCTTTGCGGGGCGTTGCGCCGCCCACGAAGATGTCCGCCTCGGGAAAGCCGGCGGCTCTCAAGCGCCGCGCGGCGGCCTGGGCCACCGGGGTGGTCGCACCCGTCGTGTAGCCCGAGTTGACCTCGACCATCTCCTTGTAGATGGCGCGCGCGAGCTCGCGGTCGCGCTGCGGCGGGAGACCGGCGTTCTGGGCTTGGGCCGCGGCCGCGCCACCGACGATGCAGAGCAATAAGCGTTTCAGCATTCAACACTCCTCATTGTGCGACAAGTTGGCCACAGCTCCGGCACATGTACAGCTTGTTCCACCGTTGGCGGCGCGCGTAATATTCGTCGCTGAACCGGCGCGCTCTCGTCATGAGCATCACCGCCGCGGCAACGATCGCCGCCACAGCGCCAAGCTGGCCTCCGGTGGCGCCGAACCGCCGGTAGAGAAGAACCGCGACGACCGCGAATGCGGCGCCAACGAGGAGCGCGCCTCCCACCGGCGACCGGCGTTGCGGAGGACTGAATTTCGCGAGGATTTGCCGATCGGTGATGCCGCCCGCGCGGACGGCAGCACTCTCACCGCTCTGTTCCTCGGCGCCGCGAAGTGCTTCCTCGTGCAACTCGGATATCTTGACGAAGCTGGATGCGTTGCACTTGGGGCAGCGCGCTCCGGCCAGTTGGTCGCTCACTTCCTCATTGCCGGACGTGATCTTGGAGATCGCGCCCAACATCGCTTCGAACCGCTGAAGCTCATCGTCTGCCATGCCCGCCTCGTGCGGTGTTACGTTAGACGTACACTAGTACTGGTCGACACTACGCGCGAGCCTCGCCCATCGACTAATGACAGTGAATCGCCGAGAGTTCGTTGCCACGTTGGGCGCCGTATTGGCGGCAAGGCGCGTCCCTCAGGAGCGCGCCATCAAGATCGGCTACGCCGCGATCACCTGGGGCGGCAACGACTCGCAAGCCATCGACGACATCGCGTCGCTCGGCTACCCGGGCATCCAGCTCCGATCGAACGTGCTCGCGCAGTTCGGCGATCGGCCCGCCGAGCTCCGCGCGCTGCTCGCGCAGCGCGGGCTGACGTTCGTCGCACTGTCGAGCGGCGCGATACGCGTCGACAGTCCCGACGCAGCCGCGATGATCGACGCGCACGTCAGGAACGCGCGCTTCCTGCGCGACGCCGGCGGATCATATCTACAGCTGACCGTCGACCGGCCGGCGGGGCGCGCGGTAACGGATGCCGATTACGCCGGCGCAGGCCGGCTGCTGAGCGAGATCGGGCGGCGCACGGCCGACGTCGGCATTCCGCTCGGCTTTCATCCGCACATGGGATCGCTCGCCGAGCGGCCGGCGGAGCTCGATCGCGTCATGGCCGCGGCGGATCCGCGATACGTCAAGCTGCTGCTCGACGTCGCGCACTATCAGCAAGGCGGCGGCGACCCCGCGGCGGCCATCAGGCGATATCGCGACCGCCTGCTCTTCCTCCATGTGAAGGACGTGCGCGACATGCCCTCGGCCAATGGCGGATATCAGTTCGTGGAGCTCGGCCAGGGCAAGGTGAACGTTCGCGGCGTTTTTGCGGCGCTCGCGGAGGTGTCGTTTCGCGGGTGGGTGGTCGTGGAGCTGGACGCGGTGCCCGAGCCGGGCCGTTCGCCGAAAGAATCGGCGGCAATGTCCAAGCGGTATCTCGCGTCGATCGGCGTGGCGGTCTGACGAGACCTCTATCAAGTCGCGGGCTGTAAGAGATAATAGACGTCGGTCCGCCGCGCCGACACGTCGTCACTCCAATGGCCGTAGATCTCCCAGCGCGGCCCGGCCAACGCGCGCGCGTTCGCCCGGCACCACGCAAGCACGGCCGCGTGCGCGTCCCCCAGTCTCGCGTAGTCGCCCCAATGGGTTGTCGTCGCGACCTCACCGACCGGCAAGTGAGAGTACTGGACCGATCCGATCGGTGAGAAGGGTGCGGTGACGCCGACTCCGAACTCGACGTCGACGTCGTTCGCCGAACCGGCAGCATTGCGGTAGACGAAGATGTTCTGTCCGTCCAACTGCAGGACTCCGTCGCGCGCGGCCGCATACACCTGATTCAAATACTTAGGGAACGTTTCGGACACGCGGTCGATGGGCAGCTGCGCACCTACGGCGGCGATGGCTCGAGGGAGCGCGACCTGGAGCGAGACGGCGTGACTCATTGATTCTGCCTCCGCGATGTCAGCGTTTGACCGCACCATACCGGGCAAGCAAGTCGTCGATCAGTGCCTTGCCCGTGGGATAATCGACCACGTGTACGTTCGCACCGGCCTGCAGGAGTCGCTCGAGCACCGGGAGGTAGTCGACTCCCTGCACCGGCATGAACAGCGCGAAGTGCAGCGTCGAGTTGAGCACCGTTCCCTGCCAAGCGTTTTCGACTTCGAGCGACACGCCGCGCCGCACGAGCTCCTCGATCACAGACATCATTCCGTTCGCCCCCGCCCAATGGAGGGCAGTCATCTTGTTGGCGTCCATCGCCGACGGATTCACGCCAAGGTCGAGGAGGAACAGTGCGACCTGTGGCCTGGCGAACTTGCAGGCCCACGCGAGGGCGAGCTCGATATGGACTCGCGGGTCGTGCGGCAGCGCGCTCCACCCCGTCGAGACCAGCGGTACGCCAGGCTCGAGTGTTTTCGCATCGACGATCATGGCGCGCACCTGTTCCAGCCGCCCCAGTGCAGCCGCGGCGACGACGGTGTCGACTCGCGCGCCACGGCGCGCCAGCGTCTCGGCCGAATCGATATAGCCGAACTGCAGCGCCGTCATGAGCGGTGATTCATCGTCGGCCACACCGTTCACCGCTGCTCCATGATCGAGCAGCGCCTCGGCGATTGGCGACTGCAATCCAGCGGCCGCCGGGTGCGCGCTCGACACGAGGAGATTCATCGTGGTTTGCAACGCGTCGGCGCGGTATGTATCGGCGAGCGCGTCGGGCTCGGCGCCGGCGTCGAGCAGAAATCTCGCGATCTCCACGGCGTTGCGCGGCGTCTTTTGG
The DNA here is from genome assembly GCA_028287235.1 of Gemmatimonadota bacterium. Taxonomy (GTDB): domain Bacteria; phylum Gemmatimonadota; class Gemmatimonadetes; order Gemmatimonadales; family Gemmatimonadaceae; genus JAQBQB01. Next base: position 31,739 of record JAQBQB010000014.1, on the reverse strand, counting down.
CGAAAATCTTCCACGCCGTTGGCGGCCAGATAGTGCAGCAGCGTCGCATGGTGGACGCGACTAGACCGCTCGCGAATCAAGCCCGGATTGGCGCTGACGAGCGCCACGAGCGTTTCGAGATCGCCGTGCACGATCGCGTCGGCGGCGCGCGCGAACTCGGCGTCGGGCGCGTCGAGCTCGGGATCACCACCGATGTGGCGCACGAACGCCGCCCAGTTCTCGAAGCCATGCGCGTCGGCGATCAGGAACTGCGCGTCGGCGAGCGTGAAGCGATCGACGCGGTCGCCAGTGCGGCGTTTGGCTGCTACCTGGTCGACGATGTGCTTGGCGGCTCGGTCGATGCTTCGTCGCACGAACTCGGAGGGAGCCGCCCCGAGCAAGGCGACGAGCGATTCGAGCCATTCGGCGGCGCAGCGGCGAACGGCGTTCGGATCGTCGGATTGCGCGGCGGCGACCAGACTTTTCGCGCGCTTCTTGTACTGGCCGAGGTTGGGGCGCGGCGGAAGCGGCAGGGTATCCATACGAAGCTCCTTGCGAAGGATCGCCTGTAGTCCGCTCGTGTCAGGCGCGAAGGAGATTCGTGGTGTTTCGATTGTGTACCACAGGGTGGGCATGGCCCTTTCCGCGGACTGGGTGCGCCCCTCGCGCTGAATTTGATACTAGATGCCGCGGAGTGGGGCGTCAATCGGCCCGCGCGAGGCTCGCTCCATCCAGCTTCGGTCGGCGAGCACCACCGAGGTCGCGATCTGGCGCTCGGGGATCGACCAGTACTGACGGAGTACGCGTCCCGTCTCCTCGCTCGGAAGGACGGTGAAGCCATTCCGCTGATAGAACTCGATCGCCCAGCCGGCAGCCGCCCACGTTCCGATCAACAGCGGCTTGTCGTTGAGACGCTGGATGTGCTGGAGGAGCGTTCGGCCGACACCGAGCCGTTGCTTCGTTGGCGCGACGTACGCATGGCGAACCAGCGCGACGTCACCGCGATCCTGAATGGCCATCACACCCAGCAAGCCCGCGTCCTGCTCCGCGACCCAAAAGGAAACGCCATCCGCGATCTCGCGAGCCAATTCGTCGGCGGACATGTATGGCTCGTGCCATCGGTCGGCCGGTATCACGCCGCGATACGCCTGCGCCGCCTCGTTGACGATGGCCGCGATCTGGGCCAGATCAGCGTCTTCGCTCTGTCGAATGTGCATACTCGTCCTGAATCAACTGGATGACAGTTCGATTACAGCGCGTTCGTCAGGAAATCGGTCGCCTCGCCAGGCGCTTGTTCCGGTATTCGCGAATGACATGGTTGTAGCGCGCGCCGTACCGACCCGCGACGCTGTCCAGTCGAGCGACGTCCGCATTCATGACTGGCATTTCCATACCCGCGATCGGATGTGTTTCTTCGGGCCGCACAGACGCGCAGCCCTGGAGCAAGCACACCGTGTCCGCGGCGAGCCCGATGGGAACGCAAGCCGTTCCGCACACCGCGAGATAACGGAAATCGCCTCGGCCCGCCGCTTCGCGAGCTTCCTTCACGGGATCCAACGCGGCCAGGGAATCGGCGCGTTGCCGTAGCTCTGGTGACGTCTTGGTCACGATGAAGCCGGCCGAGCGCCGGCCCGCGCCGGAGCCATCGGCCGCGTCGCCGAACTTGGCGACGGACGACGATGCCGAACGGTTGGCGCTCGGTGCGTCGTCTGCGTGACATGCGAGCGTCGCGACGATCAGAGCAATCGATAACTGTGCGCGCATCGTCAATGTCCTTCGGCGACGGCGCCTTAGGCCGCGCTCATGGCGGCACTCACCGCGCCGCGACGCGCGGGCCAGCGACTCCACTGCGCAACGATCGGAAGCGCCACGAACGGAATGTGCCCGAGCAGTTGCACCCACCACCGTCCATTGATCGCCGGCGGGCGTCCCGTGAGCGCCGGAATGACCACGAGCGACATTACGAGCCAGACCACCGGTCCATACACCACCGCCACCTCGAGCGCCCCACTTGGCCGGGCGACCGCGCGGCGGAGCCACGGCCACGACGTCATGAGCCCGAAGAAAACCGTGGACCAGACGAGGGCCACGCCGGCGTGCATGAGCAGGCCAATGAGCATCGTCCGCGTTCCGCCCGTGAGCGCCGCCGGCCCGAGCAGCGTGGACGCGACGCGCTGCCACAGCTGCGCAATCGTCGAGTGGTAGGCGAAGACGTTCAAGGCGGTGGAGAACAGGCCGTCGACGACGGTCGTGAGCAACCAGGCGCGCGCGAGTCGGGCGAGTGAGTCACGTGGCATGGGCGCGAATATGAGGTGTGAAGCGCGCGGCGGCCAGCGCCCGTGAGAATCATGCGCGTCTCAGAGCTGCGAGTAGGCCGTGGGCTGGAGAATGATGTCGGAGATCGCGGAGACGTTGTCGCGATACTGTGGGTCGGCGGAGAGAGTCTTCCAATCTGGGTCCTTGCCGAACGAGGCCCACGCCTTGTCGCGCGCCGCCATGTCGGAGAAGGTGAGCATGTACGTCAGGCTGGGCATCTTCGCGCCGACGAGCGTCTCACCGAAGAAGACGGGCGTGAGCCCCGTTCGGCGAAAGATCGGGACCTCGCCGGCATTGAACATCTTCAATTTGTTGAGTGCGGCACGATCGCTGTGACTCTCGTAGGTCCGGAGCTCGAAGATGCGAGGTGTCGCCGTACCCGCGCCCGCGGAAGGTTCCAGCGCCGGCATCGCGTCGAAGGCGCGCAACAGAGTGCTTTCGACCCGCACGAAGGCCGGGTCGGACATGGGCGCGTCGAGAATCGCGGCGCCGTCGCGCGCGTACACCGCGTCGCTCGCGAGGCGCTCGCGCAGCGACACCACGGCATCGAGCGTGTGGTGCGCGAGGACCAGGAGCAGCGACGGCGCGTTCTCGCCGTACACCACGGTAAACGCTCCGACCCGGGCAACTCCCGCTCGATTCATCGCGGGAATCGCGACGTCGCCGACGAAGGCGCTGAAGGCACGCTGCTTCGCGCCCGGGAGCAGGTGGTAGCGGCGCAGCTCGATGAATTGGCGCGATGCGGGCTGGGCGAGTGAATCGAGCTTGGGCAGCGGCGATACGGCGGCAACGGCGGTCGCCGCGAGAAAGTCACGTCGGTCCACGGGATCCTCGTTGAGATGACCGGATAGGACGAATGTACGTTAGCGCCGGCTCAGTGGCTCGCTACCCGCTAGTCGACGATGAACAGCCTCGCGCCCGTTCGCGAGAACGATCGATGCGGCGCGGTGTGATCGGCAACCTGGTAGCTCATGCCCGGACGCAGTTGAAACGTGCGCCCATCATCGAGCTCCGTATCGAGCTCTCCGGCAAGACAGAACAGCACGTGGCCCTTGTCGCACCAGTGATCCGCCAGATAGTCGGCCGAATATTCGACGAGACGGACTCGGACCGTTCCAAACTGACGGGTGCGCCACAGCGCGACACCAGTTTCGCCCGGGTGTTCGGTGGGCTCGATCGTGCTCCAGTCGGTGACGCCGAACGGAATGTCGGTCAGATGCATGCGGGAAAGGCGGTTCGAGTGGTGATGTGTCGACGGCGACTACGCGCTCGACGAGCCGAGACCGAACGATCCAATCTCGGTGAGCTCCGTCGTCACGGGCAACTCATCGCACCGTTCCTTGACGCCGGCGGTGAACGCTTTGAAGGCGGAGAGCGAGGTGAGAGGATTCACACCGTCGACGACGTCGAGCAGCGCAACGTGCATGAAGCTCACGCCGTCGGCCAGTTTGAAGGTAGCGTAGTGCACGCCGCTCGGCCGCTCGCGCTCGAGCTGCGCGAAGACGTCGCGAACGAGCGCTTCGTTCTCGGCGACACTCTCCGGCTTCACCCGGTAACGCACCATGACGCGCCGCATCAGCGGACTCCCGGGCTATGGATGAAGAGCGCGTGATCGACCGGAATGACGACGACGGCGAACGGAGTTCCCGCATCGTCGCTCAGTTGCGGGAGACCGTGCCCGAACTCGTTTCCGCCGAGGCTGGCGTTGTCGTAGTACGGAATGAACACCATGAGGTGCGGGTGCCACGCGCCGATGCCCGGGCCGAGCAACTGGTCCGCCGCCCACATGTAGGCAAAGCTGACCGGCTCACGCTTCGGCAATTGACCGCTCGCGTAGGCGATGCCCACCGCCTCGGTGATCTGGTCCGGCGTCTTCCCTGCCATCCCGAGCCTGGTTCGCATCTCGTAGTACGGCAGCACGGTGCGCGACGCCACGGCGTCGAAGCAGATCGGCGCGCGAAGCGTGGCGTCGAATACGAAATCGCGGAAGTCCTTCGGCGTGTACGTGGGCGCGCTCCATCCTCGCATCACCGTACACACGAATCCGTTGCTGCCGGTGCGAGCCACTTCGAAGCCGGACGTAGTGAGCACCTTGATCGTCGCCGCGGTGCTGATGTTCGCCGGCGCCGCGCTCTCGGCCATCGCGATCTCAGCGCTTCGCGGCATCAGATACGCGCTGAGCGGCGGATAGGTCCTCGTCTGCGCCGCCGCGATACCACTGAGCGTCGCGGCCAACGCGGCCGCGGTCATTAGCGTTCTCATGATTCTCCTTTCCCGTCTCGCTGGTGGTTGGTGCTGGTCACTTTCGAGTACGGCTGCCAACCAGCGTGGGATACGCGCTACGACTCGGCGACGGTGACCGCCGCGGCCGCGGCCGCGATCACCCAGGAACAATGACTGTAGTCCACGATCTGGCGAATTCTCGACTCCGACGTGTCCACGCGAACGACGCCGCTCGCCTGCCAAACGTCGTCGCGCCGGCGGAATACCACCACCACTCGCTCGCCGTCGAAGTCGCCCAGCGCCATCCGCCAGCTGTCGCCCTGGCTCGCGTAGCGCGCGAAATAGGGCGCGTCCGCCATCCCGCCGGCATAGCGATCGACGACGCCGATTCGCGCGTCAGCCGAGATGAGCTCGCGCAGCCCATCCCAGTCGCGGCGATTGAAGCGCTCGACGTAGAGCCCCAGGAGTCGGGCCGACTCCGGCGACGGAATCGGCCGTTCGCCTGCCGGGCGGTGGCGCGAGCTCGCAAGTTTGGATCGGCCGCGACTCAGCGCGGCCTTTACTCCGCCCACGGTCGAGTCGACGAGATCGGCGATCTCCTCGAGCGAATAATCGAAGACGTCCTTGAGCAGCACGCAGGCGCGCTCCTTCGGCGGAAGGGCGAGCACCAGATACTCGATTGCGCGACTCACCCCGGGCTCAGTTGGCTCGATCGGTTGCACGCTCCCCTCGACGATCACCGCCGCCTCGGCTGACTGCCGCACGTTGCCGCGCCGGATGAAATCGAGGCAGCGGTTATGGGCGATGCGAAACAGCCAGGGCGCCAGCGGCCGGCTGTCGTCGAACGACTCGAGGCCTCGATAGGCGTGAAACAGTGCGTCCTGCACCACGTCCTCACCGTCGAGCACCGAGCCCGTCATCCGCGCGCAGTAGCGATGGAGGCGCGGGCGCAGGTGCGTGACGGTTTCGAGGAACCCGAGATATCGTGCGTCAAAGATCCCGCGCTCGTAGGGGTCGGGATGAGCGTCGGCGGGCTGCGGTCGGGTAACGTCCATAACTGTGATATACGCGGCCCGCGCGGTTCGGGATACGCAGGGCGCCAACATCCGAGCGCCAGTCCGTGTTATTGCCGCATCAGAGTCTCGGCGTCTCGACCTTGGAGCTGCTGCGGCCGCGAACGATCTCGTCGTCCCCCACGCCAAGGCTGCGCACTTCGTCGCTTGACTCCAGCGCCGAACGGGCCTTTCTGGCGATCGCCAGGGTTGCCGCGGCCGATCCGGCACCCATGACGACGAGGAGCACGAAGTTGGCGATCGCGTCCGGCGCAGACCAGTTCCTGCCTCCGTTCAGGGCGAGGAACACGAAGTAGAGAAGCCCGGCTCCAGCGCCTAGAGCGCCGACGAGCCGCAGCGAGAGCTTGTTGAACTCTCGGCCGCGCGCGGCGATTGCGAGAACACCGGAGAACGCCACGCCGAGCAGAAACGCGACAACTGAGAATTTTCCAACGATTTGCATCAGCTCGAGTCCGGTAATTCCATGACCGAGCCGCACGAATAAGCCAGTGATCGACGCGACAACGCCGACACCCGCGGCGAACGTCAATCCAGTGCCGATCATCCCACGAGCGACCCTCAGCCAACGAGGCATAGCGACCTCCAACCAGATTCACTTTGCGTCATAAAGTACGACGGCCGCTGGCATGGAGTCAACGGGTCGAGCGCAATGTGTACATCATGGAGTCGAGTCGCCGAGCGCGGGGCGCCGGAGAAGATCCGCCGTCGGTCTAGTTGGCACCGACGACTTTGAAGTCCTGGTTGACGAAGATGTGGTGCGGCCAGCTGACGCCGATGTTGTGGACCTCGTACTCGCCGTTGCTCAAGCGCACGACACGGTCGACGACGCCTCCGGGGTAGTCGGCCAGCGCAGCTTCCGTCGCCGAATTCGCTTGCGCTCCGCCGACGATCGTCCCCGAGCCCTGTCGGTAGTTCGCCGGAATCTCGCCGACCTGCTTCGACACGGGCGGCGTGCCGCCCCGGAACGGGATCACTCCCGTTGCCGAGGCGCTCGCGGATCCGCCGCCGCCGATCGGTTGCACGACGACGCGCGTGGCCGCGATGGTCGTACCGTTGGTCGTCCCGAGTACGAGAACGCGCTCGCCGGGTGTGATCGCGCTCGCCGAGGCGGAGGTCGTCCCGTTCTGGTATGTCGTCGAGGGAGCTTCGTCGACGGTCAGCTTCACGCCCGCCGACGTCGTCAGTGTGAAGCGCGACGGAGACACGCTGTCGACGGTGCCGACTGCTCCCCCTGCCGCTGGTGCGGATCGCGCGTTGGATCCGGCGCCACCGCCGCCGGAGCGCCCTGCGGTTTCCGGGCTCGAAACGGGAGTCGAAGCCGCTGGGGTCGCCGTTCCCTTGCTGCCCGCACAGGCCGCCAGTATTGCGGTTGCCGCGAGCAGGAGGAAATGGGAACTGTCCTTCGCCGCGCGGTGATGGTTCTCGCCCATGTCGCCTCCGTGGTGGTCCAGCGCGTGCTGCAGCAGATCTTCGCACGATCTTGACACTTCATCGCGTCGTCACCCCGATCGGCTGGGGCGAGCGGCGAAGCGAACAGTGTCCGTTAGATAGCCGGCGCTCTCGCTACCTCCGTCACCCGGGCAGCGCGCGCGCCCATCAGCGTAAGTGCTGCCGTGAGAACGGAGCCGAGCATCCCGGTCGCATTCCCTACGAAGGCGAGCATGCGGAGCGGCGATGTGCTGGGGCCGAACGCATGCACGCCAGTCACACCCTGGATGATGAGACCGGTCATCAAACCATAGCCGGTCGCGAGAAGGGACCAGACCAGTCCTTCGGCTTCGCGCCGCTCGAGCTCGAGCACGGGCAGGACGGAAGACATAGCCAGCAACAAGATGCCGATCAAAATCAAACTTTCATGCGCGGTGTGCCACAGGCGCATCGGCTCTTGCTCGGGGACGGTCGGCATTCCACATAACAGGCCGACGAGCAGCACGACGGCACCGTGAAATACGACGCGCATCCGATTGCGGTGAGGCATGACTCGGCGCTCCTGGCGAAGTGGAGGTGGAACGTGGTCGCCCACCTCACGGAGGCGGTGCGACTCCGATTACCGCGGCAACAAGTTGCCAGCGGTCCTCACGGCGCACGTAAGTGCGCCGATAGTCGACCTCGGCGGGATGCCGGCCTTCCGGGCCGGTTGCCGCTTGATGCATGCGCTCTACCAGCAGAACCGTATCGCCGTACACCTCGACGCTTCGGCCGCGGGCTTGGAGCGTGTCGAATCGCAACCGGCCCGCGGCGATCGCGGCGAGGAGCATTGTCTTCGTCGAGCGCACTCCGCGATAGTTGATACTTACGAGATCGTTGGCATACAGCCGACCGAGCGCTGATGTATCGGCACGAATCAACGCGATCCCGAGGGAATCGTCTACGGCGCAAACGCGTCGGCGGATGGCGTCGACGTCGCAAGGCGCGCTCGTGTGGAGTTGCGCGTGGCTAACGCGAACAGCACCGGCGAGGACTGGTGCGCTTCGCCAGAACTCCGCGTCGGCGGCGACCCATTCAGGTGCCGGCATGCTCCAATTGGGACGCACCGCCAAGACGCGCCCTTTCGCTTGCCGCGCAACGGCATCCCCTTCGCGACGCGTGTGGACGGGTCGTAGCACATACAACGTCGAATCCGCCATCGCCCACACCGATCCATTGGTCGGTCGATGATCGCGGGTGATCGTGACGACGATGAAGCGCGCACCCGCGACCGACCACGCTGGGCCGCGACTGAGATCGGGACGATAGACGGCGAACCCTTGAATCGGTGTACCGATCAACGCGGCCTTCCGCTGCGCGATTACGCCGAGGGCCGACGAGAGCGCACGATTGGTGGCGTAAACATTGGCGACTCGCGCCGTGTCCGCCTCGGTCGCGAACACGTTGATCCACCACGCTTCGTGGGGGCCGCTCAGGCTCTCAACGCCGATGTACGGATTGGGACACCGCAGATCGGCGCAGATCTGGGCGCCGTCGTCTTCGATGACGCGGTACGCGGAGTCGACGCCGCGCTTGAGCGAGTCTCGGTAGACGTACATGAAGCGCGGCGCAGGCGCCTGTGCAAGCAGTGGCGGAGAGAGGAGTGCCAGCAAGAGAATGATTGTGCGCATCGATCAGTAGATGAGAAGACTGCCGGCGAGCGGCAAATCATCGACCACGAACGCCCAGGTCAGCCCGGCGTCGGCTGACATATACATGCGGCCGGCTCGATCGACCAATGCGGCGATCGAGTTGCGTACCGATATGCAGCCGGTGTCGACGATCCCGTTGGTCCACCTCGGGAGCCCAGATTCGACGAGCGTCAGCCCGTCGTCACCGTCCACGGCCCGTCGATAAATTGCTCCCTCCGACGCGAAGTGATCCGTCGACGCGGCGACGACGACGTCGTCACCCAGAAAGGCAACCGCCGAGCAATACGACGCGTGCAGCCCGCGCTGTTCTGCCGTCCATGTGGCGCCGCCGTCGCGGGAGACATGGAGCCCGTCCGCGGCCGCGGCGGCAACGAGGCCAGGGCGTGTCGGATGGGCGCACACCTCGTGGACATCATGGCGAATATCGAGGGTGGGCTGCCAGGACGCGCCCCCATCCGCCGACCGTGGAATGCCCCCGACGTGAACGTTGACGAGAAGCACGGTCCGATCCGAAGTTGCGGTCATCGAGCGTATCCCGAGCGGAGGCCCGACCACGCGTCCGTCGATGACCGCGGACCCGGCGTACCAAGTATCTCGCCCCGCGACCGCCTCAAAGCCGCGGAGTGCCTCGAGGTTTCGGCTACCAGAAAAGCAGAGAAGTCGAGCATCGTCGGTGCCAACGTAGATGACATCATCCACCGCCATGCAGCACGCCAGGTCGAGCTCACTCGTCGCGAGTGTCGTGACCGCGCCGTCGGAAGTGCGCCTGCACAACGAGTGACCGCCAACGATGAACAGCGCCCCGCCCCGCCCGTCCGACGCGAGGCCGCGGACCGACTGATTCGCAAACTCCTGACGTGTGGTCTGGCCGGTGACCACGAACAACCCATCGTCCCAGGTCGACACGAGTACGGTGGGACTCGTGTCGACGTGTTCGTCGACGAGCGCGTTCGAGATCGAGCGACCGCTCACGCGGGCGAAACGCTCGCCATCGGTTCGTGGTCGTCAGCATGCATGACCTCCATCGGATCGGTCGCCGATTGCTCCACCGTCTTCCGGCGGGAATCGAGCGAATCGTTGACCGGTGTCAACGCCTCATCCATGTAGTCGAACAGCCGCGGGTGGCGCATGATGCGCCGACCGGTCCGCACCATGCGCAACAGCGTGAATCCGAGGCGCACGTTCGCAGCGATCAGTCCGAGCCAGTGGCGGGCGTGGAACGCGATGGGGTTCTCGAGCGCCAGGCCAGGCCGCCGATCCCGCCGGTACTTCCGTCGGAGAATACCGCCCTCGAGCGGGTGGATGCCCTCGACGGCGACCGCGTGATGAAAGTATGCGAGGGGTACGTACAAACGGTTAGGATGCACGCCCTTGGCCGCGGCACGCCACATGACCGTCTCGGTGTGTTCCTTGGTGTAGTACGACTGCCACGCCAGCCGGCACGTCTCCTCCAGGTCCGCCTTCGACATTCGCGGATGGTCGGTGACGACATGATTGAGATCGTATTTGTTCAGATCGTCGTCCATCGGGACACCAGCCTGCACCAATCGCTGATGATCGACCGAGCCCGGCAAGGGAGTAAGGAAGAAGAATTCCAGAAGGTCGATCGGCAATTCACGTTTGATCGTCTCGATGTCGCGAAGAATGGACTCTCTCGTGTCGCCCGGGAAACCGATGATGTACCCCGCCCAAGTCATCAGTCCGTTTCGCTTGCATTCGAGCAGCATCTCCCGGTAATCGGAGATCTTGTTCTGTCGTTTGTTCGCCGCCTGAAGATTGTCCGGATTGATGTTCTCGAGGCCGATGAAGACGTTGATGACGTGCGCCTGCCCGGCCTTGGAGAGGAACCTGGGAAGCCGGTAGCTCTGCGTATCGACCTGGATCCAATAGGTGATCTCGCGATTCCCCGGCTCATTCCGAATCTTGATCAGCCGGTCGAGAATCGGCTCCCAGTCCTTGTTGCGCGCGAAGTTGTCGTCGGTGATGAAATAACGATCGATTCCTTCGGCGAGATTCCGTCGGATGATCGTCTCGATGTCGTCGCACGTGCGCCGGCGTGACTTCCGGCCCTGCACGTTGATGATCGTGCAGAACGAGCACTGGAACGGACAGCCGCGGCCGGCGTCGAAGCTCGATGTGGCGCCGATCGTTCGCTTCGCCGTGCCGACCGGCAGATGCGGAACGGCGCCGCCGTCGAGCCCGGGCAGATGGGCGAGGTAATTATAGATCGGCTTCAGCGTTCCATTGGCGGCAGCGACGATGACTTCGTCGATCCGGTCTTCCGATTCGCCGGCGTAGAGACTGATGCCCATGGAGAGCGCCTGTTGCAGACTGGCTTCGACCTCCGGATGCATCGCCAGGCTGCCCGAGACGTGAAACCCACCGATGACGACGGGGATGCCTGCTTCGCGAAATGGACGCGCAATGTCCAGCGCGCGGGGAAACTGGTTGGACTGCACGCCGACCAGCCCAAGGAACCCGCCGGCGCCGGCCGACTTGATGCGCTTGATCAGCGCGTCCGGCCTGATGCGCGTGTTGGCTTCGTCGATCGACGTGACCTGAATGTCGACGTCCGATCCCAGCACGCGGCGCTCCGCGGCGTCCACCGCCAGTCCGTTCATCGCGGCCAGGCTGTTGGACGGCATCAGTGAACGCAACCACTGGATGACATAGCCGTCGTCATCGTAGTGGGAGGGCCTGATGAGAATGATCTCGAAACGCCGCCGGGCAGCACCCGATGTCGTCGTGGTCCGCCGGGTGTCCGCCGCGGTGTCCGTCGTCAGGCCCATGTGAATTCTCGAGAGGGGAGCATTCATCTCACGCGACGGAGAACATAGTAGCTCGTGTCTGGCGCGGCGAGCCCGCCCGCACCGATCACCGAGCCCCGAGAAACGTACGCATCGCCGCCGTCACCTCGCGGGGATGCTGCAGAAAGACATAATGGTTGCTGCCGTGCACGTCGACGATCTGATACGGCCGCAACCGGGCGACGAGGGCGCGCGAATCGGCAACGACAGCCTGCACGAAGGTGAGAAGCGACTCAGCCTGCGCGCGGCCGGCGACGTCGAGCTCCCGGTAGTACGGCACGACGTCGGCGACTGAATCCGCGACGGCGTAGACGGCGAGGGCCGGACAGCGCACCCGATCGTAGCGGGCCACCTGCTTGCCGCTGGTAATGCGCGCTTTGAGCGAGTTCGAGGTCACCGAGCCGTGGTAGCGGTCCGCGGCGTCGAATTTTTCGATCGCTCGAATATCCGATTCGGGTTCCTCCACGCCCATCACGCGCGCGTACAAGGCGCGGACCGTCGCGAAGGTGGCCGTGTCCCCCGCGCGGATTGTTGGACTTGGCGTGGACGGCTGCTTCGATGCGAGCGTGTCCATCCCCGAACGGTCATACGCTGCATCGAGGTACACGAGGCCCGCACAACGCGCGTCGTGCAGCTCGGCGAATCGCGTCATTTCTTCGCCCGCAATCGAATGCCCGACGAGCACCACTTGTCCGAGCCCGAGGGAATCGAGCGTCGCGGCGATATCCGCGACGAGGGTGTCGAGATTGTCGGGCGGCGGCGCACCCGCCGACGCGCCGAACCCACGGCGCGTGATGCCAACGACGTGGAAACGATCCGTAAATGGCGGGGCGAACGAATCGAAGACGTGGGCCGAGTTGCCGAGGCCGGCGAGGAAAACGAGCGGACGGCCGCGACCGCCCCAATCCAGTACCTCGAGCTTCACCCCGCGGCCAATCGGTATCATGCGAGTGGCGGGCACTTGCGAATCGCGGGCCGGCCGAGGATTCGGTCCGTGTACGCAGGCGCCCATGATGGTCGCGAGCGCGGGCAGGAACAGGAACAGGAACGCACGTGCTGGACGTTTCATGATCGTGTGTTGCACCATAACGCCTTGGCAGCTTCAGCTTTCGTTAGGGGACCGCTGCGGGATCTGTCGCTGTCCACGGCAGTGGCGGAACGAGCGTATCCATCCGAAGCAGGAGCCGCCCGAGGGCGACGAGGACCAGGGCTTGGACGAACCAGACGACGCTTCGGAAGGCAGTCAACTCGAGAGGACTCAGCACCGCCATCGCGAGCTGTTGACCGAACGCAGGGACGAATTCACCCTTCGTCTCGATTGAGGCCGCGACGACCGCAAGCGCCGACAGCAGCACGTCGGCCGCCGCCAGCCCAAGCGTCACCTGGCAGGCCATCCACCAGATAGAGAAACGCCGGCGCCGAACGGCGAACCACCACAAGAGCGCGGCACCGCTCCACCAGAGCGGAGAAACGACGAGGGCGACGAAGATCAGACTGACGCGCGCGTTGGCGACGTTGAGAGTGCCGCTATGAAAGAAGACCGGAATGCTTTGCAGGGCGCCGCCTACCGCGCCAATGAGGAGGATGAACCGTAGCGGCGAGAGAGCTTCGATCTGCGCTAAGACGCGGGACACTGTTCATACCTCGTGGCACGGTGATCAGCTAGCCAGCGCGGATACACTCTAACCTGCATCATGAGACTCGAATGAGCGAGGTCTGCGATGCCGTGGAAGGAGAGTGCGACCATGGACGAGCGTCTGCACTTCGTGCGAGATGTGCAACAGCGGGTAACCGAAGGCGTCACCCACCCCGGCGGTTCACGGGAGATGCCGGCCCTGTGTGGGCTCCGGCATCGCGGTATAGAGCGACGAGTGACGCAAGACCGACCACGGACAAGGCCAGCGGGCCGTACGTCTTCATGGGGCTATGCCCGACGAGCCCGATCAGTGCATCAAAGCCTTGGACCAGTCCCATCGTCAGAGCCAAGGCCATCACTCCACGCCGCGAACGTGCACCGATGCATGCGAGGGTGGCGAGTAACAGCGCGATGCTCCGGGACGCCGCATACATCGCATACTGATCCTGCCGTGCGACGCCAATCAGGGCCGCCACGGAGAACGCGGCGCTCACAACGGCACTCACCACGGTGATGATGGCGCAGATCCAGAACGCCCGGGTGGACAACGGCGTGTGTGTCATGTCGCATGTTACCCATGTACCTGGATTATGTGTTACCCATCATCCCGGCTATTCACGGCCGCGATAGTCGCGGCGCGCGGCTCTTGATCTCGGCCCGCCCGAGACATACTCTGCTTCACAAAGTACTTGGCCTGCTATCATCAGCTCGCAGAACGCGCGTCCGATGGCGCGTCGGGAGGTAGTCATGAAGCTGTGGGCGCGACGCATCCGCGCGGCGATCGGTATGGGCCTCATCTGGGGAGCGGCATGGTTTGGTGCGGGCGCCCTCCTGGCGCGGGTGCCCGGATTCTACTCCGACCTCCCCTTTCCCCTCCTCTTTGCTCCACTCGGCTTTCTTACCGGCATCATATTCTCCGGGATCCTCGTGGGAATCGAGGGCCGTCGTGGGATCGATCGCACGTCCCTTCCGCGCTTTGCGGCGTGGGGCGCCGCGAGCGGCCTGCTGCTGACCGGGATCTTCGTCGTTGGCGCGGGCCTTCGAGGCGGCGCCTTGTTGGGAGAGTTCCTGCTGTTCGGCCCTACCCTCGGCGTGGCGAGCGCGGTCTGCGCTGCCGGCTCGCTGGCCGTAGCCAGATGGGCTGAAAGGCGAGAGCTCCGCGGACCCAGTGGGGATCCGGCCGAGGGCGAACTTACCGAGGACGAAAAGCGGGAGCTGCTCGGACCCGGTGACTGACATGTCCGCGTCGTCGAACTATCCGGTTGGGCGTCCGATAGGGGAGCTCGTCGTTGTCGGCGGAGTGCTGGATCACGCCATCCAGCGAGATGTGTTCGATGATTTTGAGTTTTCTCATTCAAGTTTCAGTCTGTCGAGATAACTCTTGCTTTGTCGGCCGACGAGATCGACCAGGTTGCCCATGGCCACTTCCATGTCGACCAGATGCAGGCCAAGCCCCTCCGCCAAGTCCCCTTGAATGTCACGGCTCGCCGGACTGCCGCGGCCACGCTGTACCGACACCTCGAGATACGAGGCGAACGCGTTGGACCTGCACTGCCCCTTCAAGAGTCCCACCACACGCACCATCGGCGTCGCAATGGGTCGTCCGCCAACGCTCCACGGCTCTGTGGGCCCGAGCGGCAGCGCAGTTCCTCCCGCCCCGTCGAAATAGCCGTCGAGAGCGGCCTCGCCGCCGCCGAGCGCGGCGGGATTGGTGCAGGCCGCGACGAGGGTCGAGTCGGCCGACCGCCCGAAGCGCGTCGTCGCCGACGGCGGCGCGGTGGCACGAAATGATGAATACGCCACGACGCAGCCGGTCTGCGTGGCCGCGCGACAAAGCGGCATGTGCGCAAAAGTGCCGCCCACGTCTTGTCCGCGGCGTACGAGGATGCCTCCCGGGGCGCCGATGAGCAGCGCGGAGACGATGCGCGCCTGTACCGGCGTCCCCTCGATCTCGCGGCGGATCAACTCGGTCAGGATGCTGGTGCCCTGCGAATGCCCGATCAATACCACGCCACGACCACCATTGTCGTGCGCGAGATAGTAGTGCCATGCGGCGCGGACGTCCTCGTATCCTAGCCCCAAGAAATCGGGTGACTCGATGCCGGCGGCGTTCGCACGACCCATCGCGGCGAGCGTGAGCTGCCGGTACATGGGCGCGAACAGTCGGCACCGTGTACCAAACCGCGCCAGCTGCAGTCGCACCACGTTGCGCTCGGCGGCGTCGGGCACGATATCGCTGTTCGTCGTCGTATCCGTCGACACCGTGGGATAGACGTAGAAGCAATCCACCGGCGCCTTTGGATTCAGCCGCGCGCGCTCGACGGTTGCGCGCCCGTCTCGAGCGAGCACCGTGGTGGTGAGATCCACATCGCACGCTCCCGGACGGTTGGGGCGACAGAGCCATGTCTGCGGGTTGCTGTAGTCCGGCGGTGGCGACGACCGCGGCGATGCGGCCGTGGTCTGCGCGAACGCGTCCATCGCCGCAATCGAAAGTGCCAGGAGAGCAAGGCGTCGCATTAGTACTTCACTTTCGCGATTTCCGGGTTCGGCGTGAATCCGTCACCGAAATCCTCGATCTCCATCAGCTTGCGGATCTCGACTTCGGCCTCGCCCTTCAGAAAGCCGAACGGGGCGCGCTTCACCCATTCGATCGCTTCTTCGAGCGACTCTACCCGAATGATCGAGAAGCCAGCGACGACTTCTTTCGTCTCGGCGAACGGACCGTCGGTGACGGTGGGTGTGTCGCGGTTGAACTTCACGCGCACACCTTTCGAGGTCGCGGTGAGCCCCTCGGCGGCGAGGAGAACGCCTGCCTTCACGGCCTCCTCGTTGTACTTCTGCATCGCGGCAAACTCTTCGGGCTTCGGCGGGGCGCCACCCTCCGATTCCTTCGTCGCCATGACCATGACTATGAAACGCATTGTCCGCTCCTGAATTCGCTTCGTGTCGGTTGCCGCGCCTTCCGCGGCCTCACTACCACGTCGAACGAGACCGGTCAAAATCGACACGAGCGTCGAGAAAGCCGTAAGCGGTCGCGCTCAATGAGCTTAGCGTCAGCGGAACGAACGAAAGGCCTACCGCGACAACAGCGACATCCAATGCTGCACATATGCCACCGCGTACGCACTCGGCGACTGTCGCACGATGTAGTGCTCGCCGTTTCCGACCACGGCGAATCCAGCGCCGCGATCATCGAACGTCGAGCGACGCCAGTTCTGCGCGGTGAACACCGTGCGCGGCGCTCCATTCGGCGAGGTGCCGGTCATTGTTACCTCCTGGACTTTTCCGAGCGGCGACATGAACACGATTCGGCGGCCGTCCGCCGTCCACGCCGGCCACCGTCCGCCATCCGACGACAATGGTGTCGGCACTCCGCCGGCAATCGCCATCACGTAGACCTCGGCACGTCCGGTCTCGTCCGAGCTGAACACGACGCTCTTTGCATCCGGTGAAAAATGACCTTCCCAGATGGCGCCCGGTCGCGCGATGCGCGCCGTGACCTTGCCGTCCAGGGTGATCACGTCGAGCGCCGTGTCGTTCTTGATGAGGAGCTTCGTTCCGTCCTGCGACCAGTCGACCGGCGAGGCACAGCCCGACATCGCCACGAACGAGGTTCGCGCGATGACTCGGTCTTCGTCGCGCTTCAGATCGTGCTCGTTGACGCGGCATTCCGTGCGACTCGCGGCCATGTATGCCAATCGTGATCCGTCGGGGCTGAAGACCGGCCAGGTTGCGCCGACGCCGTCCTGCGGGTTCAGAATTCCGGTATCGCGCACCACGAGACGGGACGCGCGGGCAGTCGAAAAATCGTAGAGCCACATGCCAACCGCATTCCCCGCGACGGCGATCGTCGGCGGGCCGGCGCGGGCCGGCCGCGCCGACAGGGTCCAGGTGCCGTCGACCCGAATCGTGTCGCGCAAGCCGCCGGCGTCATAGTCGAGATAGGGTGCATCGCTGCCGCCGGGCAGATAGGCGAGCGTACCCTCGCGAGAGATCGCGAAGGTGTGAATGCCGCTTCTCGATCGAACATTGCTGAGGACACGCGTGGCTTGGCCAACGGTACGCAACGCGTCGAAGTCGACGCGCTGCGCATCGATGGCGCCGGCGTCCCGCCCATTCGAGTAAATCAGGAAATCGGGCTCCGCCACCGCGAACATCTGCGCCTGCACGGGAATGGTTCCGAGCGTCTTTCCGTCACCGTTGGCAACGGTGAGATTCGCGAACCGGCCGCGCGAGTAGACGAATCGTTTGCCGTCCGGGAGAAACACGCCCCGCAGCACACTCCCGCTGTCGTACGGAATGATGGTGCGACACGCGTTGCCCGACGCGGACACCGACGAGATGCCGTGACGATCGCTGAACAGAATGACGTCCGACGCGTTCCACGATCCCGCGTTTGGCTGGCTGACGGGACACAGGCGCCGAACTTCTCCCGTGGGTCCCATGATCTGCAGATACCCACGCGCAAAGAAGCCGAGGGAGCGGCCATCGTGCGACCAAAAAGGGATGTCACCTCCGGTGCTTCCCACGATCGGCTTCGCGTCGAGCTTGTCGATGTCGCGGATCCAGAGATTGCGCGAGCCATCGGGTGCCGCGAACACGAACGCGAGCCGTTGTCCGTCGGGGGAGAGCGCAAGCGATTGTTGCTCGCTGAAGTTGCCTCCGGCCGGTGGGACGATCGAGGTCATCACGATTCGCTCATTGGCTGCTCCGCGCGACGGCGACGCCGAACGCGACGCCGCCCATCCCCCCAACGCGGTCCCAAGCACGAGGACCCCGGCGCCTAGTGCAATGGTCTTCGCGCGTTTTGCGCGACCGTTTGTTGCCGGCGGCGCCACGGCCGTTGCGTCGGCGGCGGCCGTCGCGGCCGATCCGAGCGTGGCATCGCGCATCGCGTCCATGAACTCGCGCACGCTCGCCCATCGGTCGGCGGGGATCTTCTCGAGCGCGCGAAGGACCGCCGACTCCACGTGCACCGGAACGCGATCGCGTTGCGTGACGATCCGGGTCGGCCGCTCGGTCATCAGCTTGGCAACGATCGCCTGGACCGTGCTGCCCGTGAACGGCGGATCGCCGACGAGCATCTCGTACATGACCGCGGCGAGCGCGTATTGATCGGAACGCGCATCGATCGTGCGTTCGCCCATGGCCTGTTCGGGCGACATGTATTGCGGTGTACCGAGCGAGAGCCCGGTCTGCGTCATCCGCGCGCCGCCGGCCTGTTGCACCGCGAGCGCGATCCCGAAGTCGGCGACCAGCGCGTGCCCGTCCTGCAGGAGAATGTTTTCCGGCTTGATGTCGCGATGGATGACGCCGAGGCGGTGTGCGTACTCGAGCGCGTCGGCGACTTCGCGAGCGATCCGCATCGCATCGTCGATCGGAAGGAGATGTTCGCGATCGAGCCGCGCGCGAAGCGTTTCGCCGGCGACGAACGGCATGACGTAGAACAGCACGCCGTCTGCTTCACCGGAGTCGAGCAACGGCAGAATGTGCGGATGCTGCAGTCGCGCGGTCGTCTTGATCTCGGCAAGGAAGCGGTCGGCGCCGAGGGCAGCCGCGAGCTCGGGGTGGAGCACCTTCATGGCGACGTCGCGGTCGTGGCGGAGGTCGTGCGCGAGGAACACGGCGGCCATGCCGCCGCGGCCTATTTCGCGCTCGACGCGATAGCGATCGGCTACGGCCTTCGAGAGGTCCTGGCCCGAGTCAGCCATGTGTGTGGGTCGAGTAATCGCCAGCGCGGCGGGGAGAGGCGGCGGGAGGATGCTCGCGCGAATATGGCGGCCTCGACGGGCTATGGCAATTATATCAGGCGCCGCTGCACGGGCCTAACCCTAAACGTTTGCCGCACGACGCGCGCGATCCTCCTCCCACTCGATGAACGGCCCGTCGAAGTCGGCGAGGCGCGTGCCGTCGAACCACCACACGCGCGTCGCGACCTCCCGAAGGAACGCACGGTCGTGACTCACCAGCAGCACGGTGCCCTCGTACTCGTCGAGGGCGTCCTCGAGCACCTCGATGTTCTCGACGTCGAGATGGTTCGTTGGCTCGTCGAGCACCAGCAGGTTCGCGCGCGCGAGTGTCATGCGCGCGAGCGCCATGCGAGCGCGCTCGCCGCCGCTCAACGTGCCGATCTCGCGGAGGACCTCGTCGCCCGTGAAACCGAACGCACCGAGATGGCCCTGCACCTGGCCGCGGTTCCAGGTTGGACGCAGCTCCTGGATCGCGTCGAACATCGACATGCGGAGCGGCAGATCGGAGAGGTCCTGCCGGAACCACGCCGGCGTCACCGAGCCGCCGACTCTCGCCTCGCCGGCCGCCGGCGCGCGATCGCCGAGGATGGTGGAGATGAATGATGACTTGCCCGCGCCGTTGGGGCCGACGAGTGCGACGAAATCGTTCCGTCGCAGCACGGCGGTGAAGTCGTCGACGAGCACGCGGCCGGGCACCTCAACGCGCAGCTCCTTGATGGCCACCACCTGGTCGCCACCGCGCTCGGCCACTTCGAAGTTGAGCGTCATCGCCGCCGGATCACCAGGCGGCGGCGCGAGTCGAGGCAGACGCTCGAGCCGCTTGCGCTTGCCCTTGGCCTGAAAGGAGTTCACGCCGGCAATGTTCCGCCGGATGTATTCCTCTTCCTTCTTTACATAGGCGCGCTGCTTCTCCATCTCGCGCTCGCGCGTGAGCCGTCGTTCTGCCCGCTGGGGCACGAACTGGCTGTAGTTCCCCTTGTACGACTCGCTCGAGCGCGCCTCGACGTGCAGGATGTTCGTGCAGACCGCGTCCATGAACGCGCGATCGTGCGACACCACGATCACCGTTTCGTCGGCCTCGTTCAGCCAGTCCTGGAGCCAGGTGGTGGTGTCGAGGTCGAGGTGGTTGGTGGGTTCGTCGAGGAGCAGCAGGTCGGCGGGCGCGATGAGTTGCGCGGCCAGGCCCACGCGTCCCCGTTCCCCGCCCGACAGCGACGACACGAGCCGCGTCCTCGACTCCTCGGCGTCGAAGCCGAGTCCTTGGAGCACGGCGTCGACGCGAGCGTGGTAGATGTAGCCGCCGAGATCGGCGAACCGCTCCTGGTCGTGGCCGAAGCGCTCGAGGAACTGGTCGGTGACGCGTTCGCCCATTTCGCCGAGCTCGATCGCCTGCGCCGCGATGCGTTGCTCGAGGGCGATGACCTCGCGCCACGCGGCCGCGCCCGCCTCCCAGACGGTGGTGGCGCCCTCGAAGGCACGATGCTGGTCCAGGAGGGCGTGCCGGAGTCCCGGCTTGCGCGCGACGCTTCCCACCGTGGGCGGGAGATCTCCGGTGATGATGTTGAAGATCGACGTCTTGCCGGCGCCGTTGCGCCCGATGATGCCCCATCGTTCGCCGTCGGCGACGGTGAAGGTGATGTTCTTGAAGAGCTCAGTGGCGCCGAAGGAGACGCCGACGTTGGAAACGGAGAGGAGGGTCACGCCGGGGTAAGCTAAGTGGAGCGAGTGCCCTCGTCAGCCTCAGCGTTCGTTGGGCGGTCCCGACGCATGATCTTGAAAAAACGCCCACATCAGTCGTGACGGAATCCGCGATCGGGAAAGGCGTCGTGGATCGTGACCCGATCATCCGCGGCCACTTGCCGCAAAGCGACTGCGACTAGGCGGCGTCACTGGAGCTGAGCTCCTCCGCGAGCCCGATGAGAAGTCCTTCGGGGCCGCGGATGTAGCAGAGCCGATACGCCTGTTCGTACTGAACCACTTCGCCGACGAGCTGCGCGCCATGCCCGCGGAGCCTGACGAGCGTCTCGTCGATGTTGTCCACGGTGAACATGACGCGCAGGTAGCCAAGGGCGTTCACCGGAGCGTTCCGGTGATCGGCGACGACCGGCGGGGTGAGGAATCGAGAGAGCTCGATCCGACTGTGGCCGTCTGGGGTGACGAGCATGGCGATCTCGACTCGCTGAGACTCCAACCCGGTGACGCGCCCGGCCCACTCTCCTTCGATCGTGGCTCGCCCTTCGAGTTTCAGGCCAAGCTCGGCGAAGAATGAGATGGCGGCATCGAGGGATTCTACCACGATGCCGACGTTGTCCATCCGCTTCAGAGTCATGTCATTCCGCTCCGTCTCGACCGAAACGTCCGGCGTTGTGATTTACAGAGCGCAACGATGCCATTCCAACCCAGCGCGGCACGTGCGCGCGATACATCGCCCACTCCGCTCCGTGTGTACGGGCGAGCCACGGCTCCTCGCCGAAGATCACCCGGAGGTGAAAGACGACGCCGACGCACGCCGCGTAGATCCACAACGTACGCGACGCGTACGTGAGCGCCCAGCCGCACAAGACGATGAGCACCGCGACATACATCGGGTTCCGCGACAACCGATAGAGGCCGATGATGACGAGGCGCTCGGGCGGCGCCCAAGGAGCGAGGCTGCCACGCCCAGCGACGTAGAAGTCGCGAACGCACCACAACAGTAGGCCAATGCCTATGACGAGAAGCGGGATGCCCGCTGGATGCATGCGGCCGCCAGTCGGTCGAAGCAGCCACGGTACGAGAACAGCGACTGTACCCGGCAGGACGAGGAAGGCGGTGACGGCAGCCCAGAAGCGTCGACGCGTTTTCGGCATGTCAAACCCCATTGACTGGCTAACGCCCCAGCGAATTTGCGAACGAGTTCAACCCGTCCTCACTGACGCACATAGCGCAAGTGCGTGGCAGCTGGACCATCAAGAACCCTGTCAATGCGAAACTGCGGCCCGGGCTCGCGGAGGTTCTCGAAGAGACGCCGTCCGCTGCCGAACAACACCGGTGCCAAGGCGATATCCAGCTCGTCAACGACACCCAGGTTCAGGTACTGCTGGAGCACATCCGCTCCACCCGCGATACGAACATCACGGCTGCCGGCGGATTCCCGAGCCAACTCCAGGGCACGCTCCGGCCCGTCATTGATGAAGTAAAAGGTCGTCCCACCGGGACGCACCCAGGGTTCGCGTTTCTCATTGGTGAGAACGTACACCGGTGTGTGAAACGGAGCCTCCTCTGGCCACGAGGCCTCGCCTTGGTCGAACATTCGCTTGCCCATGATGTTGGCACCGATGCGCTCCGCGGTGCTGCGAACCAGGTCGTTGACCGGGCCGGTCTCTCCCCCTGGTCCGAATTTGAGGTTCTCACGGAAGTACTGTTGGTTGATGAGCCAGGCCATCAGCGCGCCCCACTTGGCGCCCCAGTTCTTATACTGAGGGTTCACCATGGTCATTCCTTCCGGTGCCATGTAGCCATCGAGGCTAAGCCCAATGCTGGCGAATACTTTGCTCATGATTCTCCACTCGCATGTTCGGATGTCTGTCTAATGCTAATCGGGCACGGAATCATCCGATCCCGACCGCTGTCGCCGGTGGACTCACGTTTTCGCTAATCAGCGGCGGCGACTCCATGATCTATGGATTGACCACCGACTCCTCCGCCTACTGTTGGAGATACCCGGTATCCTCAACCGCGATCGGCTAACGCGATGTAATAGAATGTTCCGCGCTGCCTGCTCATCGCCGGCTACCCACGCTTTCCCGCGAGAATCACGCCGATGTCGTCCCACCTATACCAGTACTGGTTCAACGGGCTTGCGCCGTGGGCAGTGTAGAACGCGACTGCTCCTGCACTCTCTACGTCGGCATTCACGCACACCCGACGGATTCCCTGGGTCTGGAACCAGTGCGCCACCAAGCGAAGCAGGTGGCCCGCCACCCCATGACGGCGATATGCCGGCGCCACGTACAAGTACTGAACCTCGCCGGCGTAACCATACCGCGTCGTCGCATGCCCAGCGATGTAACCGGCAACCGCATCCCCAACGAGCGCCACGAACGCGATGCGCGCGGCGAGAGCCTGTTGGGGGTGGTGGCGTCCGTCGAGATACGCCGCCATGCGCGGATCGGCGGGCCCCGACTGCGGGTCGGCAGCACGACAGCCAGCCATGGCCGGCACATCGGCGCTGGTAGCCTCGCGGTATCGGACCGTCGGAATGGGGCCGGGCGTCTGCGGCATTCGGACTATTTAATGATGCGGCGCTGGCGGCGCATCACAGAACTCGAATGAGCGAGGTCGGTGATGCCGTGGCAGGAGACAACGCCCATGGAAGAGCGCCTGCAGTTCGTCCGCGACGACGTGACCGACGACGAGACCGACGACGGGATCTGGGCCATCCACTTCAACTTTGGGTCGCCACGTCCCCCACAGATATATATCGACGACCCGCAGGCTTGCAGCAAGGCCCTCGCCCCAGCTGATACTTCGCGTCTCATTTCTTTCCAGAGCCTGCGATGACCAATCATTCGGTGGTAGTGGCGGGCGGCGGGCCGACGGGGCTCATGCTCGCAGGAGAGTTGGCGCTGGCGGGCGTGGACGTTGTCGTCGTCGAGCGCCGGCCCAATCAGGAACTCTCCGGCGCGCGCGCACTCGGGATTTCCTCGCGCACCATCGAAGTGCTCGACCAGCGCGGCATCGCGGACCGATTTCTCTCAGCGGGACAGACCGCGCAGGTGACGGGCTTCGCCGTCACCCGTTTGGACATCAGTGACTTCCCCACCCGTCACAACTACGGCCTCGCGTTACGGCAGAAGCACATCGAGCGCATCCTCGCCGACTGGGTCACCGAGCTCGGGGTACCAATCTTCTATGACCGCGAAATCACGGGATTCGTGCAACACGCGGCCGGTGTCGACGTCGCACTCGCTGACGGTGAATCACTCGGCGCGCAATATCTCGTTGGGTGCGACGGTGGACGCAGCCTGATACGCAAGACCGCGGGCATCGACTTCCCGGGATCGGACGCGACGACGAGCAACATCCTCGCCGAAGTCGAAATGACGGAGAAGCCGCCGTACGGGGTACATCGTTCCTCGGCGGGCACCTATGCGTTCGGCAGATCGGAGTACGAGATCAAAGGCAGCGAAATCATTTTCAAGGATGTCGGCCCTATTGGTGTGATGGTCACCGAACCGAACGCGAATGCGACCACCGAGCCGACGCTGCACGATCTCCAGACTTTGCTCATCGCCGCGTGCGGCACCAACTACGGCGTCCACAGCCCAACCTGGATCTCCAGATTCACCGACGTGACGCGGCAGGCAGCGCAATACCGCAGCGGACGCGTGTTGCTCGCCGGCGACGCCGCGCACGTTCACTCACCGATCGGCGGGCAAGGACTCGGCATCGGTATACAGGATGCGGTGAATCTCGGATGGAAGCTGTCGCAGGTGATCAAGGGCACCTCACCGGACAGCTTGCTCGACACGTATCACGCCGAGCGTCACCCGGTTGGCGCGCGCGTGCTCAAGGCCACGATGGCGCAGGTTGCGTTGCATCGTGAGGACGATCGCACGTTGGCCGCGCGCGACATCGTGGGCGACCTGCTCGCGATGGAGGAGCCGCGCAAGCACATCGCCGGAATGATGTCCGGATTGGACATTCGATACGAACTGGGCGACGGGCATCCACTGCTGGGCCGTCGCATGCCCGATCTCGAGGTAGTCACGACGAGCGGCCCGCGGCGCGTGTTCAGTTTCCTACACAATGCGGAGTCCGTGCTGCTCAACTTCGTTGCGCCCAGCGTCATCGACATCGCCGGCTGGTCGGACCGCGTTCAGTACGTCGACGCGGAATACACCGGCAAGTGGGAACTTCCTGTGCTGGGTGAAGTCGTTGCCCCCGCCGCGGTGTTGATCCGCCCCGACGGCTATGTCGCTTGGGTCGGCGACGGCACAGTGCAGGGGCTAACGGAAGCGCTGACGACTTGGTTCGGGAGGCCTGTGTAGCGCTAGGGCATTATCACGTTGGGCCGAGGTGTCACCGAACTGCCGCGGTTCGGTATACCCCTGTCGCGGAACGATACGGTTGTTTCCGGCACACCGGCTCGGGCCATGAGCCGTGCGTTCAGCGAATCCAATCGCCTAAACGGCGCCACCGGATGGCGGTCACCGCACGAAAGTAGTCGACGCCTCGCTCGGGATCGTACGAGTAGTAGACGAACATCGGCGTGCCGCGAAGGTTCGCACGCGGAACGGGTCCGTAATACCGGCTGTCGACGGAATCGTCTCGATTGTCGCCCACCATGAAGAACGTACCGGTGGGCACGACGACCGGCCCCCATTCGTGAAGGCTGGGAGCTGGTACCGGTGGTCCGAACCTCGAGCCACGGATCTCGATCTGATGCTGCCACGTGAAGATCGCCTGCGGCGTGTCGGCGACGGCATCCGGAAGAACGAACGAGTTTGGTGATGGGACGACCACGCCGTTGACCGCTAGCTGCCCGTGATGCATGAGGAGCGTGTCGCCGGCGACTCCGACGATGCGCTTCACCAACGTCGGCGTGACTTGGTCGGGAGACATCCGAATCGTCTCGTCCTGCGGCGGCGAGATGAAGACGGTGACGTCGCCACGCTTGGGGCTGGCGTACCCCGGTAGAGAGTGGCTCGTGAACGGGATGTGCGGCCCGAAACGAAGCTTGTTGACGAAGAGCCAGTCTCCGACGAGCAGGGTCGGCTCCATGCTGCCGCTTGGAATCCGGAAGGCCTCGGCGAGTAGCTGGCGGGTGCCGAGGAAGATTGCTATCACGGGCAGGAGTCCCATGATGAACGCGCGGGTGCGGACTGCGAGCGACGCTCGGGAAGTGGGGGTCGAGTGTGCTGCGGCACGTGCCGCTCGTTTACGTCGAGATTTGCCCATCGTGATACCTCCGGACCGAATACCAAGGGGAATCGCCGAGCGATAATGAAAGAGCTGCGTTGCACGCATGACGCCATAGCTACACTGCATGGACGTGCCCGACGTATCGGTTGCATCACGTCTCGACGTAGCGGTCGAACATGTCAGGGGCGCTTGAGGTAGATATCCGGAATCGGTGCATCCGGTCGCTCGCCCGCCCAATACACCGTCACCACCCACCAGCGCTTGCCGTCGTTCAGCAGCTGAATGCTGTTGATCCCGCGCGCGAATGGTGTCGGGTCGCTCGCGGCGCGGCGTGATTCGTACGTGCTGAACCGATGGACGACGCCGTTGAACGATTCGCCGACGTGCGACACCTCTTTCTCGGAGAAACCGAACTCCTCCATGCTGCCCTGTACCGACGCAGCGTATTCGTCGGGCGTCTCGGCGCGGATGCCGAACGTTCCGTCGCCTGTCGCGACCTTGGGGATGAGGCGCCCACCCGGCGCGAAGAGGCCGCGAAAGCGATCCCAGTCGCGATGCTGACACGCGGGCCCCGAAATCGCCGCGTACAGCGCGGCGACGATGGCCTCCTCAGAGGCGACATCGGCGGGCGAGGTGCCCAGAGTGGCCGGCATCGCGTACGTCTTGCACCCTTCCAGCGGCGCGCCCGGCGGGACCGACTGAATCCCGAAGTTCTTGATCTGTGACGGATCTCCGTCCATCAACTCGATGCTTCCACGCAGCCCGGCGCCGCCTGTTTTGGCACGCGCCGCAAAGGTGACGCGCGACGGCTCAGCGCTGATGATGCGCACCACATCGAGGCCGCCCGACGCACGCGCCAGTCGTAGCTGCGTCGGAGCGTTGACCTTGGGGTTGTGCGCCTTGGAGAACGCGTCGAGACCCGCGCTGTCGGCGCGGTTGAATACGTCGAGCCACTGCGTCAGCAGTGTGCCGGCGGGCGAGTTGGGGATCGCTACGGGTGCTTGGGCGGGAACCGCGGGCGGGACCGCGAGAGCGAGGGCGGTGAGAGCGATGAGCGTCAACAGCGAGACATGCGGTCGATGCGGCATGATGTCCTCACGATGTGGGGGCGCGGCATGGGTGGGCGCCGCGGACACTGCATCTTACGCTGGCGGGGCGACGTCGCAATGCACAGTCTTTTTTCATTTCCCAACGGGCGAGGGCGGCAGTAGTCGCGCCCTTCGCTCGCTGGTCGCTGGTCGTCTTGGCCTTCCGAGCGGCACCGCCCTTCTTGCCGCCTTTCCGTCCACGCTTCCCTATCGCTTCCTGAAAGACCCGGAACGCCGTCTCGGCAACGCCGGGTCTGAGCTTGGCGGGCCTCTTCTTCGGCGTGGTTACGGAACCCGGACCGACTGATCCTTTGGCACACACACCTTGCGCCAATCTTCGTTGGCCTTCGTAGGCTCGCAGAGCCTGACGTGCAACGCGCTATCCGCGAAGGCAAAACGCGATGCTGCTGTCAACGGCGCCGACGTGGGAGCCGACCGCTGACCGTGACAGCCAAGAACACCAGCAGCGCACGCGGCGCCAATCAAGATGGAACGCATACCGGTGAATGTACGGCGTTCCACGATACGGTCCAGTCGCGCGCATCATTTGTCACGATCAGACTGGCCCACTACCGTGTGGCCGGAGCGCGGCGGCCTCAACGCCGCAGAACAGCTTCTCCCGTTCGAGGATTCGTCAACGTGACATTTTCGAGCGCCTGAATTCGCCAAACGCCTTCGCGCCGCGTGATCACCGCCAAGATCAGCGTATCGACGTCGTGCGCGCCCGCCGGGTGAGCGGGACCGACGCGAAGGCGGCTCCAGAAATGAACGATCATCGCGTCCTCGCCGATGGCCGTGATGTCGATCAGCTCGTTCTCGAGCGTGGAATCCCGATAGATCGTTTCATGGACGGGTTGGTGTAGGGAGACAATCGCCTCCACACCGCGCACGTAGTGGGCGAACCGGTTGACGAAAGTCGCATCGCTGTGGAAAAGACTCGCAAAGGCCGTCATATCGTGCGCGTTCCACGCGGCTTGAAATGCCCGCGGCGCATCCTGGGGCTGGTCAATCGACGTCATAGCTTCGGCGGAGCGAGGGCTTGCGTTGGTCTCGCGACAGTTTGCACAGAATCTGATTGGTGCGCCAGCTCGTGCGGTCCGCCTCGATCGACGCGCGATCAGTCTCGCAGCGGGTCCGGGCCCGCATTGACTCGGCGCGGTCGCCGAGCGTAGCGTGAGGGTGCGGCAAGCGGCTACGGTCGGCGCTCATGCGGTTGCGCACGCCGCGGCGCGCGTGTGCATCCTCGCCACATGCGCGACCATGGTCCCGAGAGGAGAGCGGCTGAATGCACATGGCGACGCGGACCAAACGGTGGACGCTCGAGGAGCTCCACAGCTTGCCCGACGACGGCAACAAGTACGAGCTCGTGGACGGCGAGCTGTTCGTGACGCCCGCGCCAACTCCGCGCCACGAAACGATCCTCGGGTGAGCTGCGGTGGTTTCCGGACGGTGCGCGCGCGGCATTCGAGTGCCGCGTCGTCTCCGAGATCAGTCGAAATGAAGGTTGATCTTCCTTCGCAAGCCGGCTCCCGTCTGCGGCCAGAGGCCTCAGCGCAGGACGAGCACGAGCTCGGCGACGTCTTCGCCGGAGACCTCCCCGCTCTCCTCGCGCTCGAGGCTGAAGCCGCACTTCTCCAGAACGCGGATCGAGCCGACGTTATGCTTGGCCACGTGCGCGTGGAGGGGACGCTCGGTCACGAGGTGCAGGAAAGCGGCGAGCGCCCGGGTCGCGACACCCTTGCCCCAATGCTCCTTGCCGATCCAATAGCCGACGAGGCGGACACCGTCCTGGGACCAGCTCCCAATGTTGCCCGCGACCTGGCCGTCGACGACGATTGTCTGATTGATCGCCGCCGGGTTGCCGAGGATGTTCGTCGCCCAATGCGCGTCGAAGGCTGCGCGATCGCGCGAGGGGAAGGCTGCCATACGCGTAGCGTCGGCGTCGAGTTGTTGCTCGTAGAAGATGGGGAGGTCGTTGAGCTCGATGTTGCGGAGTCGCACGTCCCGGCCTTCCATCAATGCGTCGGTCGACATGTTGGCTTCAGCGTGACTTCGTACCGAGCACACAGATCCATCCTCGGCCCGCATCTTCCTCGCATTCCGCCGCTCAGATCCTGCCACCAAAAGTGTGTCTCGATTGCAGTGACGACATCGAACGTGTCATCTGAGAATGGTAACGCCGACACCGATGCTTCCGGAATCGTCACGCGTCCGGAAGCGACGAGCTTCCGATTGAGGTGCCGCGCGGCAGCGACGCTCGCCGGGGCGTAGTCGATTCCATAGATGCGACCGTTCGGTGCGAGGTCAGCGAGCTTGGCCACCGTTCGTCCGCCGCCGCATCCGACATCGAGAATGGTCTCGTCCCGCCGAATCGACAGATGTTGAAGGCCCCAGTCGGTCAACTTGGAATGCCGTCGATTCATCGACCAGAGAACGAACTTCCCGCGCCAGCCGCTTGGCCGCTGACACTGGCTCGGCACCTTCCTGGGCCGCGCACCTGGGATGGTCGTGATAGGCATGTGTCGGTCAGGTGCAGTGTTCGTTCGACAACGGGTCGCGATGCAGGTCAGACTGACTGCTCGAGGATGTCCAGCCCTCGTGACGCCGTCCGACGATCGATGTTGAGCGCCGGCAAGAGTAGCACATCGCTCGACTGACTCGCTACTAGAAGACCGTTGCTGCGGCAACGGTCGGCCAGGGCGTCCCCATACTCGTCCTCCTCGAAGTGCAGACCGATCGCGAGGCCGAGCATGTTGAGGGTCAGCTTCGATCCGAACTCGATCCCGCCGATGCGCTCCCGGAAGTAGTCGCTGGTCGCGGCGACCTGGGCCAGCAGCTTTCGTTTGTCGCGCATGATGCGCCGTATGCTGGCGATCGCCACGTCCGTACTCCGCGGATGCCATCCGTAGGTCGAGTAGAACTCTCCCTTCGCCTCCATCGTCTCCCCGACCGCGGCCGTTGCAAGCATGGCGCCCATGCCGGCCACGCCGCCGGAAATCGCCTTGGCGACGCACATGATGTCAGGCTCGATGTCGAAGTGCTCCGTCGCGAAAATTCTACCCGTGCGGCCGAAGCCGCAGGCCACTTCATCGAGAATGAGCAGAGTGCGATAGCGCGTGCACAGTGCCCGAAGCCCTTCCATGAACCCGGGCTGCGGTACGCAGACGCCGAGGTTGATGCTCACCGGCTCCATGATGAACGCCGCGACGTCCCGCCGCTCGAGCCGCGTCTCGATGCGGTCGAGCGCATCCTCGTCCAACGGCAGCCTGATCTTGTGGCAGTTTGGAAGGAGACGCGGAAACTTCTCGCGATACTCCGAGCCGGCGACACTCATCGCGCCGAACGTGTTCCCGTGATAACTGTCCTCGAGCGACACGAATGCGTGGCGCTTCGTGTGCAGCATCGCCGCCTGGATCGCGAGCTCCACCGCCTCCGATCCGCCGGTCGCGCGAAAGCACTTGGTCAGGTCGCCCGGAGCAAGTCGCGCGAGGAGCGTGGCGAGCTCCTCCCAGGGGCGATAGCGGTAGTCCGGATACACGTAGTCGGGGCCGCGGAAGCGCTCGATGCGTCGCTCGAGCTCCGCATCGCCCCATCCGAAGTTGCCGACGCACCAGCCCATCACGAAATCGACGTAGCGCTTACCACGCGTGTCGAAGAGATAGCTGCCCGCGGCACGAGCGACGGAGAGGTCGCCGTCTCCCTGCTCGCCAAGATGGCGCTGGCCCCGCTTTCTTGCCGGCACGTCGACGACTCCGCTCAAGAGTCCGCCGAGCCTCGCAGATAGCAGGCCAGAAGGCCTCGACCGGCCGGCGAGCCGTGCTACGGGTGGATCACCTCGTGCCGCTCCAACATGCCGACGAACTGCTCGATTTTCTTCGCGCGTGTCTCGGCTCTTTTCACCGTCTGGATCCGGAACAGGATGGCGTATCGGTTCGCGCTGTTCAGGGTCGCGAAAAACGCCTTCGCTTTCGGGTGTGCGTCGAGCGCGAGCTGAAGGTCGTCCGGCACGCCGGCGGTTCGATGCGAGTCGTACGCGGAGTCCCACTGACCGTTCGCCTTCGCGCGGCCCACGGCCTCGAGGCCGGGTGACTGCATGCGGCCGCTCTCAACGAGACGCTGCACTTTCTCGCGGTTGATCTTCGACCAGATGCTCCGCTTGCCGCGCGGCGTGAACTTCTGGAGCCAGGTCGCGTCGTCGAACGCCTTCTTTTGCCCGTCGATCCAGCCGTAGCAGAGCGCGACGTCGAGCGCCTCGGCGTAGGACACCGATTTGACGTTCGACGCTGCCTTGGCGATGCGCAACCACAGGCCGGCGGACTTGGCGTGCTGCTTGGCGAGCCACGTTTCCCATGCCGCGTCATCCTTGAACAGGCGCACGGCCAGCTCGGCGGGTTTGGGGTTGGTCATGATGGAAAGCTATCGAAGACGGGCCCAGTGCGACGAGGGGTCTGACCGCCCACGGATGCGCGCGCTCTGCCGAGATCGTAGGACGCATCGTGCTTCGCGGCCACCCCTTGCTGGCCGTGAACGCTGGCGTTAAATACTGAACCATATGGTTCAGTATATGACGACCCGACTTGATGCTTCGTTCGCCGCGCTCTCGGACGCCACGCGGCGTGGCGTTCTGGAGCAGCTCGGACGAGCCGACGCGTCGATCACGGACCTTGCCGAGACGTTCGACATGACGCTCACGGGCATGAAGAAGCACGTCGGCGTTCTGGAGCAGGCGGGGCTCGTCACCACGAAGAAGATCGGGCGCGTGCGGACGTGCCAGCTGGGCCGGCGCCGATTGGAGAAAGAGATGATGTGGCTCGAGAGGTACCGCCAGCGCTGGGACGAACG